>NZ_JAANNB010000018.1 GCF_011603975.1 Cellulomonas sp. IC4_254 | reverse complement strand
CCCCGCCCACCTGCGCGTCCCGTCGGCGTCCGGAGACGTGTTCGCCGCGTGGTCGCTCCAGGAGCACGGCACCGTGACCTGGGGCGACGGCGTCCCGACGGTCACGATCCTCGACGTGGTCGGCCGCGAGCGCACGGGCGCGCCGCAGTCGACCACCGGGTTCGAGGCGTTCCCGTGGCACGGCTTCGCCCTCGCCGTCGGGACCGAGCGGGGCGTCGTGGACCAGCCGGCCCTGCGCCGTCCGCTGCTCGACCTGCCGCGCAGCCTCACGCGGGCGGGCAAGGTCGTCAGCGCCCGCGTCGGCAGCGGGGAGGAGCCGCCGCGGTCGCGCGCCGAGGCGGGCCGGGTCGCCTCGGGCGCCGGGTCGGGCACGGAGTGGACGATGGCGGCGACCGGTCGGCGCGGCGTGGTGTTCCGGCGCGACGGGTCGCCCGTCGTGACGCTGCGGCCGCGGCTGCGGTTCCGGCTGGAGCCCGGCGGGGATGCGCGGGACCTCGCGGTCGCCGTGGCGCTCGAGGCGACGGTGTCGTCGCACGTGTTCGTGCTCTGAACTGGGCAGGCACCGGTGCACCGGTGCACCGGTGGCTCGGAGGCCGTCGCCACCGCCCCCTACCCGTGACGTCGTGAGCGGTCGACGGCGATCACCGGCTCGAGCGCGGTCCACGCGGCCGTGCGCGCCGCCGCTCGACCGTCACCGGGTGCCCAGTCCTGCCACGATCCGAAGCGCACGGCGGAGCCTCCTCCGGGCAGCCGCCGCTCGTGGGCGCCCGGGAGCGGGTCGGGAAGCCGGGTGCGGACAGCCGGCGCGAGGATCTGCCACGGGTAGGCGGCGGTCACGACGTCGACGAGCGGGCCCAGCGGCACCGGCGGCGGCCGGTCGTCCGTCGCGATCGGGCCGTCGGCGTACGGCAGGGCGTACCCCGACCGGATGGTGTCCTTCAGGTCGGCACCGGCCCACATCAGGGCATCCGCCCGCCGCTCGCAGAGCTCGATCAGGGGATCGAGCCCCGCGGCGACAGCAGCGACGGTCTGCTCCCCCGGCAGCCAGGCCGCCGACAGTCGTGCGTGCAGGACCGCCTCCAGCCTCAGGTATCGGTCGCCGTCCGGGGTCCGCCTCGCGAGCTCGACCGATCCGCCGGCGCCGAGCACGGCCGCAACCGCCACCATCAGGTCGGCACCGTCGAGGTCGATCTCGAAAGGCCCCCCGAATCCGACGACGCCTGCGGCGACACGCTCGCCCGCGCCTCCGGTCAGCCAGGCGAAGCCGATGTCCAGGATCGCGGCCCAGGACTCGCGCTCACGGGCCGTAAACGGGAAGTCGCGTTGCCGCGCGTTCGCCACCACGTGGCCCGCCAAGGTCTCGCGGTGCAGCAGCGCGAGGAACGGGGAATCCGCCATGCGCGTCGGCGCGTCGATGCGTGCCTCGGCCCGGGCCTCGTCCCAGGCCGCGGTCAGGAGCGCGGGCAGCGCCCGGCGACCCCGTGACGGGACACCGTCGAGGTCGACAGCGAGAAGGAACCCGCCCGGCACCGCGACGGGCTCGGCGACGAAGGACGGGCCGCGCCCTTCGCCGTCGCCGACGTCGCTGTCGTTCAGCGCGTACAGGCGACGCCGGGTCGCGCCGAGCGCGTCACGGGTCACGGGGGTGTCGTCCGCCGTGATCGAGAGCGTGACGGCGCCGCCTGCGCGGAGGAGTGCGCGGGCGGCGGGGGTGATCACGGCGCTCACACCGGCGAGCGAACCAGAGGCGGCGGTCCCGCGGTGCGCTTGCCGGCGGACACCACCCGTCCGGCGCAGCCACCAGCGACGAGACCGTCGGCGTGGGCCCTCGCGACAGGTCGATCATCGCGACTGCTCGATCGCCGCCGTGCGGTGGCCCGGCAGCGATACCGTCCGACCCGTGACCGAACGCCCGAGACCGTCGACCGGTGCACCTCGCTGGCACGCAGCGATGGTGGTGGAGCCGCTCTCTCCCTCCGCGGGCCCGGTGGCCGCCCTCATCCGGGCGGACGGTCGTCACTGGGCCTGGGTCCCCGAGTCGGGCCAGCTCCGTGCGCTCCCCCGGTTGGGCAGCGGGTCGGATGCGGTGGCTCCGCTCGTCGTCGAGGGCGGCGCTGCGGTGCTGATCGAGGTCGAAGGGCTGCATCCGGACGACGGCACGCCGATGCTCGAGAGGCGGTTCAGCGAGGGCATCGTCCGACTCGACCTGTCCGATCTCTCGACCTCGCGACTCCCGTTCGAGCCACGCGGCGGGTGGGAGTGGCGCCGAGAGCTCGCGGTGTCGCCGGACGGAGCGCTGGTCGCGGTCGCGGAGCAGTGGCGGCCCGACGAGTTCTACGACATCAGCCGGCAGTTCGGCCCCAGCCAGTTCCTGGAGCGGGTCAACGCGACCGCCGGCATCCCCAGGTGGTTCGCCCTGCACCTCGTCGACGTCCGCGCCGGTACGTCCACCGCGATCCTCACGCAGCCCACGGCGATGATGTTGTCCTCAGATGATCGCTCGGTGCACTGGGCGCCGGACGGTTCGCTGGTGGCACTGTCGCTGGCAACTGCGGACCCCTCTGCCCCTGTCGTCCTGCTGCTGGACCCGAGCACCGGCGACCTGCGGCACACCATCGACGGGGCACGGCTGGTCGGGTCCTTCGCGTGGCACCCCGACAGCGGACGGCTGCTGCTCGATCGCCGTGGCCGGATCGTCGAGCACCGGCTGGACACCGGTGCCGAGCGCCCGCTCCCTCCGTTGCCCGGCGCGGGCTCCGAGACGAGGAGGCCTCAGCCGCCGGGGAACGGCCACCACCGGGTGCTCGGCTACGCCGACGAGGAGCGGCTCTTCACGGTGACCCACCGCGCGACGACGATGACGCTCACGCGGCTCGTCCCCGGGTCGGACCACGTCGAACCGGTCGCCCGGTGGTCGGGGTCGACCGACATGTACCCGCGCCTCACCGCCATGCCCCGGGAGTTCTGGGGCTGACCGGGTGGTCTCGACCCGGTCCGACTGTCATGACCTACGAGATGGGCCGACGGATCGTCCGCTGCTGCTCGAGGGTGAGGGGCGCACCAGTCATCGGTCAGGCGCAGCGTTCCGGGCGCTCTGGGCGACCGCCTGCACGGCGTCGGGGAACAGCTCGAACCCGACCTCGTGACCCGGGTTCACCACGAGCCCGTGTCCGCCGGGCATGCGCAGCACCAGGTCGCGCCCGGTCATGGTCAACGCGAACCGGGCCTGGTGCGACACCTTCGCCGTGAGCTCGAGCGAGGTGAACACCGCCAGCATCGGGGTCTCCCCGCGGTCGAACAGCACCGGGACGAAGCCCTCGAAGTTCGATCCCACCGCGCCGCCGCTCGGCACGATGAGCTCGGAGCGCAGCAGGGCTCCGACGATGTCGACGGCCTCGCCCTGCATCCCGCGCCTGTTCAATGACCCCAGCTCTGATCCGGTCAGCCCGGCATCGTGCGTCACGCGTCTCCCCTGCGTCTGTCCGACTCGGTCTCGGTGCGACGCCCGTTCGCGCCGGGAAACGGCCCGACTCGCTCGTCCGGGTCGCCGATCACGGCCCCCGCGCCGAGAGGGCCTGGTGCGGCAGGTCCGCTGTCACGAGGGCCTCCCGGGTGGGCAATCACTTTCGCCCATCTCGCACATCGCGCTGCACCGGCTGTTACTTTCGCGCACGGAGCCGAAGCGGGGGACGCGTTGAGCAGCGAGAACGGGGACGTACCAGCTCATCTGCTCGACGCGCAGGCCCAGAGGTTCCCGCTGGGGTCCACGCCGACGATCTTCGAGGGGCGCCTGCCCGACTGGACCCTCGTCCGCGGCAGCTGGGATTGGAGCCCGCAATGACGCAGACCCTCTCGTGGGCCGTCCTGGTGGGCGAGATGCTGGCGCGGAGACTGGCGATCTCGCAGATCGCGCCAGCCATGTTCCCCGAGACGCTTCCCGGTGTGCGCGCGACCGAGGCCGATCTCGCCGAGGCACGCGTACGCCTCGGTTTCGAGCTCGATGCCCAGCACGAGTCCGTGCTGCGGGAGGGGAACGGGTGGGCTGACGTCTTCGCGTACGGGGACATCCTCGCCACGTCGGATCTGGGCGCCGGGCCGCGCTGGAAGCGGGCTGACGCGCTGCTCGCCGCCTTCTACGAGGACGGCCCCGCCACCGGCTTCCCGCCGCGCGAGAACGTCTACCCGATCCACGTGGCCGACAACGCCGTGTTCGTGATCGACAGGTCCGGTCCCGTCACCGACGGCGGGCAGCCGGTGTTCTGGCTCTCCGGCGAGCTCCTCGGGGAGTGGCCCAGCGTCTACGAGTATTGGCTCGCGGGCCTGACGATGCTGGAGCGCTTGGCTGCTCGTGTCGCGGCGGACGCGCGCGAGGGCCGGGTCTAGCCGGCGCACCGACTGGCTCTCGCGCCTCACGTCCCCCGCTTGATCGCCGCAGTAGCAAGGTGGTCCGCCGCCTCCGACAGCCGCAACCCCACGATGTCCAGCCGCCGCAGCACCTCCCGCCGCCGCAGCGTCTCCGACGTCAGCGGCTCCGCCAGCAACCGCGCCATCGCCTCCTGGTACCGCGTCCGCACCGGCGCCTTCTTGGCCGCGAGCGACGCCACCGACACCCTCCCGACGTCGCGCCGGAGCCACCCGGTCGCCGCCCGCAGCGCCCGCACCCCGGCCCGGATCTCCTCGAGCACCGACACCCACCCCGGCGCCGGGCGCACCCGGTACAGGTCCACCTCCCGCACGAAGTCCCGGAGGTTGTCGAGCACGTCGTCGATCGCCCGCGAGTACGTGAACAGGTCTTCCCTGTCGAGGTACGAGGTGAGCGCGCGGGTCAGCGACCCCACGACGTGCGCCCGCCAGGCGTCGCCCTGGTGCTCGACCGCCGCCACCTCCTCCCGTGCGGCCGCCGGCGCCAACGACCCCCGCGCCAGCCGCAGCGCCACGTCGCACGCCTCCTCCGTCGCGCGCAGCTGCCCGACCAGACCGTCGACCAGGTCGTCCCGCGCCGCACCCGAGATGCCGCGCGCCAGCCGCCTCATCCGGCGGCGCGCCCGACGACCCACGCGACGCAGCTCGCCACCACCACGCTCGCGGGCACCGTCAGCACCCAGGCCAGCGCGACCCGTCCGGCGTACTCCCATCGGACCTTCCCTCCCTCGTGCAAGCCCGGCGCCCACGAGGGAGCCGGAGAGCGACTGCGCCGTCCCCCCGGGGCTGCCGACCCCGGAGCTGGCGAGCATGACGACGGCCGTTCGACGCGGGTGCGGGAGCGGCTGGACGGGCAGCGGCGGTCGGCCGTGGAGTGGCGCGACCAGTTGCGGAACCACTCCTGGCTGAAGGCGGGAGTGATGGACGCGCCGGGGTGGGTCATGTGCTGACCCCGGAGCCAACCACTTACCGCCGCAGGCCCCCCATCGGCACGCAGATGCGCAACTCCGCCATTTGAGTCGGTGCTCGCCGATAGCATGGGCACGTTCAGGATCGCCGGTCTCGCCGGCAACTCCCGCGCCGACCCAGATCCGGAGAATCACCAGCGGTGTCAGTCCTTTCCAGTTTCGTGTGGAGCGTCGCCGACACGCTGCGCGGCCCCTACGCCGAGGCCGAGTACGGCTCGGTGATCCTGCCGTTCACGGTGCTGCGCCGCCTGGAGTGCGTGATGGATCCGCACCGCGAGGCGATGGCCGAGATCGTCGTGCAGTACTCAGGCGAGCAGCAGCGCCGGACGCACCTGAAGATCGCCACCCGCAGCGAGGAGAGCGCCGGACTGTCGTTCTGGACGACCAGCGCCTACACGCTGAAGAAGGCGCTGCAGGACCCCGACAACCTCGCCGAAAACCTCATCGACTACGTCGGCGGCTTCTCCGCAAACCTCGACGTGTTCAAGTCCTTCGGCTTCGAGAACGTGATCCGCACGCTCGACGAGCGCGACCGGCTCGCGCAGGTCGCCCGCCACTTTGAGGGCATCGACCTGTCGCCCGACGCCGTCTCGAACGCCGACATGGGCGACCTGTTCGAGAACCTCATCTACCGGTTCGCCGAGTCCGCCAACGACGGTGCCGGCCAGTTCTACACGCCCCGCGACGTCATCAGGCTCCTGGTCGATCTGGTCTACGCCGAGGACACCGAGGCTCTGCGCGACCGCGGCACTGTGAGGTCGATCTACGACCCCACGGTCGGTACCGGCGGCATGCTCACCGTCGCAGACGAGCACCTGCACGGGCTGAACCCCGACGCGTCAACGGCGCTGTTCGGGCAGGAGATCAACCCGCGCACCTACGCCATCTGCAAGGCCGACCTCCTCATCAAGGGCCAAGATCCCTCGAACGTCCGGCAGGGCGACACCCTGGTGGTCGACCGCTTCGAGGACCGGCGCTTCGACTACGTGCTCTCCAATCCGCCGTTCGGCACGGACTGGAAGGCCGTCGAGTCTGACGTGAAGAACGAGCACGCCCGCGGAGGACAGGGCCGCTTCTCGCCGGGCCTGCCGGCCGTCGGCGATGCCGCGATGCTGTTCCTGCTGCACGTCGCGTCGAAGATGCGCGACGTCGACGACAGCGGCCGCGGAGGCAAGGCCGGCATCGTCCTCAACGGCTCGCCGCTGTTCAACGGCGGAGCAGGCTCCGGCCCTTCCGACATCCGCGGCCACATGCTCGAGAACGACCTGGTCGAGGCCATCGTCGCCCTGCCGAACGACATGTTCTACAACACCGGCATCGCCACCTACCTGTGGATCCTGTCGAACGCGAAGCCAGTCGAGCGCGAAGGCAGAGTGCAGCTGATCGACGCCACCGGGCTGGGGTCGAAGCTGCGGAAGTCCATCGGCTCCAAGCGTGTCGAGATCGCGGAGAAGGGCCGCGAGGCGATCGTCCGCGCCTTCGCCGGGACTGAGGGCGAGGACGAGGACGACGCGATCAGGGTGCCTGTGAGGGTGTTCGACAACCTTGATTTCGCCTACTGGACCGTCACGGTCGAGCGCCCGCTGCAGCTGCGGTTCGAGTGCACGCCGGAGACGATCAGCGCCGCGGCCGCACACAAGACGCTCGGCAAGATCGCGGGACTGACTGAAGCGCTCGAGTCCTTCGGCGACGACCCGTACCTGAACCGGGAGAAGTTCAACCGGGAGCTCGGTAGGCACCTCGGCGCCCAGGGGCTCCGACTGACCACCGCTCAGCGCAAGACCTTGTGGCAGACCATAGGAGTCCACGACGAGGCCGCCGACATCTGCGTCTACGTCTCGGGTGCGAACAAGGGCGAGCCCGAGCCTGACGCCTCGCTCCGCGACACCGAGAACGTGCCGTTCGGCTGGGGCGGGCATCCAAAGGCGCACGAGGCGCTCGCAGAAACGGTGCAGGCGTACTTCGACGCCGAGGTGAGGCCGCACGTCGACGACGCCTGGGTCGACTGGTCGAAGACAAAGACCGGCTACGAAATCCCGTTCACGCGCCACTTCTACGCGTACGAGCCGCCCAGACCGCTCGGCGAAATCGACGCCGACCTCGAGCGGGTCGTCGGAGAGATCATGACGCTGTTGCGCGAGGTGGAAGGATGACAGCCGTTCAGCTTGGGGCCCGCGCGACGCAGAGGGTCGACAGTCGGTGGTTGACCGAAGTTCCCGCCGACTGGTCGATCACGAGGCTCCGGTTCATCTGCGACGTCGCAACGGGCTCAGGAGACACCCAGGACGCCGAGCCGGAGGGCGGGTACGACTTCTACGTCCGATCGTCCAATCCGCTCCGAAGCACAGAATTCACTTTCGACACCGAGGCCGTCCTCACCGCCGGAGATGGCGCGGTCGGCGAGGTGTTCCACCACGTCCGCGGCAAGTTCCATGCGCACCAGCGCGTGTACGTGCTCTCGAACTTCCGCGATGTGCTGCCGCGGTACTTTTTCTACTACTTCTCGTCCTTCTTCCGGCTCATGGCTCAGGACGGCTCTGCGCGGACGACGGTGGATTCAGTGCGCCGATGGATGCTCACGGACATGCCGTTCGTGCTCCCGAACCCGGACGAGCAGCGCGCCATCGCCGCCTACCTGGATCGCGAGACCGCTCAGATCGACGCGCTCGTCGCAAAGCAGGAGGAGTTCATCGGACTTCTTCGAGAGCGCCGCGACACCATCGCCGACGCTGAGTTCCAGCGGACTGAGGGCCGCCGCCCGGCGACTGTTCGCCAGACCCTCATACCCCTCGAGCGGACGTCCGTTCCGGGATCGGGCGTCGTGACTGCCTATCGCGACGGCGTCGTCACGCTGCGCGCCAACCGCCGAGCCGACGGGTACACGATGTCGGAGGCCGAGGCGGGCTACCAGGGCGTCATGCCTGGAGACATCGTGTTCCACGCCCTCGACGGCTTCGCCGGCGCAGTCGGCATCTCAGACAGCGAGGGCCAGTGCTCACCGGTGTATCACGTGTGTTCGCCCCGGTACGACGACGACGCCGAATACCTCGCGCTCCTCATCCGGTATATGGGCACCTCGGGCTTCCTCGCCACCCAGGCCCCGAGCACGAGACAACGGAGCGTCGACTTCCGGAACTGGGCAACTTTCGCGCGAGTCCCGTTGGTTCTCCCACCCGTGGAGCACCAGAAGTCGTTCGTCGCCAAGTACCGCCAGGAGACCACCCAGATCGACGCCCTGATCGCAAAGGCCGGGAAGCACATCGCCCTCGCGAAGGAGCGCCGCTCGGCGCTGATCACGGCGGCGGTGACGGGGCAGATCGACGTCCGCACGGCACGGAAGGCGAGCTAAACCATGGCGGCACCCGACGGCACCCGCGAGGAGGCGTTCGAGCGCGAGATCGCCGAGCACCTCGCCGCGAACGGCTGGGAGTACAGCGAGACCGACGAGGGCTACGACGCCGAGCGGGCGATCTGGCCCGAGGACGTGCACTGGTGGCTGACCGAGACGCAGCCCGACGAGTACGCGAAGGTCGTCCGCGTCGGCACGGGCGCTGAAGCCGCGGACCGAGAGGCACTGCTGTCCTCGCTCGTGTCGCGCCTGGACACGCCGATCGGCTCGGGCGGCGGCACGCTAAACGTGCTGCGCCGGAAGTTCTCCCACACCCGCGGGGCGACCGCGCACCTCCGTATGTGCCAGTTCAGGCCGGCCACGACGCAGAACCCGACGACCACCGAGCACTACCGGAAGGTGCGATTGCGGGTCGTCCGCCAGGTCCGCTTTTCGCCGAAGCGCGGGGACACCCGCTCCATCGACCTGGTGCTCTTCATCAACGGTCTGCCAGTAGCGACCATCGAGCTGAAGTCGTTTTTCAAGCAGGAGTGGCGCACCGCCGTCAGCCAGTACCGGAACGACCGGAACCCGGCGGGGCAGCCGCTGCTGGGCTTCGGCACCCGCGCCTTGGTCCACTTCGCCGTCGACGACGACCAGGTCCACATGACCACGAAGCTGGCGGGGAAGAAGACCTACTTCCTGCCGTTCAACCGCGGCCACGAGGACACCGGCGCTGCCGGCAACCCGCCGAACCCGGACGGGGCCGCCACGTCCTACCTATGGGAACAGGTCCTGCAGAGCGACAACTGGCTTGCCATCCTCGGCTCGCAGATGTTCCTCAAGACCGAGGCCGACGAGGACCCCGTCACCGGGAGGATCAAGCGGTCTACGACACTGGTGTTCCCGAGATACCACCAGTGGCGCGCGGTGAAGAAGCTCGTCGAGACGATCGCCGAGGAGAGCCCGGGCAGGCGCTACCTCATCGAGCACTCTGCCGGGTCGGGCAAGACCAACACCATCGCGTGGACCGCCCACCGGCTAGCCCGCCTCCACGATGCAGCCAACGAGAAGACCTTCGACAAGGTCCTGATCGTCTCCGACCGCCGCGTTCTCGATGCCCAGTTGCAGCAGGCCGTCGAGCAGGTCGACGACACTGTCGGCACCGTCGCCGTCATCGACTCCGCGGCAGTGCGGCGCTCCGGCGGTTCGAAGTCACGGGCGCTGCTGGACGCCCTCACGGGTTCGGCGCTGATCATCGTCGTCACGATCCAGACGTTCCCATACGTCAAGGGGCTCCTGGAGACAACGCTGGGCGACAAGAATTTCGCCGTGATCGTGGACGAGGCGCACACCTCGCAGTCCGGCAAGACGGCCGCCGACCTGAAGAAAGTGCTGACGGAGGGCGGCCAGCTCGCCACCGACGAGGTGGTCGATTCGCAGGATGTCGTGAACGAGATCCTAGAGGCCGACGATGCGCGCGAGGCGCAGATCGCCGCAGAGACGGCGGCGCGGGCCGGTGCTCGTAATGTGTCGCTGCTGGCCTTCACGGCCACGCCGAAGGTCAAGACGAAGATGCTGTTTGGCCGCCCAGCCGACGACGGGAAGCCGGTGTCGTTCGACGTCTACCCGATGCGGCAGGCGATCGAGGAGGGCTTCATCCTTGACGTGCTGCGCGGCTACCAGACGTACAGGACGGCATTCGAAATTCAGCAGCGCGGCGAGGACGGCGTCCTGACGGACATCGTCGACGACGGTGCCCGCCTCGTGGACCCGAAGGTCGCGACGCGCAAGATCATGCGGTTCGCGAAGCTGCACCCAGCGAACATCGGCCAGAAGGTCGAGATCATCGTCGAGCACTTCCGCGCCAATGTCGCCCGGCTCCTCGATGGCCACGCCAAGGCGATGGTCGTCACCGACTCCCGGCAGGCCGCGGCCCGGTACAAGGTAGAGGTCGACAAGTACCTCGCACAGAAAGGCTACGGCTACCAGTCGATCGTCGCGTTCTCCGACAAGATCAGCGACGACGAGTACGGGCTGACCGACGTCACAGAGGCGTCGATGAACCCAGGGGTCGGATCCGACCTCGCCAAGGAGTTCCGCCGTCCCGAGTACCGGCTGATGCTCGTCGCCGACAAGTTCCAGACGGGCTTCGACCAGCCACTGCTGTGCGCGATGTACGTCGACAAGAGACTCCCGGACGTGCACGCCGTGCAGACGCTGTCGCGGCTCAACCGCACCTACCGAGCGCCGTCGGGAGAAGCGAAGGACCGCACCTTCGTGCTCGACTTCGTCAACGACCCCGCCGAGATCCGAGAGGCGTTCCTGACCTACTACCTCGAGGCCCACGTCGAGACCGAGACTGACCCGAACCTGGTGCACCGGCTCGCGACGAAGCTGGCCCAGGCGAGGATCTA
Organism: Cellulomonas sp. IC4_254; assembly: GCF_011603975.1. Taxonomy (GTDB): domain Bacteria; phylum Actinomycetota; class Actinomycetes; order Actinomycetales; family Cellulomonadaceae; genus Cellulomonas. Next base: position 22,241 of record NZ_JAANNB010000018.1, on the reverse strand, counting down.
CGCGCCGGACGACGTCGAGCGTTACGCGGAGGCGTGGTGGAGGCCGACCCAGTCCCACGCCGCACTGGCGGCGGCCGTGACGCCGGCACGCCACGAGTTCGCGAGCAGGTGGGCCGAGGCGACGAAGGACCAGGACAGCCAGGCGCTCGACGAGCTACGCACCTTCCGCAAGGACTGCGGCTCCTACGTGCGGCTGTACGACTTCATGTCGCAGGTGGTCGACTATGGCACGAGCGAGCTCGAGAAGCTGGCCGAGTTCTTGCGCCAGCTGGTGCGGCTGCTCCCGTCCGCCGACCGGGGCGCTGACGCCGACGTCTCGGGTCTCGAGCTGCGCCGCGTACGCCAGATCGACCAGGGCAGGGCCGACATCGGCCTCTCTGGCGACCAGGACACACCCAGGCTTCCCGGCATCACCGGCGTCGGGTCCGGGGTCTCCCGACCGGACCCGCAGCAGGAGTTGCTGTCCGAGGTTGTCGCCCGGATCAACTCGCTCTTCGGCGCGGAGTTCGCCGACCCCCAGATCGAGGGCTTCGTCATCGCCGCGGCCGGCTTGGCCGAGGAAGACCAGCGCATCGCTGACCAGATCGACCACAACGCCGTCGACCAGTTCCTCGCCTCGCCCGAGCTCCGCGAGACGCTGACCGACGCCGCGGTGCTGAACGAGGGGGCGTTCGGTAAGCTCACCGGCGCGTTGACCGGGGAGGACGAACGCGCGGACGAGTTCATCCGCCTCATCGGCCAGTACCTGTATCAGTCGCGCCGTATGCGGATGACGGACAAGACAGATCTCGATGACGCCGATGCCTCCGATTCGGGCGAGTAGGCCGATGAGAACGAAGAGTGCTCCGCACCCGGCGATCAGCGCGGCGCTCCAGCACTCCGACTCGGTGCCGTACTCCGACAGGGATCGCGGCCTGGTCGGCGTGGAGCACGCGACGAGCGTGTCCCTGGCGCGGGCACTTGCCGTCGGCGGCCTCAGCCGCCTCGATCCAAGTCTGACGACCGTCGACGTCTGGGATCCTGCGGCCGGCCTCGGATTCGCCGGACACCTCGTGGTCGACGCGTTGCAGTCCTCGGGAGTTACGGTCCGCTACCGCGGCCAGGACATCTACAAAGCCGCCGTGTCCGCGAGCCGTCGTCGGTTCGAGGCGGTCCACGACGCCGAGGTCGCCCATGCGGACACGTTGGCGCACGACGCCTTCGAGGATTTCCGCGCCGATCTGGTGATCGTCGACGCGCCCTGGGGCATGGACTGGCGGCCCTCGGCTGCAGCAGTGGAAGCGCGGGAGTCCAACGGCGAGTTCGGGTTCGGCCTCCCGCAGCGCTCGGACAGCACCTGGCTGTTCATCTCCTTGGCGCTGGAGAAGCTGCGCCCGGCGGAACAGGGAGGGGGAGGTGTCGCGGCACTGGTGAACCCGGGCGCGCTGAGCTCTGGCGGCGCGACCGCCGACGTCAGGCGGCGGATCGTCGAGGCCGGCCTGCTGGAGTCGGTCACCCGCCTTCCCGATGGGCTCGCGCCGAACACCGAGATCCCCCTGTACCTCCTGACCTTCTCCAACGAGGCCGAGGACGTCGGTAAGGGCAAGGCAATGATCGCCGACCTGCAGACGATGTTCACCACGGAGAACCGCCGCAGGTCGATCGCTGTCGAGGCATTCCACGAGCTTGAGTCCGGGCTGAGGACGAAAAAACCGGGCCCGCGCAATCGCACCATCAGTACCCGCCAGTTCACGCGCAGGGACGCGCGGTTGTCACGCACGACGAGCGAGGGGCGTCAGCTCTCGTGGCGCATCACCACATACAACGACACGGCGGTGGACGGTCAGTTCCTGGAGGCCCGGTACGGCCCAGACTCCGGCGTCTCGTTGACCGCGGAGCCGCGCGAGACCGTCGACCTGGATCCCAGTCGCGTCTTCGGCGACGACTCGCGCGAGCTGCTTCGGGACATGGCGGCGAAGGGCTGGCCCACCCGGCGGTTGAGCAGTCTCATTGCCCGGCAGCCCGAGGCGGTGACGGATTCGGCGGACAGACAGGGCGACCGCCAGTTCTTAGTCCCGACGACGTGGGCTGGCAGAGCCGCCACCGATCTGTCCGAGACGAATGCCGGCGGGCGGGTCCTCGCGATCGATCTCGACGACGACTCGATCTACCCGCCCTTCATGGCGGCCTGGCTCAACTCAGAGCAGGGCGTTGCCAGTCGGCTCCGCGCGATCGAGAATGGCAGCTCCGGCCACCACATCAGGGCTTTGCGGTCGGACGCCAACTCGCTGATGAGGTGGGCCGACGAGCTCCTCGTGCCGGTCCCCGACCTTCGCCTGCAGCTCGCCCTCGCGTCGGCGGATGAGAGGCTCGGTTCGTTCCAGGCGGAGCTGAGCACTCAGCGAGCGAGCATCTGGTCCGCCCCGGATAGCGCCGACGACGTTGTGAGCAGAATCGCGGGTGCCTTCGACGACTCGCTCACCGCGTGGCTGGACCAGTTGCCGTACCCGATCGCATCAGCGTTGTGGACCGCCGAGTCCGCCCATTCGGTGGTGGAGAAGCAGCGCGCGTACCTCCACGCGTGGGAGGCGATCGTGACCTTCCATGCGACGGTCCTGCTCTCCGCGAGCCGCAGCGATCCCGGCAGCAGCCGCGAGACCGAGGCCGCGATCCGCGAGACCCTGAACGCGAACCATCTGGGAATCGAGAAGGCATCGTTCGGCACCTGGGTGGTCATCGTCGAGAAGACCTCGAAGAGCCTGCGCAGCGCGCTAGATAACGGCGACGCGGATGAGGTGGCGCGCGTCCGCCGCGCGTTCGCCGGCCTCGGTCGCGCCGGCCTCGAGCGGCTGACTTCGAAAGACGTCGTTAAGAAGTTCAACGAGCTGAATGGCAAGCGAAACCGGTGGTCCGGCCACACGGGGTACACCTCGGAGCAGGAGTTGGCGGCTCAGGTCGACTCGCTCGTCTCGGACCTCAGGGAGCTGCGGGGGCTCCTCGGTAACGTCTGGTCCCAGCTCCTGCTGGTCCGTCCGCTCGGCGCCAGGCGACGTCGCGACGGCCTCGTTCAGACGGCGCAGGTCGCAGTCGGGACGCGGACGCCCTTCGCCGCTCGTGAGTTCACGGTGGGCGACCTTATGTTCGAGGACGAGCTCTACCTCGTCCGGGATGGGTCGCAGTCCCCGCTGCGCCTCGGGCACTTCGTGCAACTACGAGCGGCCCCGAGCAGCGCCCAGTTCACCACCTACTTCTACAACCGCACCGAGGGGACGAGCGTTCGAATGGTCAGCTACCAGTACGGCCCGGAGACCGAGATTCGGGACGACGTGGCGCGCCTCCGGGCGGACTTCGGAGGGCTGGCGGTGGGATGAGTCCGGACGTGTTCGACGCTCGTCAACCGCTGGATGTCACGCGCTGCACGCTCTGGCGGAGCGCGGCGGCAACCGCGAGAACTGGCTCATCGAGACGAGCTCGACGTTCCTGGCGATGCGGCTCCACGCCGCCTCGTCAGTGCGGCTGACCTGCGGAAGCAAACCTCCGCGCAGGCTTCGACAAGCGCGCGCCGCGCGCCGGTCCGCTTCCGACGTCCCATAGATTCCGATCTCCCGCACCCGAATCAGCAAACGACCAACACCACCGGGCCGCGCAGGTTCAATAGGTCACGGAGCGCGGCGGACGGCGCCGGCGTGCGCCTTCAGTCAGCGCCCCAGGCGGTAGCTGAGTCCCCAAGAGACGAGGTACGTGATTTTGCCGTGCGACCGACCTCGTCGGCACATGCAAGCTGTGTTATGCCCCGGACCACGAGCGACACTCGACCTCCACGTCTCAGGACAGCCGGACCTGCATCGCGCCGGATATGCCAAGGAGGAGTCGCTCGCGCTTCCCGACATAGGCGTAGTTGCCTCGTCTTGAGCAGGCACTGCAGCGGTCCGGCGCCGTACCGCGCCGGACCGCCACCGATCCATCTCGAAACGTCCGCCTCCTCCGACGAGCTCACCGCCTCCCGCGCGACAGGTCGAACACCGTCGTCGTGTCGTACGTCTCCCCCGGCCGCAGCGTCGTGCTCGGGAACTGCGGCTGGTTCGGCGAGTCCGGGAAGTGCTGCGTCTCGAGCGCCAGCCCGTCGGACTGCCGGTACACGTGCCCGCCGGTGCCGACGAGCGTCGCGTCCAGGAAGTTGCCCGAGTAGAACTGGATCCCCGGCTCGGTGGTCCACATCTTCAGCGTCCGCCCGGAGTCCGGGTCACGGAGCTTCGCCGCCAGCCGCAGGCTGCCGTCGTCGGGCCGGTCGAGCACCCAGTTGTGGTCGTAGCCCTGCCCGAACAGCAGCTGCTCGAACGGCTCGCGGATGCGCTCGCCGATCGCCGTCGCCGACCGGAAGTCCATCGGAGTGCCCGACACGTCGGCGATCTCGCCGGTCGGGATCAGCGTCGAGTCGACCGGCGTGTAACCGCTGGCCGGCAGCGTGAGCTCGTGGTCGAAGATCGACGACGTGCCCTCGCCCTGGAGATTCCAGTACGTGTGGTTCGTCAGATTCACGACCGTCGGCGCGTCCGTCGTCGCCGTGTAGTGGATCTCGAGCTTCTGGTCGCGGGTCAGCGTGTAGGTGACCTGGACGTCGAGGTTGCCCGGGTAGCCCTCCTCGCCGTCGGGGCTCAGGTAGTTGAGCTGCAGCGCGACGGTGCCGTTGTTCTGGATCGGCGTCGCCGTCCAGACCTTGGTGTCGAAGCCGTTGAACCCGCCGTGCAGGCTGTTCGGGTCGTTGTTGATCGGCAGGTTGTACGTGACGCCGTCGAGCTCGAACTGGCCGTTCGCGATGCGGTTGCCGTACCGGCCGATGAGCGCGCCGAAGTACGGCCCCGGGTTGTTGTTGTCGAGGTAGCCCTGCAGGTCGGCAAAGCCGAGGACGACGTTCACCGGGTCCTTGCGGCCGTTCGGGACCTCGAGCGACTGGATGATGCCGCCGTAGGTGAGGATCCGGACAGTCATGCCGCGGTTGCTCAGCGTGTACCGCTCGACGGCGGTGCCGTCCTCGGTGGCGCCCCACGGCTCGGACGTGATGGTGGCGGTGTCGTGGTGACCGCCGCCCTTGTCACCGCCCCAGCGGTCGGTGGTGTCGTCGGCCCCCAGGGCAGCGGGGCCGCCCGAGACGAGCAGTGCGGCGACCGCGAGCGGGGCTACGACGCCCACGAGGCCGCGACGGAGTTGACGCATGCGCATGTGACTCCCCCTGTCCACGTCGGCCGGCGCCGCCCCCTGGGACGTCGGTGTCCCGCGGCGCGGCGACCCTGGCGCGTGACGTGGAGGGGGTCGGGGGCCCGGAGGGGCGGTGCGGTCGGGATCGACGCTAAGACCCGCCTGCTTCGTCGGTCAACGGTCGCACCCCAAGTAGGTCCGTGGCGGACGCGCGCACGATCCACGCCTCGGGAGCATCACCGCAAGTTCACGGACAAATGGACAGGACCGTGTTCGCGATATCGTCCACAATCACCCTAATCCACTTTGGCGCATTTAGCGGGTCGGAGATGTCTTCCGACCGGAGCAACCGCCCAGGGCGCCCGCCATGCGTCCTACCCGTGACCGATAGGGCCGCAACTTCAAACTTTCGCCGCGAGTCGGCCGACCCATGAGCGATATGGTGCCTTATTGCTGCATACTCGGCGAGCCTGGACTGGTTCGCACTCAACGCGACCTCGACAGGGCAATCGACTAGGTGTTTACGAGATCGATCAATATCCCGCCCCATGTCATGCCACAGAAGATACGGGCGCGAGCCGTAAAGCGTCGAGATCGCAGCCGTTATCGTGCCGTGCGACGAGCTACCACTTGCGACAACGGGCGAGTAGTTTGCGGTTTCATACCCAGCCATATAGTGGGCCAAGCTGTCTTCGATGAACGACTCAAACGCAGCAAATATCCGCAGATAAGTTGCCTCGTAGAGCGCCTCTAGCTGGTGCACCTTAAGGCTCTTCTTCACCGACGAGGCCGGTGGAGCAGAAAGCCACAAACCTTCAGTCGCGGCGGCTATTCGAAGTGTTTCGTTGAATCGCGCGACGCATCGGGTGCCGATCGGGGGCATCGCCTTCACCTCAGCCGCCCAGGCCCGCTCGATCCCACAAAACAGCACTGCGGTCGCGCCTCGGGCCGACGTTGTCAGTTTGGCGCGAAGATGCCACCAGAAACTCGCGGCGCCAGCCCGACAGTTCGTCGACCTGCGGCTTCTCCGCGACGAGCTCGGAAAGTTCAGCGATGGCCTGCGACAATAGCGTCGCTGCGGAACTATCGAGCGCGGACCTCGGCGTGTCCCGATTGAACCCTGGCAGGCCGAACAGGCGGTGGTACACCACAGCATAAAGCGAGTAGAACATCGGAACTCGCCTGAACTCGGACCCTGAAATATCTGCGCCGACAGCGTCGATGATCGCGTCAAGGGTGACGGAAAAGCGTCGCTCGCACTCCGCCCTGGGCAGCCATTCTGCAGGGACGCTCTCTCGCGCCCTTGTCGACCAGCGAACCGGGTGGTCGCCCCACGACTCGTCAAGCTGTGCATAGAACTCATTGATGGACTTCTTCTTATCCTGCAATCCATCCATTTGCAGAATTAAGAGCTCACTGACAAGCTCGGCCTCGCTCATTCGCGCAATGGCCGATTCGGTGAAAATCCTTCCCTGGCGCCAAAACGCAATCCTGTCAAAAGCCAGCTCATAAACACTCTGCCTGAACTCGCCGAAGTATTTGCCGTGCCTGAGCTCTTGCGCATTGAGGGGGACCGAGTATGTGTTGATGCGCTGGAAAATCTCCAGGACTGCGCGATCATCAAGGTTCTGGTATTGATAAACTTGGAACCGGAACTCCATAAGCGTCTGAATCTGCTCCGGTGTGAGCTGCTCGTAACTCCGGCCCGCCCACGGAGCATTGAGCTGGCGAGGCAGTCGGAATTTTCCGGCCATGAAGTCCAGCAGCGCTTTAAGCCGCTGCTGACCATCGATGACCTCACGCACGACACCACGCGTCGGCTCAAGCGACAGGCGCAGATGAATCGGAGGAACCGGATATCCCCGCAGCAACGTGTCAATGAAGTAGCCTCGAGCGCCCGACGACCATACGCCGCGCCTCTGGAACTTGGGACTCAGGACAAGCGTCCCCTGTTGCTGCCAAGTGAGCAGGTCCAGCGCGACGTAGACCGTGTTCGTCTGCTCGAGGCTCATGTGGGCAGCCAACCACAGCAACCCCAGGCATCCACCGCAGATGCTCACCGCGCGAGGTAGATCACTCAATTGGCTCACACCCGGCCGCTGAAGGCACCGCCGCAGCGGATTGCCTCTCGCAGGCAGGCTCTACCAGGCGATGAGCCGACACTCGGCACGTTTCCGTGTCGGGTCGCCGTAGGCCCAGGCACGCTCGTGGAGCGCTCGGTGAACGCCGGCGGCCCAGGAGTACCCTCCCTTCACCAGCACCGGCGCGGCGGAAAGGGAGGCCCCACCCCACATGGCCGGCTCCCAGACCGCCCTGCGCGAAGCCAACCGCGCCACCGTCGTCGACACCATCCGCCGCTACGGCGGCCTCACCCAGGTCGAGCTCGCCTCCACCACGGGCCTGAGCGCAGCCACGGTCAGCAACATCGTCCGCGAGCTCCAGAGCGCAGGCGAGGTCGACGTCCGCGCCACGATCCACAACGGCCGCCGCGCCATGCTCGTCACAATGGTCCACCGCACGGGCCTAGCCGCGGGCGTCCACGTCGGCACCAGGCACATGAGCATCACGCTCACCGACTCCGCCCACCAGGTCCTCGTCGAGCAGGCCCTCCCCCTCCCCCACGAGCACCGCGCCGACACCAGCCTCGACCGCGCCGCCCTCCTCATCGTCGAGATCCTCGAGCGCGTCGGCTCCGGCCTCGACGAGCTCCTCGGCATCGGCATCGGCCTCCCCGCCCCCGTCGACGCCGCGACCGGCACCGTCTCCGTCCCCGGCATCCTCCGCGGCTGGGACGACGCCCCCGTCGCCCAGGTGATGTCGAAGCGCCTCGGCGTCCCCGTGTTCGTCGACAACGACGCCAACCTCGGCGCCCTCGCCGAGAGCCGCCTCGGCGCGAGCCGGCACTTCCAGGACTCGGTCTACGTCCGCGCCTCCCACGGCACCGGCGCCGGCATCTCCCTGCACAAGAACCTGCACCGCGGCTTCGCCGGCACCGCGGGCGAGATCGGCCACGTCCAGGTCGACGCCCAGGGCCACGTCTGCCTGTGCGGGAGCCGCGGCTGCCTCAACACCGTCGTCGGCGCGCCCGCGCTGATCGAAGTACTCAGAGCCAGCCGCGGCAGCCTCACCCTCCGCGACATCGTCGCCCTCGCCAACGACGGCGACCCCGGCTGCCGCCAGGTCGTCGAGGACGCCGGCGCCACCATCGGCGCGGTGGTCGCCGGCCTGGCCATCGCCGTGAACCCGCAGTGCGTCGTCGTCGGCGGCGAGCTCGCGGAGACCGGCGAGCTGCTGATCGGCCCGATGCGCGAGGCCATCCGCCGGCGGGTGCCGCTCAACCACATCGCGCCGCTCGAGGTGGTCGCCGCCGAGCTCGGCCCGAACGCCGAGGCCATGGGCGCGGTGCTGCTCGCGCTGGAAAGCACCCGCACGACCCTCCCCACATACGCCCGGCCGGACGGAGACTGAGACCGTGGCACTCGACGTGGAGTGGACGACGACGCAGCAGCAGGGCCGACCGAGCCCCGGCGGCCCGCCCCTGCTCGCCCTGCGCAAGGTCACCAAGCGGTTCGGCGCCGTGGAGGCGCTGACCGACGCCGACCTCACCGTGCACGCGCACGAGGTCGTCGCGCTCGTGGGCGACAACGGGGCCGGGAAGTCGACGCTCGCCAAGATCATCTCCGGCGTGCTCCAGCCCGACAGCGGGACCGTCGAGATCGACGGCGACCCCGTGAGCATCCCGAACCCGGCCGGCGCGCACGCACTCGGCATCTCCACCGTGTTCCAGGACCTCGCGCTGTGCGAGAACCTCAGCGTCGCGGCGAACATCTTCCTCGGCCGGGAGCTGCGCGCGTCGAAGCGCAGCCCGATGGACATCGACGGCATGGAGCTGGCGTCGGCGCAGATCCTGCGGGACCTGACGATCACGGTGCCGTCGGTGCGGACGCCCGTGCGTGAGCTGTCCGGCGGGCAGCGGCAGGCGGTCGCCATCGCCCGGACGCTGACGACGCGGCCGCGGATCCTCGTGCTCGACGAGCCCACCGCCGCGCTGTCGGTCGTGCAGACCGCCGAGGTGCTGATGCTGGTCGAGCGCCTGCGCGAGATGGGCCTCGGCGTCGTCATCATCAGCCACAACCTGGCCGACCTGCGGGCGGTGTCGGACCGGATCGAGGTGCTGCGGCACGGCCGGAACAACGGCTCGTTCGACGCGGCGACGTCGGCGCCGGAGGAGATCATCGGGGCCATCGCCGGGGCCACCCGCGCCGTCCGCCCGGCGTGGGCGACGCGCTGACCCTGGCTTCACGCGCCACGCTCGATTGCCTTCAGAAGTTGTGGGCAAACCCCCGCCCGGACCGCGCAGTGCGCCCGCCTCGCCCCGGTTCGCCCAGAAACCGACCACCTGGCCCGCGTCCGGTCACGATTCCGTCACGCCGACCCGGCAGATTGCCTTCAGAGGTTGACGGGAAACCCGCGGCGGTCCTAGCGTCCACCGCGAGCTCGACAGACCGGCACCGACGCCGGCCGTGCAGCGCGGCACAGAGAGCAGGCACGATGCTGGACACCCCCGTCGTCCTCGAGATGAGGTCGATCACCAAGACCTTCCCCGGCGTCAAGGCGCTGGACCAGGTCCGGATGACGGTGCGCGAGCGCGAGATCCACGCGATCTGCGGCGAGAACGGCGCCGGCAAGTCGACGCTGATGAAGATCCTGTCCGGCGTCTACCCGCACGGCACGTACGAGGGCGAGATCGTCTACCAGGGCGAGGAGGTCCGGTTCAAGGACATCAAGTCCAGCGAGCGGGCCGGCATCGTGATCATCCACCAGGAGCTGGCGCTCATCCCGGAGCTGTCGATCGCGGAGAACATCTTCCTGGGCAACGAGGTCGCCGCGCCGCTCGGCATCGACTGGGACGCGACCCGCGAGAAGGCCGCGGAGCTCCTCGCACGGGTCGACCTGAACCTCTCCCCCGACGAGCAGGTCAAGAACATCGGCGTCGGCCAGCAGCAGCTCGTCGAGATCGCCCGGGCGCTCGCCAAGGACGTCAAGCTGCTCATCCTCGACGAGCCGACGTCGGCGCTGAACGAGGAGGACTCCGCGCACCTGCTGGACCTGCTGCGCGACCTCCGCGCCAAAGGCATGACCAGCATCATGATCAGCCACAAGCTCAACGAGATCGCCGCCATCGCCGACTCGATCACGATCATCCGGGACGGCAAGACCGTCGAGACGCTGGACGCCGGCGCGGGCGAGGTCGACGAGGACCGGATCATCCGCGGCATGGTCGGCCGGTCGCTCGACCACCGGTTCCCGGACCACACCCCGAACATCGGCGAGACGTTCTTCGAGGTCCGGGACTGGTGGGTCGAGCACCCGACGGTCGCCGACCGGATGGTCTGCAAGGGGTCGGCCTTCGAGGTGCGGCACGGCGAGATCGTCGGGTTCGCCGGGATCATGGGCGCCGGCCGCACCGAGCTCGCGCGGTCGATCTTCGGCCGGTCGTACGGGCGGTTCCGCGGCGGCGAGATCCTCATCGACGGCGAGCCGGTCGAGCTGCACACCGTCCAGCAGGCCATCGACCACAAGATCGCGTACGTCCCGGAGGACCGGAAGGTCCAGGGCCTCAACCTGCTGGACAGCATCCTCGACACCATCGTGTCGGCGGACCTGCGGCGGATCACCAAGCGGCGGGTGCTCGACACCGACCTGGCGTTCCTGGCCTCCGAGCACTACCGGAAGTCGCTGAACATCCGGACGCCGTCGGTCCGGCAGGGCGTCGCCAAGCTGTCCGGCGGCAACCAGCAGAAGGCGCTGCTCGGGAAGTGGATGTTCCCGGAGCCAGACCTGCTGATCCTCGACGAGCCGACCCGCGGCGTGGACGTCGGCGCGAAGTACGAGATCTACGGCCTGGTGCAGCGCCTCGCCGACGCGGGCAAGGGCGTCGTGGTCATCTCCTCGGAGCTGCCCGAGCTGCTCGGCCTGTGCGACCGGATCTACACGATCTTCGAGGGCCGGGTCACCGGCGTCCTCGACCGGGAGCAGGCCGACCAGGAGTCGCTGATGCGGCTCATGACCGGCACCAGCCCCGCCCTCACGAACTGATCCAGCCCCCCAGCGGAACCCGACGAAGGACCCACGGACGATGACGTCTCTCAAGCAGCTGTTCGGCGGCGGCGCCCGCCAGTTCGGCATGGTGTTCGCGCTGATCGCGCTGGTGATCATCTTCCAGATCGCGACCGGCGGGAAGGTGCTCACGCCGACCAACGCGCAGAACATCATCAACGGCAACTCGTACGTGCTGATCCTGGCGATCGGCATGGTGCTGGTGATCATCGCGGGGCACATCGACCTGTCGGTCGGGTCCGTGGCCGCGGTGGTCGGCATCATCGTGGCGCTGGCGATCCGGGACTGGGGCATCCCCTGGTGGGCGGGCATCCTGCTCGGCCTCGCCGTCGGGGCGGTGATCGGCGCCTGGCAGGGGTTCTGGGTCGCCTACGTCGGCATCCCGGGGTTCATCACCACGCTCGCCGGGATGATGTTCTTCCGCGGCGCGAACCAGTACATCGGCAAGTCGAACACCGTCCCGGTCCCCGAGGAGATCCAGACGCTCGGCGCCGGCTACCTGCCCGAGTGGGGCCCGAACACCGGCCTGAACAACTGGACGCTGCTGCTCGGCATCCTGGCCATCGCGGGCGTCGTCTACGGCGAGCTCCGCAAGCGCCGCTCCGCCCGCCGCCTAGGCGGCACCCCGGTCCCGCTGTGGGTGTCGATCACGCGGATGGTCGCCCTCGGCGCCGTCATCGCCTACGCCACGGTGCTGTTCGGCAGCGGCCGCGTCGGCACCTCGTTCCCGGTCTCCGGCGTCATCCTCGGGGTCCTGGTCCTGCTGTACGGCTTCGTGTCGAGCCGCACGATCACCGGCCGGCACGTGTACGCGGTCGGCGGCAACAAGGTCGCGGCGGCCCTGTCCGGCGTCAACATCCGCCGCACCAACTTCTTCGTGATGATGAACATGTCCGTGCTGGCGGCGCTGGCCGGCATCGTCTTCATCGGCCGGTCGACCGCCTCCGGGCCGTTCGACGGCACCAACTGGGAACTCGACGCGATCGCCGCGGTGTTCATCGGCGGCGCGGCGGTCTCCGGCGGCGTCGGCACCGTCGTCGGGTCGCTCATCGGCGGCCTGGTGATGGCGGTGCTGAACAACGGCCTGCAGCTCATGGGCGTCGGCTCCGACAGCACCCAGATGATCAAGGGCCTGGTGCTCCTCGCCGCGGTCGCCTTCGACGTCTACAACAAGGTCCAGGGCCGGCCGTCGATCGTCGGGCTGCTGATGAAGGGCGCCCGCCGCGGCCGACCCGCGGACCCCGGGCCGGACGACAGCACCGCGGGCACCGGCGCGGTGCCGGTGTCCCAGAACGAGACGCTCGCGCGGAGCTGACGCGCGGCGCCGCGCCCCGACCCCACACCTGTGTTCCATCGTGCCGACCCCCGGCGCGACGCTCGACCGCACCCAACGACGGGTGCCCTACCGAGGAAGAGTGACACCACCCATGAAGAAGCTGACTGCGGCGCTGGTCGCCGCCGGGGCCGCCGGGGCCCTGCTCCTGTCCGGCTGCTCGTCCGAGCGCGGCGGGTCGTCCACCGAGGAGACGGCCGGGTCGTCCGAGAGCGGCGGCGGCTTCGCGGCCGACGCCACCATCGGCGTCGCCCTGCCGCAGAAGACGTCGGAGAACTGGGTGCTCGCCGAGCAGCTGTTCAAGGACGGGCTGTCCGAGGCCGGGTACAACCCCATCGTGCAGTTCGCGAACAGCGGCGTCACCGAGCAGCAGAACCAGATCCAGGCCATGACCGAGCAGGGCGCCAGCGTGATCGTCGTCGGCGCGATCGACGGCTCGCAGCTGGGCTCACAGCTCGAGGCGGCGGTCGACTCCGGCGCCCACGTCATCGCCTACGACCGGCTGGTGAAGAACACCGACGCCGTCGACATGTACGTGGCGTTCGACAACTACCAGGTCGGCGTCCTGCAGGGCCAGGCGCTGCTCGAGGGCCTCGCCGAGCGCAAGGGCGAGGGCCCGTACAACATCGAGCTCATCGCCGGCTCGCCGGACGACGCCAACTCGACGCCGTTCTTCGAGGGCGCGATGAGCGTCCTGCAGCCGAAGATCGACGACGGCACCCTCGTGGTCGTCTCCGGCCAGACCTCGTTCGAGCAGGTCGCGACGCAGGGCTGGAAGGCCGAGAACGCGCAGAAGCGGATGGACACGATCCTGGCCGGCTCGTACGGCTCGACCGAGCTCGACGGCGTGCTGTCGCCGAACGACACCCTCGGCCGCGCGGCGCTCACGTCCGTGGCGCAGGCGGGCAAGGAGACCCCGGTCGTCACCGGCCAGGACTCCGAGGTCGAGTCGGTGAAGTCGATCATGGCCGGCGAGCAGTACTCCACGATCTACAAGGACACCCGCGAGCTGGTGGCGCAGACGATCAAGGAGATCCAGGCACTGCAGAAGGGCGAGGACCCGGAGATCAACGACACCGAGTCGTACGACAACGGGGTCAAGGTCGTGCCGTCGTTCCTGCTGACGCCCGTCATCGTGACGAAGGAGAACGCGGCCGACGTGTACAAGGACGACGACACGCTGGCGCCGCTGACGCAGGGCTGACGCGGGTCGGTAGGACGGTCGAGGCGAGGGGCGGGCCCGGGTGGGTCCGCCCCTCGCGCGTGCGTCGCGCCTGGTCGCGGGGTTGCGCCTGCTCGGGGTCTCGTTACGTTCGAGGTGAGGGGCGTGCCGCAGCGTCCCTCGCGGCTACCACCGATCGAGCAGCGGTCGGGCCGACCCGCAGGAGGACCACCGTGACCACGACCCCCACCCGCTCGCGCACCCGCACCCCGCGCACGTTCGCGCTCGCCCTCGCGGCCGGCGCCCTCGTCGTCGGGACGTCGGCGTGCACCGGCGGTGACGCGGAGGCCGACAGCACCACCGGCAGCACGCAGGCCCCGGACCCGGTGGCGACGAGCATGCCCGGCTCCGACGAGGCGACGTCGACGGCCGCCGCCGACGACCCGCTCGGCGGCACCCGGCAGGTCGACCTCCAGACCTACGGCGGGGAGTGGGTCACCACCACCGCCGAGGGTGGCGTCACCACCGTCGCCGACCCCGCCGAGGCCGGCGGCGTCCCGACGACGTGGGTGTTCCAGCCCACGGGCACGACGTTCCAGGTCCGGACGACCGCCACCACCGACGGGCAGCCGTCCTGCCTGAGCCTGCCCGGCGACGACGTCGTCACGGTCGCGCCGTGCGACCCGGCCGCGCCGGACCAGCAGCTCGACGTCGCGACGCTGGACCAGCCGGACCAGGTGAACATCTCCTCGGCCGCGGGGGTCGTGGTGGCGGACCAGGAGGGCGGGCTCGCGCTCGACGCGGACCCGTCGAGCCCGGCGAGCGTGTTCACGCTGGTGGACCGGGGGGCGGCGGAGGGCTGAGCCATGCCGCTCCCGTGTGCCGGCCGCCCGAGGTCCTGGCCGTAGACCGCGGTACGGCGGAGGGCTCGTCCAGCGCGCCCTCCGCCGTACCGCGAGTCAGCCACGGCTGGACGACTGCCGTGACGTGCTCGCCACGACCAGACCACCCACCAGCAGCGTGCAACCCAGCACCGTCAACGTCATCGAGAGCCGGTTGACCACAGCAGCCCCGACGGCGCCGAACCACCCTCCGCCGGACAGGTGCAGGGTGAGAAGCACGTCGGGGACGAACGCGAGCCCCGTGACGACGACGCCAGCGGTGAGCAACGGAATGCCCGGCCGACGCCAGATGCGTGCGGCCGCTCGGTCCCCGGTTACGATGACCACCTCACCGAGATCGACAGCGGCACGCTGAGGCTCTGCGCTCGGAAGGCAGGATTGCCGAGCACGTTCCCCCAGTGCACGCTCCCGCCAGTGTTGGTCCCGCAGCCGACCGAGTACCACGTAGGAACCGCCTGCGACGTGAAGCCGCGGCCTTGCCCGCACGCGCGCGGGGCGTTGATCCCGACGCCGCCGGTGTTCCACACGTAGCTCCGGTAGTAGCCAGGCGAGCCGAAGACCACCGATCCGCAGGTGCTCGCCGGACCGAACGACCCGGTTCCTGGCGCCAGGGCGGAACCGGAGCAGAGAGCCCGCGAGTTCCGCGCCGCGCTCATGACCTCGGGGTCCTGCCCCTCCACGGGTGTCCCGTCGGGATGGACGATCAGCATGCCGACCTCGTACGACGAGTCGATCGTGACGTCCGAGAGCTGGACGACCTCGGGCAACGACGCGATGACGTCGAGGGGGACGTCTGGGTTGGCGATCGCCACAGGCAGTTCGGCAAGGTCGACGGCGACAGGTTCTTCACCCACGCCGTCCGCACTCGCGCCCGGCGCTGCTCCCACGAGTCCGGCCGTCGCGAGCGCGGTGATCGCCCAGCCGGACACTGACCTCTTGTGCTTGAACACAGCCACTCCCATCGTCGAGCGAATCGGGATGCGGCTGAGCTCCGACCGTAACGCCGCCCCTTCGGGGCGGTCCAGACCTCTCTCCCCGTGACGTGGTGGTGGGTCCTCTGTCGAGCGCACGTCCTCCGATCAGACTTCGGGGGAGGCACGGCCCGCTGATCAAGGCCGTGTCTGCGCCGTCCGCCCCGCCCACGCGTGCCCGACGACCGTCACCCACGGCGTCGCCGCCAGCACGAGCAGGCACCACACCAGCGGCGCCCCCGCCGCCGCGAGCGCCACGCTCGCCACCACGACCACCGCCGACACCCCGACGAGCACCAGGTGGAACCGGTCGTGCGCCCGGCTCAGCACCGCGAACAGCGCGTAGAACGTCCCGACGTACACGGCCACCGGCACCGCGACGGTGAGCGCCGTCCCCACGGCGGACAGCGTGCTCTCGCCCTGGAGGTAGAACGCGCCCGCGTGCAGCCCGCCGCCGATCGCGATGATCGACCCGAACAGCACGATGTGCCCGTACCCCCATGTGAACGACCGCCGCCGGCGCGCGGCCAGCAGCTCGCCGCTCGGCATCACGTCGTACGCCCACCACAGGCCGAACGTCAGCGCCACCCCCGCCAGCCCGAGCAGCGCGGTGTCGACGGTCCAGCCGGACTCCGCGATGATCGCGGCGAGCGCGAACGTCGTGCCGGTCAGCCCCTCGCCCACCGCGATGATGACGACCAGCCCGTACCGCTCGGCGATGTGGTGCGGGTGCCACGGGGTGCCGCCGTGCACCCGCTCGGCGACGACCGGGCCGACGGCCTCGAGCAGCATCAGCGGGACCACGCAGGCGAGGGCCGTGACGGTCGGCAGGTCGACCAGCGCGATCGTCACCCACCCGGCCTGAGCCACGAGCAGGGTCGTGATGAACACGGCGACGCTCGGCCGGCGCTCCGGGTCGGCCAGAGCCGCGCGGCTCCACTGGAGCACCATCGGCACCCGCATGACCACGAACCCGAGCACCAGCACCTTGTTGTCCAGGTGCTCCCCCGCCGCCAGCGACTCGAACATCGGCGGCACGCCCAGCGCCAGGATCAGCACCCCGACCATCTGCACCATCGTGGTGAGGCGGAACAGCCAGTCGTCGGTGTCGTAGGCCGAGGCGAACCAGGTGAAGTTGATCCACGCCCAGGACACCGCGAACGTGGCGAAGGCGAACCCGATGATCGCCGGGCCGACGTGGCCGTCCGCGACCAGCACCGCGAGCTCCTCCGCCGTGCGCCCGAAGGCGATGACGAACGTGAGGTCGAAGAGCAGCTCCAGCGGGGTGGCGGCGCGGCGCTCCTCGCGCGGATCACGGCCGGTCATCCGGATGCGCAGCGGGGCGACGCGGGAGCGCGTGATCGGTGCGGCGGGCCTCGTCACGAAAGGGATCGTGCCACGCCGCCCCGTCCGCCGAGAACGGAGTTCGACGTCGAACCCCTGGGGTGGGCCGCCGGTAGCATGGGCGCGACGAAGCCGCTCGCGGCGACCCGACGCCGTCGCCCGGTCGCCTGGCGGATGCGCGACGACGAGAGGACGGCCCGTGGCTCGAGTGCGGCTCGCCGACGTCGCCGAGCGCGTGGGCGTCAGCACGAAGACCGTGTCCAACGTCGTCAACGGCACCGGCTGGGTCAGCGCCCCCGTGCGCGAGCGCGTCCTCGCCGCCATCGCCGAGCTCGGCTACCGCCCCAACCTCGCCGCCCGTCAGCTGCGCAGCGGGCGGAGCGGGCTGATCGCCCTGTGCGTGCCGAGCCTGCGGGAGCCGTACTTCGCCGAGTTCGCGTCCGAGTTCGTCACCGCCGCCGAGGCCCGCGGGGCGACGGTGCTGGTCACGCAGTCGAAGGGCACCCGCGAGGTCGAGCTGTCGATGCTCGAGTCCGAGGACCTGCCCGCGATCGACGGCCTGGTGTTCAGCCCGCTGCGGCTCACCCGGGAGGACATGGCGGCGCGGCGGAGCACCGTCCCGCTCGTCCTCATCGGCGAGCACGGCGAGGGCCTGGCCTCCGACACCGTCCCGCACGTCGGCCCGGACAACGCCGCGGCGGCCGAGACGGCGACGCGGCACCTGATCAAGCAGGGCCGGACCCGGATCGCCGCGATCGGGTTCCAGCCCGGCGACGGGGGCTCGACGGGGCACGTGCGGTTCGAGGGCTACCGGCGCGCGCTCGCCGCCGCGGGCATCCCGCTGGACCCGGCGCTGCTGGTCGAGGTCGACGCGTACAACCGGGCCGAGGGGTCCGCGGCCGTCGAGCAGCTGCTGGCGGACGGCGTCGCTTTCGACGGGGTGTTCTGCTTCAACGACTCGCTGGCGTTCGGGGCGCTCTACACGCTCGGGGTGCACCGCGTCCCGGTGCCGGAGCGGGTCGCGGTCGTCGGGTACGACAACATCGAGGAGGGCGGGTTCCTGGTGCCGCCGCTGACGACGATCGACCCCGGCCTGGCGACGTCCACCGGGCTGATCCTGGACCTGCTCGTCGGCGACCGCCGGGGCGAGGGCGGGCACATCGGCACGCCGTTCCACCTCGTCGCGCGCTGACCCCTCGCCTCGCCGGCGCCGGGCCGCGCGTGCTCGTTCAACGATGGACTACAGTGGGCGGCGCCGCCGTAGTTCAACGCTGAACGCACCTCGACGAAGGGTCTCCCCCATGCACTCCGCCACCGTCGTCATCGACCCCGCCTTCACGGTCGCCCCGGTCCGCCGCGGCACCTTCGGCACGTTCGTCGAGCACCTGGGCCGGTGCGTCTACACGGGCATCTTCGAGCCCGGCCACCCCACCGCCGACGCGAACGGGTTCCGCGGCGACGTGCTCGCGCTCGCCCGCGAGATGGGCATCTCGACGGTCCGCTACCCCGGCGGCAACTTCGTGTCGGGCTACAACTGGGAGGACGGGGTCGGCCCGGTCGAGAACCGCCCCGAGCGGCTCGACCTCGCGTGGCACTCGACCGAGACCAACGCGTTCGGGCTGCACGAGTTCATGGCCTGGACTGAGGCCGCCGGCGCCGAGCCGATGATGGCGGTCAACCTCGGCACCCGCGGGCTGCCGGAGGCGCTGGAGCTGCTGGAGTACGCGAACCAGCGTCGCGGCTCCGCCCGCGCCGAGCAGCGCCGCGCCAACGGCGCCGACGAGCCGTTCGGCATCTCGTTCTGGTGCCTCGGCAACGAGATGGACGGCCCCTGGCAGCTCGGCCACAAGACCGCCCGCGAGTACGGCCGGCTCGCCGCCGAGACCGGGCGCGGCATGCGGCAGATGTTCCCCGACCTGACGCTCGTCGCGTGCGGCTCGTCCGGCTCCGGCATGCCGACGTTCGGCACCTGGGAGCGCGAGGTGCTCGAGGAGTGCTACGACCAGGTCGACCTGATCTCCGCGCACGCCTACTACCACGAGCAGGACGGCGACCTCGGCTCGTTCCTCGCGTCGGCGCAGGACATGGACCACTTCGTCGCGACGGTCGCGGCGACCGCGGACGCCGTCGGCGCGGCGCGCAAGACCGCCAAGCGGATCAACATCTCGTTCGACGAGTGGAACGTCTGGTACCACGAGAACGACGACGCGCTCCCCAAGGGCGAGGACTGGCCGGTCGCGCCACGGCTGGAGGAGGACGTCTACACGGTCGCCGACGCGGTGGTCGTGGGGAACCTGCTCATCTCGCTGCTGCGGAACTCGGACCGGGTGCACTCGGCGAGCCAGGCGCAGCTCGTGAACGCGCTCGCGCCGATCATGACCGAGCCCGGCGGCCCGGCGTGGCGGCAGACCACCTTCCACCCGTTCGCGCTGACGTCGAAGTACGCCAAGGGCGAGGTCCTGCAGGTGGCGGTGGACGCGCCGACGTACGAGAACGCGCGGTTCGGGGAGTCGGCGCTGGTCGACGCGGTCGCGACGTACGACGCGGAGACCGGGGACGTGGCGGTGTTCGCGGTGAACCGGGCGATCGACGCGCCGACCACGCTGCGGGTGGACCTGCGGGGCGTCGGGGCGGTCGAGGTCGTCGAGGCCCTGACCTACGCGCACGACGACGTGCACTGGCGCGCGACCCAGGAGGACGCGGAGACGGTGCTGCCGCGCGCGAACGCGAGCGCGACGCTCGGCTCGGACGGCGTGCTGACGGTCGAGCTGCCGGCGGTGTCGTGGTCGGTGCTGCGCCTACGGGGCGCGGGGGCCTGACCCGGGCGCGTGCGGGCGCGCGCGCCGAGTGAACAGCGAACGGGTCGAGTGCCTATCCAGCGGATAGGCACTCGACCCGTTTCATGTGCAGTCGGCGATCACCAGTCGTCCGGGTAGACCTCGGACCTCGGGTCCGCCACGGCACGCCGGCGTTCCCGGCGGGCGCTCGTGAACGCGTCGAGCCGTGCTCGCTCGTCGGCGACGGCGGCCGACCCGGAGTCCGCGCGCGGGCGCCGGGCCGGCAGCAGTCCTGGTGGGACGTCGTACCCGCGGTACTGCGCCTCACGGCCGACGGCCTCCAGGAACGCCCGGCGGGCGTCCTCGACCCGCGCCAGCCGAGCGAGCACGGTCTCCCGGCCCAGGTCGGAGTAGCGGATCTCGAACAGCGGCCCGCGCAGGCGGAGATCGACGTGCTCGCTGCTCAGGGACGTCGGGTACCCCTCGACGGCGAATACGTCGCCCTCGCCGAACCCGAGGTCCAGCGCCGAGTCCCGGATCGCCGCGAGGCCGGCACGGCGACCGGCCTCGTCCGCCGGGATGCCCGCGGGGCCGCCGGGGTCGTCAGGGTCGCCCGCCACCGGGGGTCGGGTCGCATCGCGGCGGTCCATCCGGGCGACTCTAGCGGCGCGAGTGCGACGGCCGCGGGCGCGCGGACGCCGCTACGCCCGGCCGGGCGCTCGGCCCTGCGCCGAGTGAACAGCGAACGGGTCGAGCGCCTACCCGGCGGATAGGCACTCGACCCGTCTCATGTGCAGTCGGCGGCGTGAGCCACCGGGCGCCGTACGCCGGTCAGGCCCGCCCGGCCGCGCCGCCCCGCTTCGTGACCCGGCCCAGCAGCTCCTTGGCCTTGCGCTGGTTCTCCGGCTTCGACATCTCGCGCATGGCGACCTGGGCCACCTTCGCCACGACCGCGCTCTTCAGCAGCTTGCTGGCATACCCCATGTCGTGCCTCCGATCAGTTCGAGGGAGCGGCGACCGTAACCCGAGCGACGCGGGAGCGCCCGCCGGAGCGACGGATCCCGGAGCCCGGTCGTCGACGTCGACGGACTGCCGGAGGCACGCCGCCGCCGTTACGCTGAGGACACGATGTACATCGCGTACATGCAGCCGCCGAGATCCGCCGAGGTGCCCCATGTCCGTCGTCGACCTCCCCGTCGCCCGCGCGCGAGAGCAGCTGAAGTCGGTGCTCGACGCCGCTGATGCCGGTGTGCCCACGACCATCGTCCGCGCCGGCCGGCGCGTGGCGCTCGTCGACGCGGTCCTCCTGCGCGCCACGCTCGCGCACACGCTCCGACCCGACGTCCAGCTGGCCCACGAGGCCGGCGAGTGGGCGGCGTTCATGCCCGGCACCTCGCTCTCGGGCACGGGTCGCACGACCGACGAGGCGGTCGACGACCTGATCGCCGCGCTGCAGGAGTACGCCGAGGACTGGACGGACCACCTCCGGCACGCGCCGAACCACCGGGACTCGTGGGCGCTCGTGCAGCTCGTCGAGCTCTCCACGGACGACGAGCTGCGCGACTGGCTGACGGGCGCCCATGACTAGACCGGCGACCCGGGACGACCACGAACGGTTCTGCACCACGGAGAGCTGGTCCCCGGTGCGAGGCGCGCGCGGCGGACGGGTGCGGCACCACGCCACCTACGAGCTGCCGCTGCCCGACGGGCGGATCCTGCGGACCCGGATCTCCCGCCCGGTCGACTCCACCGTCTACGGGCCGTCGTTGTGGTCGCACATCCTCCGAGATCAGCTGCAGGTGACGACGGTCGAGTTCTGGGCGTGCGTCAGCGACGGTGTCGTCCCTCGTCGGGGCGCGCCGGCCCCGCCGGAGGAGACGCTGCCGGCGCGGCTCGTGTTCCTCGCCCGGCGCGAGCTCGGGCTCACGGACACCGATCTGGCCGGGCTGACGAGAGACGACCTTGTCGCCCGGCTCGATGAGCACTGGGCGAGCCCGCCCGGCTGACCGTTCCTCCCTCCGACGCAGCGTTGCGTCCAAAGGCGCAACCTCCCGGCACCGCCTCGCGCCCGATGTGCCGCGCCGGCCCGCTCACGAGGCTGGACGTGCAGGCCAGGGGTGCCGCAGCCGGGGACTCCCGGACACCGCCCGGCCGCGAGGAGGCCGCCGTGCGCACCATCGACCGCGCGACCGCACCCGGCGACGAGACCGCCGCACCGCTCGACAGCCGGCGCCCGGCTCGCCGCCGCACCACCGCCGCCGCTCTCGTCGGGGCGGCGCTGCTGGCCGGGCTCACCGCCTGCGCGCCGGCCACCTCGGTGCCGACCCCGGCGCCCGCGCGCGAGAGCAGCTGAAGTCGGTGCTCGACGCCGCTGATGCCGGTGTGCCCACGACCATCGTCCGCGCCGGCCGGCGCGTGGCGCTCGTCGACGCGGTCCTCCTGCGCGCCACGCTCGCG
>NZ_JAANNB010000189.1 GCF_011603975.1 Cellulomonas sp. IC4_254 | reverse complement strand
GGGGTCAGGGGGTGAGGGTGCGGGCCAGGTCGTCGGCGCGGGCGTCCTGGCCCGAGCGGCGCAGGACGTCGACGAGCGCGTTCGCGACCTCGCCGTGCGGTCCCCGCTGACGTGCGGCCTGGAACCCCTCCATCGCCGACTCCAGGTGCCACACCGCGTCCTCGACGTGCCCGAGGTCGTCGTGCAGCCGGCCCGCGAGCCAGAACGCGTGCGCCGCGTCCGCCAGCGCGCCGAGGCCGGCGTACGCCTCCGCCGCCGCCTGCGCGCGGGCGGCCGCGGCGGCGCTGCGCTCCGGGCCGCCGAGCGTCGCCAGCAGCCGAGCCGCGGCGTCGTCCAGGTCGGCGGCGGCGCGGCGGTGCTCCGCCTGCTCCCGGGCGACGAGCTCCGGGGCGCGGTCGTCGTCCGGGCCGGCCGCGGTGCCCAGCCGGAGCAGCAGCCCGTCCGCCTCCGCCAGCACGGCCTCGGCCTGGCCGGTCACGGCGGCGGCCCCGGCCCACGCGACGACCACCGGCGCCACGACGGTCGCCGGCACGTCCGCGGCCAGGAGCCGGGCGACCGCCGCCGCGTAGCCGGAGGCCGCGCCGTCGTCGTCGCCGAGCACCTGCGCGCAGTGCGCCGCCTCCGCGTAGCCGAAGCCCGACTCGGTCAGCAGGCCCGCGCCCTCGAACGCGACCGCCGCGTCGAGGTACGCGCCGGCGGCGGACTCCAGGTCGCCGGCACCGGCGAGGCGCTCGGCCTCCGCGACCAGCGCCGCCGGGTCGGCCGGGGCGGCGCGCCGGGCGTCCCCGCCGGTCCCCGCCGCAGCGTCGGCCGTTCCTGCCCCGGTGCCCGCACCGCCGTCACCGGTCGCGCCCGCAGCCGCGGACCCGTGGACACCCGCCGACGACGCGCCCGCGCCCACGCCGCCTGCCGCCGCGCCGCCGCCCGCCGCCGCGCCGCCGCCCGCCGCCAGCCCGCGCGGCAGCACGTCGAGGTCCAGCGTGTCGGCCGCCGGCTCGGTCGCCCAGGCCCGCGCCACCGACTCCGTCTCGGCCGTCGTGCCGTTCCGGGCGTCGAACTGCGCCGCCAGCTCGTCGGCGCGGGACCGCAGCCAGTCGTCGAGCTCGGCCACGGTCGTCGCGGGCACGGAGCTGAGCCGCACCGGCAGGTCGCCGCTGCCGGTCGAGCGCAGCACGTGGGTGGCCGACCCGACGAGCCGCGCGAACGCGAGCTGCGAGTACGGGGTGTCCCCGCCGGTGAGGTACTGCTGGTCGGCCTCGATCGCCCGGACGGCCCGCTCGGCCTGCCCGCCGCGCGCGAGCAGCCGGACCCGGCGGCCGCGGGCGCCGACCATGTCGGACTCGGCCTCCGCGAGCGCCGCGACCGCGCGCCGGTGCGTCCGGGCGGCGTCGCGGGGGCGGCCCTGGTCGAGGTACGCCTCCGCGAGGTACGACAGCATGTCCGCCGGCTCGGAGGCGCAGGACGGGTCCTCGGCGAGCGTCTGCTCGATGATCCGGACGCCCTCCTCGACGCGGTCGGTGGCGAGCAGCCACGCGGCGCGGTCGCCGGGGTCGCACGCCTCGCACTGGGAGTAGTCGTCGCGCGGGGTGGCGACCCACGCCTGGTACGCCGCCTCGACGTCGGCGGCGCCGCGCTGCCGCGCCCAGGCGAACCGCTCGTAGGCGACGGCGTCCATGCCGTTGCCGGCGAGGGCGTAGCGGCGCTCCATGTCGGCGAGCGTGCGGTCGATCTGCTCGGCGGGCACCGTCGGGAAGTCGGCGAGCCCGGAGATCATCCACTTGAAGGACCAGAACAGGCCGTGCCGGTCCTGGGCGTCGAAGTGCTCGGGGTGCTCGTCCCACCAGCGCAGCAGCCGCGCGAACGCGACGAACGACCGGTCGACCTCGCCGCCCCACTGGTAGGCCTCGACCAGGGTGCCCAGGGCGTAGGCGCGGGCGGCGTCGGGACCCTCGGCGTCGACCAGCCGGACCTGGCGCTCGGCGGCCTGGGTGCGGGCGAGCCCGTACGGCATCTGCCGCACCCGGGTGATCTCGCGGTTGGCCTCGTCCAGCGAGCGGGTCACGCGCGCTCCTCCCCGGCCGGTCCCCCGGCCGCCTCGTCGTCGGCACCGGGCAGCGCGCCCGGCACCCCCTCGCCGGCGCGGCCCCGCGGCCCGGCGGCGTCCGCGCGCAGCCCCGCCCGCAGCAGCACCGACATGGAGCCGGTCATCAGCTCCGACTCCCGGGCGCGCAGCGGCTCGCCGGACAGCAGCAGCGCCGACACGTACAGCGACCGCAGCCCCGCGGCGAACACCTCGCCGGGCGGGGCGTCCAGCAGGTCCCGCACGAGCGGGCTGGCGTCGTTGAGCACGAGCCGGCGCGCGGGGGCGGGCTCGGCGAACCCGGCGAGCACGTCGCTCCACACGTCGTCGGCCTCGGCCATCGCCGCCCGCAGGTCGCGCTGGTGGTCGCCGTCCCGGTCGTGCAGCAGCACGGCGGGCAGCTCGGCGGGCTCGAACGTGCGCAGCACCAGCTCGGTGTCGAGCGGCCGCAGCACGTCGCCGCCCGCGCGGACGGCGTCGAGGGTCGCGAGCTCGCGCTCGGGCGGCACCGGGGCCAGCACCTGCGCGATGTCGCCGGCGCCGAGCGGCCGCACCTCGCCGAGCCCGCGGCCCGGCCCCCGCGCGGCGAGCCGACCCAGCAGGTCGGCGTCGTAGACGTAGCCCGCGTTCACCACGGCGAGCCCCTGCGCGCGGGCGACCGGGGCGATCCGCCGGTACTCCTCGAGCG
Source organism: Cellulomonas sp. IC4_254 (assembly GCF_011603975.1). Taxonomy (GTDB): domain Bacteria; phylum Actinomycetota; class Actinomycetes; order Actinomycetales; family Cellulomonadaceae; genus Cellulomonas. Next base: position 4,826 of record NZ_JAANNB010000189.1, on the reverse strand, counting down.
TCGGCGCGAACACGACCTGCCCGTGCTCCTGGGCGACCTCGGCGAGCGTCAGCGTCCCGTCGGTCGTCTCGTACGGCAGGATCCGCGCGGCGAGGTCGAGCATCGTGTCGTCCGTCAGCGCGAGCGACCGCACCGCCAGGTGGTGCGTGCCGACGAACTCCCGCGCGAGGGCGGTCGACGACTCCAGGGTGCGCAGGGTCCAGGACCGGATGGCGTCCGCGAGCGCCTCCTGCGTCGCCAGCAGCACCTCGTCGGTGTAGAGCGCCTCGCGGGACGCCGTCGGACGCAGCCCGGAGGCGTCGATGACGCACCGCACGAAGAAGGCCCACTCGGGCAGCAGCCCGTCGACGCGCGTGCCGAGCAGCATCCGCTTGAGGTAGACCCGGTGCGACCCGCCACCGCCCGGCGGCACCGCGGCGGGCAGCACGAACGCCACCCCGGACACCCCCGCGAGGGGGACCTCCAGGTCGATGTGCGCCAGCGGCGTGAAGCCGAGCGTCTGCTCGCAGTACCGGGCGAGCGCCTGCGCCCGCGCGGCCTCGTCCGGGTGGTCGCGGGCCCAGGGGGCCTCGGGCGCCGAGACGCGGCGCCACACGTGGCCGGGGCGGGGCGCGCCGTCGGCGGGCAGGTCGTCCGCCGGGTCGCCCGCGTCACCGGTCGACCCCGCCGCGCTCGCCCCCGACCCCAGCGGCACCTCCACCGCCAGGTCGACCGGCAGCAGGGAGCCGAACTCCGCCGCCAGCGCGGCGACCGTCTCCCCCGCGAGCCAGTGCTCCATGTCCCGGCGGGGCCGCAGCCGCACCGTGCTGCCCGGGGGCAGGTCGGCGCCGGGCAGCTCGACCAGGTCGTACGACCCGTCGGCGTGCCCGCGCCAGCGCACGGCCGGCGCCTGCGGGTCCCGGGCGGAGCGGGACACCAGCTCGATGGCTTCGGCGACCATGAACGCCGACAGCAGGCCGATGCCGAACTGACCGAGGAACTCCTCGCGCCCGACGCCGAGGTCGAGGTCGCGCTTGGACGACCGGCCGACGGTCGCCAGCAGCTCCTCGGCCTCGGCGCGGGTCAGCCCCACCCCGGAGTCGGTGACCAGCAGCGAGCCGTCCGGCAGCGGGCGCAGCCGGACGGTCGCCGGGCAGCCCGGGTCCACGGCGCGGCGCGCGGTGATCGCGTCGACGCCGTTCTGCAGCAGCTCGCGCAGGTAGACCCGGGGTCCGGAGTACAGGTGCCGGGCGAGCAGGTCGACCACGCCGTGCAGGTCGACCTGGAACGCCCGCGCGGCGGGTTCGGTCATCGGCGGCGCGTCACTCCCCGGAGGCGGCGGCCTCGGCGGCCTTCGCCGCGGCGGCCTCGGCCGGGAACTGCTCGTCGAGGTGCTCGAACAGGCTCAGCGCGGTGGTGATGCCGCAGGCGAGGTGCAGGTCGATCTGCTCGTCGGTGGCGCCGTGCTCGTAGTCGACCGTGTGCTCGGCGTACACGCCGACGACGTCGTCCTCCGCCCGCACGTAGCCCTTCGGCCAGAGCTTCTCGGAGTTCCAGGTGTTCACCAGGTCGACGACGCGCGCGTACTGGTCGATGCCGACCCTGCGGTTCCACCGGCCGCGGGTCTGCAGGTACTCCTGCTGGCCGCCGAGCCGGAAGAAGTAGAACAGGTGCCCGTCCCAGTAGCCGCCGATGTCGCCGTCGTCGTCGACGCCGTAGTTCATCTCCCGCGCGTCCAGCACGTCGATGATGCGCTGGTGCGACAGCGGCTGCGGTCCGGGGACGGACGCCGCGGCGTCCGGCTTGGTGAAGAAACCCATGGCGTCCTCGTGGGTGTCGTGCGGGGCCACGTGGGTCCCGCGGGCTACGTCGGTGCTGGTGGCGGGCACGGAGGGCCCCGTCCGGGACGAGCCTAACCCGATCGCGCGAGCGGATCGGCGCCCGAGATGTCCGATCCGGTGAACGGGGGGTGACCACGCTGGCGGCGTGGGCGCCCGCGCGTATGGTGTGCGCATGGGTCTGTTCGGGAACCGCCGCCCTCGCCGCGGACCGGGCCGCCCGGCCGGCGGCCGCGAGGCCGCCCCGGTGCCCGCCAACCCCGGTCGCGGCGGCGCGCGAGGGTCCGAACCCGGCGGCGTGTCCGTGGACGACGGCCGGCCGACCCCGCTGAGCACCGACCGGGTCGTGCGCTGGTTCGAGCGGAACGACTTCCACTACTTCACCGACGACGACGGCGACCTCGGCGGGCTGTGGCGCGGCCGGCTGTTCTACTTCTTCCTGTTCGGCGAGCACCAGGAGATCGTCCAGGTGCGCGGCCAGTGGAACCGCGAGATCGCGATCGAGCGGCTCGAGGAGGTCCTGGACGCCTGCACCGAGTGGAACGCCGAGCGCATCTGGCCCAAGGCGTACGTCCGGGTCCGGGACAACGGCATGGTGCACGTCGTCGCCGAGGTCTCGACCGACCTGGAGCACGGCGCGACCGACGAGCAGCTCAGCCAGATCCTGTTCTGCGGCCTGAGCACGTCGAGCACGTTCTTCGACGCGATCGACGAGCTCTACCCCGACCCCGCGGCGGTGGCCCCGTGACCGCGCCCCGCACGCCGGGCTGGCTGTCCCGGGTGCTCGGCGAGCGCACCCCCGCGCCGGCGCCGCAGCGCCGGGTCCCGCTGCAGGCCCGGCCGACGCCGCTGACCCGCGACCGGGTCGCCGCGTCGCTGTCGTCGCGCGGCTACCACTTCCGGGTCGACGAGGACGGCGACCTGACCGGCGTGTGGAACGACTCCCGGTTCTGGCTGCTGCTCCTCGGCGAGCACCGCGAGATCCTGCAGGTCCGCGGCCGGTGGCACCGCCAGCTGCCGGTCGACAGCCGCCGCGCCGTGACGCTCGCCCTCAACGACTGGAACCGCGAGCGCATCTGGCCGAAGCTCTACCTCCGCGAGGAGGAGGGCCAGCTCGCCGTCTACAGCGAGGTGTCCACCGACCTGGAGCACGGCGTCACCGCCGAGCAGCTCGACCAGCTCATCTCCTGCGGGCTGGGCACGGGCGTGCAGAGCTTCGCGTCGTTCGACTCGCTGCTGCCGCCGCAGGTCTGAGGCGCGCTCAGGTCTGACGCGCCCTCAGCGCCGCCCGAGCGTCGGCAGCCCGAGCAGCACCGGCGCGGCCGGCCCGCCCGTGGCGACGCCCGTCCCGCACGCGTCCCCGGCGCCGCCGTGGGCGTGGTCGTCGCCGCCCGCCTGCCGGCGCTCCCAGGCGTCGCCCGCGCGGGTGCGGCGCACCGCGAACGTACCGCCCTGCACCGCCGAGTCAGCGACCAGGTGGTGCGGCGCGGCGTGCGTGACCTCGACCGTGACGAGGTCGCCGGGCCGGGGCGCGTCGGCCTCGGCCAGGCCGGCGGGCAGCGCGAGGTGCACCAGGCGGTTGTCCGCGGCGCGGCCCGACAGCCGGCGGGTCGCGCCGTCCTTGCGCCCCTCGCCCTCGGCGAGCAGCACCTCGACCGTGCGGCCGACCTGGCGCTGCGCCTCCTCGAGGCCGATCCGGTCCTGCAGCGCGATCAGCCGCTCGTACCGCTCCTGCACGACCGCCTTGGGCAGCTGGTCGGGCAGGTCCGCCGCCGGCGTGCCGGGGCGCGGGGAGTACTGGAACGTGAACGCCGAGGAGAACCGGGACGCCTCGACCACGCGCAGCGTCTCGGCGAAGTCCTCCTCGGTCTCCCCCGGGAAGCCGACGATGATGTCGGTGGTGATCGCCGCGTCCGGCAGCTGCGCGCGGACCCGGTCGAGGATGCCGAGGAACTTCTCCGACCGGTACGACCGGCGCATCGCCCGCAGCACCCGGTCCGAGCCCGACTGCAGCGGCATGTGCAGGCTCGGCATGACGGCGGGCGTCTCGGCCATCGCCGCGATGACGTCGTCGGTGAACGCGGCCGGGTGCGGCGAGGTGAACCGCAGCCGCTCCAGCCCGTCGATCGCGCCGGCGGCCCGCAGCAGCTTCGCGAACGCGCCCCGGTCGCCGAACTCGACGCCGTAGGAGTTCACGTTCTGGCCGAGCAGGGTCACCTCGATCGCGCCCTGGTCCACCAGCGCGGCGACCTCGGCCAGCACGTCGCCCGGCCGGCGGTCGCGCTCCTTGCCGCGCAGGTGCGGCACGATGCAGAACGTGCAGGTGTTGTTGCAGCCGACGCTGATCGACACCCAGCCGGCGTAGGCGGACTCACGGCGGGTCGGCAGCGTGGACGGGAAGACCTTGAGGGACTCCTCGATCTCGACCTGCGCCGCCTCGTTGTGCCGCGCGCGCTCCAGCAGCACCGGCAGCACGTCCAGGTTGTGCGTGCCGAACACGACGTCGACCCACGGGGCGCGCTCGACGATGCCGGTGCGGTCCTTCTGGGCCAGGCAGCCGCCGACGGCGATCTGCATGCCCGGGCGGGCGCGCTTGGTCCCGGCGAGCCGGCCGAGGTTGCCGTACAGCTTGTCGGCCGCGTTCTCCCGCACCGCGCACGTGTTGATGACGATGACGTCGGCCTCCTCGGCCGCCGCGGCCTCGGGCGACGCGGCGACGTAGCCGGCCTGCTCGAGCATGCCGGCCATGTGCTCGGAGTCGTGCACGTTCATCTGGCAGCCGAGGGTCTTGACCAGGTAGGTGCGCGCGGGCGCTCCGGCCGGCGACGTGGGGGCGTCGGCCGGCGCGAGGACGGGGGGCGGGGTCGTCGTGCTCATCGCGGACCAGGGTACGTCCGCGGCTGCCCCGCCTCCGCCGCGATGACCCCGGCCAGGTGAGGACATGACCGACTTGTTTCCGATCTGTGACCTCAAGAGGTGGCGCGGGTAACACGAGCCTCATAGGTTCCA
>NZ_JAANNB010000188.1 GCF_011603975.1 Cellulomonas sp. IC4_254 | reverse complement strand
GCGACACCGTGCCGCGGGTGGGCGGGGCGACCGGTGCGGGCCGCCCCGCCTCGTCAGGCCGCGGCCGCGGCCGGTCGCTGCCGACGACGGTACGCCGCCGCCGTGAGGAGCGTGCCGAACAGCAGCAGCGCGACGGCGTAGCCGATCGCGTCGCCGGGCTCGGCGCCCGTGGCGGCGAGGCTGCCGGACGCGGCGTCGCACTCGACCTGCGCGCCGAGCGGCAGCGTGAACGACACCGGGTCGAGCGCCGTGCCCGCGGCGTAGAACCCCTGGAACACCGTGGCGCCGGCCTGGGTCAGCGTCGCCGGGACCCCGGACCACGCCACCTGCGACGCACCGGAGGAGGCCGAGCCCGCGGACAGGTCCAGCGTCGCGATCGCCACGCGCGACGAGCCGGACGGGCTCGCCACCGTCATCGTGAGCGTCGCGGACGACGCGCTCGTGACCCGGACGGCGGGGTTCGAGAACGTCAGGTCCAGCTGGCCGGCGTGCCCGGTGAACTGCACGCCGCCCGACCAGGAGGCCGAGCCGACGTGGCCGGCGGGGTTGTACCGGCCGGTGCCGCCGGACCAGGTCCACGGGCCGGAGCCGGAGACGCCCGAGGCGCTGATCGAGCCGCTCGCGATCGGGCCGGTGACGTAGCTGCGGAACGAGTCCCGCACGCCCCAGGTGAACGACGCCCCGGACACGGCCCGGGCCACGCACGTCGGCGCCGCGGCCTGCACGGTGATCGGGAACTGGACCGTCTGGCCCGCGCCGATCAGCACGAGCGTGTGCGCGCCGGCGGGGGTGGACGCCGGGATGGTGACCGTCGCCGCGACCGTGCCGGAGGCGTCGGCGGTGAGCGTGGCCAGCAGCACGGGGTCGGAGTGCAGCTCGAGGCGGATGCCGGCCTCGCCCGCGCCGAACCCGTTCGCGGTCAGGGTGAGCTCGCCGCCCGCGGTGACCGCGCCGGACGCGGTCAGGCCCTGGATCTCGCGCACCGGTGCCGGGCCGGCGTCGCCGCCGGGCAGGGTCGGCGTCGTCGGGACCGTCGGGGTGGTCGGGACCGTCGGCGTGCCGCAGTCCGTGGCCGCACCCAGCGGCAGGCTGAACGACACCGGGTCGAGCGGCGCGCCCGCCGGGTAGAACCCGGCGAACGCCGTGCTGCCCGCGGCGGTCAGCGTCGCCGGGACGCCGGACCAGGCGATCGTCGTGGCGGTGGACGCCGCGGTGCCGCCGGACAGGTCGAGCGTCGCGACCTCGACGCGCGTGGCCGCCGCCGTGCCGGAGGACACCGACATCAGCAGGGAGGCCGTGGTGGCGCCGGTGACCCGGACCTCGGGGCTCGCGAACGTGAGGTCGAGGGCACCGTCGTGGCCGGTGAACCGGACGCCGCCGGACCACGCCGCGGTCGCCAGCCCGGCCGCGTCGACCTGGCCGGTGCCGGCGGACCAGGTCCACGGGCCGGTGCCGGTCACGCCGGTGGTGCTGATGGCGCCGTTCGCGATCGGGCTGGTGATGTAGGAGCGGAACGACTCGCGCACGCCCCAGGAGAAGGTGCCGCCGGTGATCGCGACGCAGGCCGGGGTGGTCCCGCCGCCGCCGGGGGTGCCGGGCGTGCCCGGGGTCTGGCCGCCGTCGCCGCCGCCGGGCGTCCCGGGCGTCTCGCCACCCGCCGCCGCGAACGCGATCGGGACGGCGCGCTCGTTGGTCGCCTGCGTGGTGCCGCCGGCGCCCGTCGTGAACACCGCCAGCGTGCCGCCCGCGAGCGCCTTGGCGTCCAGCGTCTCCTTGTCGACCGTCACGGTCCAGGTGAAGCCGGCGGTGCCGTCGGCCGCGAGGCTCCACTTCAGGTAGGGGCTCGTCCCGCTCACGCCCTGCACCCACGCGGAGTAGGCGTTGGTGCGGGCTGACGAGGGCGCACCCTCGGACGGCCGCCAGGTGCTCGCCAGCCAGCCGACCTGGGCGTAGAACCCCGCCGGCTGCCCCGCGTTCGGGCCGTACTGGCCGAGCGCGCTGGTGTCGTAGCCGGAGCCGGTGATCGTCAAGGTCGCGCCCTCGGGGTCCAGGGCCGTCGTCGGCGAGACCGTCAGCGTCGGCTCGGCCGGCGTGCCCGGCTCCCCGGTCCCCGGCTCCCCGGTGCCCGGCTCCTCGGTCCCGGGCTCCCCGGTGCCCGGCTCCCCGGTGCCCGGCTCCCCGGTCCCCGGCTCCTCCGTGCCCGGCTCCTCCGTCTCGGGCGCGGCGAACGCGATCGGCACGGCGACCTCGTTGCCCGCCTGCACCACGCCCTTGCCGCCGACGGTGAACACCGCGAGCTGCCCGCCGTCGATCGCCACGGCGTCGAGCGCCGCCTGCGTGATCGTCACGGTCCAGGTGAAGTCGGCGAGGCCGTCGTCGCCCTTCGTCCACTGCACGTACTCGCCGCCGGTCGGGGTGTCCTCGACCGCGACCCGGTAGGCGTTCGTGCGGGCGGAGGCGGGCGCCCCCTCCGACGGGCGCCAGGTGCTCGCCAGCCAGCCGATCTGCACGTACAGGCCGGCGGTCATCGGGCCCTGCGTGAACGCGGGGTCGAAGTCCTGGCCGGTGACGGTGATCGTCGCGCCGGCCGGGTCCAGGCCGGTCGTCTGCGAGACCGTGAGCGTCGGCGCGGGTGCCGCCACGGCAGGCGTCGCCACGAGCGCGGATCCCGCGCCCACCACCAGCGCGACCAGCGCGCCGGTCACCGCGCGCCAGGCGCGGGTCCTCGTTCCTCGGTGCATCGTCTCCCTCTCCGGCCCGGGAACCCGGGCGATCGTGCGGGCCGCGCCCCCCGACGGGCCGCGGTCCTCCTCGGTCAGTGCTGCTGGTCGCCCGGCGCGGCGGCCGGGGTCGTGCCCGTCGTGCCCGCGGCGACCTCCGCCTGCCGACGGCGTCGGGCCACGCGCGCGGCCGCCACCCCCGCGACCGCGGTACCGGCGGCTGCCGCGGCGGCGGACCCGGCCACGACCCACGGCGCGGCGCCCGAGCCGCCCCCTGCGTCGGCGTCGGCCGGTGCCGCGACGGCGGTGGCCGCGGCGGTCGGGTCGGGCGCGGCGGCGGACGTCGGCCCGGCCGCGTCCTCCGCCCCCGGCTCGCCGGCCGCTTCGGTGCCCGCGGCGGGCGCCGCGCCCGCGAACGTCACCGGCGTGAACGACTCGTTGTTCGCGTTCGCCACCCCGTGCGCGCCGATGGTGATCACGCCGCACGTCACGACCCGGCAGTCGACCTCGACCGTGCCGCCGTCGGCGTCCAGCGCGGCGAGCGTCGCGCCCGGGATCGTCAGGTCGGTCGACCACGACCCGTCCTCGGCGAGCACGCCGCCGTTGGCCTCGACCGCGGTCGTGGAGCCCGGGAACGCGACGAACCGCTGGTAGCCCGCGTTCTCCTGGCCCTGGACGTCGACCGCGTACCGGTACTGGGTGCCCGAGACGCCCCCGGCCGACGGCCGCCAGCCGTCGCCGATCGCCGGGTCGACCCAGCCGAACAGCACGTAGACGCCGCCGAACCCGCCGGGGACCGACTGGAACCCGGTGCCGGACACCTGCACGCTCGTGGGCGCGTCCGGCGCGGCGACCGCCTGGCCACCCTCGCCGGTGACGACGACCTGGGGTGCGGCCGCGGCGGGGCCGGCGAGGCCGAGGGTGGCGGCGGCGGTCAGCGCGGCGGCCGCGAGGGCGCGCAGCGGCGTCGGGGTCATCGGGGGTCCTCCGGGGTGGTGCGTGCGGTGCGGTCGGGCAGCACGAGCAGGTCGCCCGTGCGGGGGTGGACGAGGACCTCGACCGGGTGCCGGTAGACGGCGCCGAGCAGGTCGGGGCGCAGCACCTCGGCCGGCGCGCCGAGGCCCCGCACCCGGCCGTCGCCGAGCAGCAGGACGCGGTCGGCGTAGGCGCCGGCGAGGCTGAGGTCGTGCAGGACGGCGACGACGGCGTGGCCTGCGCGGGCGAGGTCGCGCGCCTGGCCGAGCAGCATCTCCTGGTGCCGCAGGTCGAGCGCCGCGGTCGGCTCGTCGAGCAGCAGCACCGGCGTCGCCTGGGCGCGCGCCCGGGCGTAGGCGGTCCGCGCCTTCTCGCCGCCGGACAGCGTGGGGAACCGGCGGTCGGCGAGGTGCAGCACGTCCGCCGCGGCGGCGGCCTCGGCCACCCGGCGGTCGTCGTCGTCCTCGGCGGCGGTGCCGCGCCAGGGCGCGCGGCCCATCCGCACGACCTCGGCGACCGCGAACGGGAAGCTCAGCCGGTGCTCCTGCAGCAGCACCGCGCGGCGGCGGGCCAGGTCGGCGGGACGCAGCCGCTCGACCGGGGTGCCCTCGGAGGTCACGGAGCCCCGGGTCGGGGGCAGGTCGCCGGCGAGCAGCCCGAGGAGCGTCGACTTCCCGGCGCCGTTCGGGCCGACGACCGCGAGCAGCTCCCCGGTCTCGACCCGCAGGTCCACCCCGTCGAGCAGCGTGACCCCGTCGACGTCGTACCCGGCCGCGCGGAGGTCGACCGCCGGGGTCACGCCCAGCCCCCGGCCTGGCGGCGGGTGCGCCGGATGAGCCAGAAGAAGAACGGCCCGCCGACCAGCGCGGTCAGCATGCCGATCGGCAGGTCCGCGTACGCGACCGCGGTCCGCGCGACGAGGTCGGCGGCGAGCAGCAGCACCGCCCCGCCGAGCGCGCTCAGCGGCACCAGCACCCGGTGCCCGGGGCCGACGACCATCCGGATCAGGTGCGGCACCACCAGGCCGACGAACGCGATGATCCCGCAGAACGCCACCGCGGCCGCCGTGAGCAGCGCGACCGCGACGATGCTGACCACCCGCAGCCGCTCGACGTCGACGCCGACGTGCCGTGCGGCGCGCTCCCCGAGCGCGAGCAGGTCCAGCCGTCGCGCGACCAGCACCGCCACGAGCAGCCCGACCGCGACGAACGGCGCCACCACGGCGACGTACTGCCAGCGGGTCCCGTTCAGCGAGCCGAGCTGCCAGAACACGATCTGCTCCCGCGCCTGGGTGTCGGCGAGGAAGGTGAGGAACGCGATCCCGGCGCCGGCGACGGCGTTCACGGCGACACCGGTGAGCACGAGCGTGACCACCTCGGTGCGGCCGCCGGAGCGCGCGAGCAGGTAGACGACCAGGGTGGTGACCAGGCCGCCGACGAAGGCGAGCGCCGCCGAGGTGAACGCGCCGAGGAAGTTCAGCCCGAGCACGATGCCGGCGCAGGCCGCGAGCGCCGCGCCCGACGACACCCCGACGACGCCGGGGTCGGCCAGCGGGTTGCCGAACACGCCCTGCATGACGGCGCCGGCCGTGGCGAGCGCCGCCCCGGCGAGGACCGCCATGACGACGCGCGGGAACCGGATCGTCCACAGGGCGGCGTCGCCGTTCGGGTGGCTCGGCAGCGGGCCGACGTCGAGGCCGACGTCCGCGCGCAGGCCGAGCGGGCGGCGGCGGGCGAGGAGCTGCCGCTGCTCGGCCGCCTGGTGGCGGTCAAGGACAACATCGACGTCGCCGGGCTGCCGACGACCGCGGGCTGCCCCGGCGTCGCGTGGACCCCGGCCGCCGACGCGACGGCCGTCGCCCGGCTGCGCGCCGCCGGCGCCGTGGTGCTCGGCAAGACGAACCTCGACCAGTTCGCGACCGGGCTGGTCGGCACCCGCAGCCCCTACGGCGCCGTGCGGTCGGCGGACCACCCCGACCGCATCTCCGGCGGGTCGTCGTCCGGGTCGGCCGTCGCGGTCGCGCTCGGCATCGTCGACCTCGCGCTCGGCACGGACACCGCCGGGTCGAACCGGGTGCCCGCTGCGCTCCAGGGCATCGTCGGCGTGAAGCCGACGCCCGGGCTGGTGCCCACCACCGGCGTGCTGCCCGCGTGCCGGTCGCTCGACTGCGTCGGAATGTTCGCTCGCTCGCTGCCGCTGGCCGCCCTCGCGGTCGGACTGATGGCCGGGCCCGACGGGGTGGACGCGCTGGCGGCCCGGCCCGTGCCGGCCGACGTCGCGGCGCCGGCGCCGGACGCCCCGGTGCTCGCGGTGCCGCGCGCCGACGACCTGGCGGCACTCGACCCGCTGTGGCGGTCGGCGTTCGACGCCACCGTCGCCTCGCTGCACGCCGTCGGGTGGACGCTGCGCGAGGTCGACCTCACGCCGTTCCTGGGCGCGGCTCGCCTGCTGTACGACGGCGCGTTCGTCGCCGAGCGGTACGCCGCCGTCGGGGCGCTGGTCGACGCAGCGCCCGAGGGCCTGGACCCCGTCGTCGCCCGGATCATCACCGCGGCCGGCGCGCTCCCCGCGCACCGGTACGCCGCCGACCTGGTCACGCTCGCCGAGCTGCGGGTCGTCGCCGAGGCGGAGCTGGCCGGCGCGGACGCGCTGCTGCTGCCCACCACGACACACCACCCGACGCTGTCCGAGGTGGCCGCGGAGCCGGTCGCGGTGAACTCCCGGCTCGGGACCTACACCAACTTCTGCAACCTGTTCGGCTACGCGGCCGTCGCAGTGCCGGTCGACGCCGGCGTGCCCGGCGAGCGGGTCGGCGTGTCCGTGCTGACCCGCGGGTCCGCGGACGGCGCGGCGCTCGACCTGGCGGGGCGACTGCTGGCCGTCGCGGGGCCGCGGGCCTGGGAGGTGCTGGACGGCGCACCCGGGTCGGCCGCGGCCGACGGCGCGGCGGCGGTCGGCGGGCTCGCGGCGGGGGCGAGCGCCGGGGCGACGCGCGCGGCCCGCGCGGCCCGCGCGGCGGACCCGGTGCGGGCGTGACGGTCCGCACCGGGCCGACCGTCGCGGGTCCGGGGTCCCCGGCTGTGGCCGATGGCCACCGGGACGTTCGCCATCGGGTTCGGCTCGTACGTCATGGCCGGGCTCGTGCCCAGCGTGTCCACCGAGCTCGGCGTCTCCGTCAGCCAGGTCGGCGCCCTGGTCAGCGTCTACGGGTTCACGTACGCGGTGTCCACGCCGCTGCTGACGCTCGTCGTCGGGCGGGTGCCGCGGCGCGTGCTCATGACGGTCGCGCTCGGCCTGTTCGCGCTCGCCACCGGCGGGACCGCGTTCGCGACGACGTACGAGCAGGTGGCGGTCCTGCGCGGGCTGTCCGCGGTCGCGGCGGGCGGGTTCACCCCGACGGCCACCGTGCTGGCGGCGCGGCTCGCGCCCCCGGGCCGGCGCGGGCGCGCCGTGGCCACCGTGTTCGGCGGGCTCACGACGGCCACCGTGCTGGGCGCACCCGCCGGGAACCTGCTGGGTCCGGCGCTGGGCTACCGCGGCGTGTACGCACTCGTGGCCGGGCTGGCCCTGGTCGCGCTGGCGAGCGTGCTGCTGCTCGTGCGCGTCCCGCGCGCCGCCGGCTCGCCGGCCGCCGCGGACGCCGGGTTCGGTGCCTCCAGCCGAGTTCGGACGTCAGAGGCACCGAAGCCGGCTGGAGCCACCGAAGCCGCTGCCGCGGTGCCGGTCGCCGGGCCGGTCGCCGACGCCCCGCCGCCCGGTGCCGGGCCCGCGCTGCCCGGACTGGTCGCCGTCGTGCTGGTCGTCTCGATGCTGGAGACGGCCTCGGCCCTGATGGTGCAGACCTACTCGTCACCGCTGCTGACCGACCTGGGCGGGCTGACCGGCGCGCTGCTGAGCGCGGTGCTCCTGGCGTACGGGGTGGCG
>NZ_JAANNB010000187.1 GCF_011603975.1 Cellulomonas sp. IC4_254 | reverse complement strand
CTGGCTACCGTCGCCGGGTGACCGCCATCCACTGGTTCCGCCGCGACCTGCGGCTCGGCGACAACCCCGCGCTGCACGCGGCGGCCGCGCAGGGCGACGTGCTCGCCCTGTACGTGCTCGACCCGCGGCTGTGGGCGTCGTCGGGGGCGCCGCGCCGCGCGTACCTGGCCCGGAGCCTCGCGGCGCTCGACGAGCAGACCGGCGGTCGGCTCCTCATCCGGTCCGGCGACCCGCGCGCGGTGGTCCCGGCGGTGGCCCGCGAGGTCGGCGCGGAGGCGGTGCACGTCGCGGCGTCGACGGAGCCGTTCGGCCGGCGCCGGGACGACCACGTCGAGTGGACGCTCGAGGAGGACGGCCGTGCGCTGGTGCGGACCGGCTCCCCCTACGCGGTCACCCCCGGGCGGGTTCGGAACGGCTCGGGCACCACGTACAAGGTGTTCACGCCGTTCCGCCGCGCGTGGGCCGAGCACGGCTGGCACTCCCCCGCCCCGGACGCGGCCGCGACCCTGCGCGCCGTGTCGTTCCTCGACGGCGGCCGCTCGGACGCCGTGCCGGACGCCCGGGTGCCGGACGGGCTCGCGCTGCCCGAGGCCGGGGAGGCGGCGGCGCTGGCCCGGTGGGCGGAGATGCTCGACGGCCCGCTGTCGCACTACAAGGCCGAGCGCGACCGCCCCGACCTCGACAGCACCTCGCGGCTGTCCGTCCCGCTCAAGTGGGGCGAGATCCACCCGCGCACGATCCTGGCCGACCTCGCGCACCGCCGGGGCGAGGGCGCCGACACGTTCCGCGGCCAGATCGCGTGGCGCGACTTCCACGCGGACGTGCTGTTCCACCAGCCGAGCGCGGCCCACGAGTCGCTGACCCCGGTGATCCCGGAGAGCGCCTGGGTGAACGGCGACGCCGAGGCGCGGGCGCTGGCCGCGTGGGCGGACGGCCGGACCGGCTACCCGCTGGTCGACGCCGGGATGCGGCAGCTGCGCGGCGAGGGCTGGATGCACAACCGGGTGCGGATGGCCGTGGCCTCGTTCCTGGTCAAGGACCTGCACGTGCGCTGGCAGCGCGGGGCGGACCACTTCATGGCGTGGCTGGTGGACGGCGACATCCCGCAGAACCAGATGAACTGGCAGTGGGTCGCGGGGACCGGCCGGGACGCCGCGCCGTACTTCCGGGTGTTCAACCCGGTGACGCAGGGCGTGAAGTTCGACCCGCACGGCCACTACGTGCGGCGCTGGGTGCCGGAGCTCCGGGACATCCCGGGCAGGGCCGTGCACGAGCCGTGGAAGCTGCCGCGGTCGGCGGCGCCGGACTACCCCGAGCGGATCGTGGACCACGCGCACGAGCGCGCGGTGTCGCTCGGGGCGTACCAGTCGCTGCGCTGACCCCCCGCACGCCCTGCCGCCGGGACCCAGGTCCCGGATGCGACGTCCGCGCGACCCACGCACGCAGGAAGTCGCGGAAGTCGGGACCTTGGACCCCTCCCCTCGGGCGCCCCGCGCGGGACATTGAGCCGGTCGTCACAAAGCCGTGATCCCGACCGGAGGCAGCTGCCATGTCCGCACCCACCGTCTCGCGCCCGTCCGCCGCGCCAGCCCCGCTGCCGGCCCAGGAGGACGTCGTCACCACGCTGAACGCGCGTCGCGCGCTCGCCGCGACCCGGCTCGCCACCGGGTTCATCTTCCTGTGGGCCTTCGTCGACAAGACGTTCGGCCTCGGCTACTCCACCCCGTCCGAGCGGGCCTGGATCAACGGCGGCACGCCGAGCCAGGGCTTCCTCAACAGCGAGGCGGTGGTCGGCCCGTTCAAGGACCTGTTCCAGTCGATCGCCAGCCCCGCCACCGACGTGCTGTTCATGCTCGGCATGCTGGGCGTGGGCCTCGCGGTGATGCTCGGCATCGGCCTGCGGGTGTCCGCCTGGGCCGGCTCGCTCATCATGATCCTGATGTGGGCGGCCGAGTGGCCGCTCACCGCGGGGTCGACCAACCCGCTCGTGGACTACCACATCATCTACGCCCTGGCCCTGGTCGTCTGCGCGGTCTGCCTCGCCGGCGACACCTGGGGGCTCGGGCGGATGTGGCGCGAGCTGCCGGTGGTGCGCTCGCAGCGCTGGCTGCGCTGAGCACGCCCGGCCGCGGCGGACGGAGACCGCCGCGGCCGGGCGCACGACACGAGGCGCCTGCCCCCGACGGGGGTGGGCGCCTCGTCCGTGCCCCGGGGCGTCCGCACTCGACGCAGCCGCGACACGACCCAGGACCGAGGTCCCGGCCACAGACGCCCCGGACCTGGGACCGACGTCCCGGGTGGTCCGCATCCGGGTGACGCGGAGCGCTTTCCAGCAGCCGTGCGCGAGGGCTCTGGGACTTCCGTCCGGGGTGCAGGGCCTCGGACGGGAGGACATTGGGAAAGTCATCACAAGGTGAACCCCAGACAAGAAGGCACGGATCATGACCACGATCACCACCCCCCGCACCGAGGCGGCCCCCGCGACCTCGCGGACCCAGGAGGACGTCGTCACCTCGGTGGCCGCCCGCCGCGTGCTCGCCGCGCTCCGTCTCTCGACGGGGTTCATCTTCCTCTGGGCGTTCCTCGACAAGACGTTCGGGTTCGGCTACTCGACCGCCTCGGACGCGGCCTGGATCAACGGCGGCGCGCCGAGCCAGGGCTTCCTGCAGTTCGCGGCCCAGGGCCCGCTGACCGGCTTCTTCAACGGCATCGCCAGCCCCGTCTCGGACGTGCTGTTCATGCTCGGCATGCTGGGCGTCGGCCTGGCGGTCATGCTCGGCATCGGCACCCGGGTCGCCGCGGGCGCCGGCTCGCTCATCATGATCATGATGTGGCTCGCCGAGTGGCCGCTGATCGCCGGCTCGACCAACCCGGTCATGGACTACCACATCATCTACGCGCTGGTCCTCGTGCTCGTCGCGCTCACCGCGGGCGGCGACACCTGGGGCCTCGGCCGCTGGTGGAAGAGCCTGCCGGTCGTGCAGAAGAACCGCTGGCTCATCTGATCGACCAGCACCCCTGAGCGGCCCCGCCGCTCACCGCAGGCGCGAGGCGCCGGTCCCCACCCTCCCGGGGACCGGCGCCTCGTCCGTGCGCGCGGGACGTGCGTGCCCGCTGTCGCGGCGCTCAGGCCGCCCGCAGCGCCCGGTACTCGTCCTCGAGCATCCCCATGTCGATGCCGTCGCACCAGCCGTCGCCGTCCCGGTACGCGTCCCGCCGCCGGCCCTCGACCCGGAAGCCGATGTTCTCGTACAGCGAGTGCGCGCGGGCGTTGATGCTCAGCACGTCCAGCCCGACCCGGTGCAGCCCGATCCCGTCGAACGCGAGGCCCAGCACCAGCTCGATCGCCTCGGTGCCGTAGCCGCGGCCGCGGTACGCGGGACGCATGACGAGGCGCAGGTTCGCGGAGCCGACCACCTCGTCGATGTCGTTGAGCACGATCTCGCCGAGGTACTCGTCGGAGCCGTTGGCCGTGATGGCGAGGTCGATCCGGCCGTCCAGGCCGGAGACCGTGGCGCACCAGGCGTCGATCTGCGCGCGGGTGAACACCGTGGTGGTGCCGGTGGTCCGCATCCCCTCGGGGTCGTTGACCATGTCCCACATCGCGGGCGCGTCGTCGGCGCGGATGGGGCGCAGGTGGATCATCTCGCCCTCGAGCGTGGGCTTCTCCATGGGACTGCCTCCTCGTCGACCCGAGCCTAGGCACTGCGGGTGACCGTCGTGTTTCGCCGCGCGGTCGCGCGCGTTCCGGATCCGTCCGTGGCGTCCCTCCGCCGCACGCGACGGCGGCGCGGCCCCGATCCTGCTGGGTGCCGCGCCGCCGTCGTGCCGCTCAGGCCTGGACGCGCTCCAGGACCAGCTCGCGCACGCGGCCGGCGTCGGCCTGGCCGCGGGTCGCCTTCATGACCGAGCCGATGATCGCGCCGACCGGGCCGAGGTTGCCGGACCGGATCTTCTCCGCGATGTCGGGCTGGGCGGCCAGGGCCGCGTCGATCGCCTCGAGCAGCGGGCCGTCGTCCGAGACGACCTCCAGCCCGCGCGCGACGACGACCGCCTCCGGGTCGCCCTCGCCTGCGAGCACGCCCTCGAGGACCTGCCGGGCCAGCTTGTCGTTGATCCGCCCCGCGTCGACGAGCTGCTGCAGCTGGCCGATCTGCGCCGGGGTGATCGGCAGCTCGGCGAGCTCGACCTCCTGCGTCTTGGCGGTGCGAGCGAGCTCGCCCATCCACCACTTGCGGGCGGCCGCCGGGCTCGCGCCCGCGGCCACGGTCGCCTCGATCAGCTCGACGGCGCCCGCGTTGACCACGTCGCGCATCTCGGCGTCCGCGTAGCCCCACTCCCCCTGCAGCCGGCGCCGGCGGGCGGCGGGCAGCTCGGGCAGCGCGGCGCGGATCTCCTCGACCCACTCGCGGGACGGGGCGACGGGGACCAGGTCGGGCTCCGGGAAGTACCGGTAGTCCTCGGCGTCCGACTTCACGCGACCCGCCGTGGTGATGCCGGTGTCCTCGTGCCAGTGCCGGGTCTCCTGGGTGACCGACCCGGTGGCGTCGAGGATCGCGGCCTGGCGGCTGATCTCGTACCGGACGGAGCGCTCGACCGAGCGGAACGAGTTCACGTTCTTCGTCTCGGTGCGGGTGCCCAGCGGGGACGTGGGCGTCGGGCGGAGCGAGACGTTGACGTCGGCGCGGACGTTGCCGCGCTCCATCCGCGCCTCGGACACGCCGAGCGCCCGGAAGATGTCCCGCAGCGTCTGGACGTAGGCGCGCGCGACCTCGGGGGCGCGCTCGCCGGCGCCGGTGATCGGCTTGGTGACGATCTCGACCAGCGGGATGCCGGCGCGGTTGTAGTCGACCAGCGAGTACTCCGCGCCCTGGATGCGGCCGGTGGCGCCGCCGACGTGGGTGTTCTTGCCCGCGTCCTCCTCCATGTGCGCGCGCTCGATCTCGACCCGGAACACGGTGCCGTCCTCGAGCTCGACGTCGAGGTACCCGTCGTGGGCGATCGGCTCGTCGTACTGCGAGGTCTGGAAGTTCTTCGGCACGTCCGGGTAGAAGTAGTTCTTCCGGGCGAACCGGCAGGTCTCCGCGATCTGGCAGTTCAGCGCGAGGCCGATCCGGATGGCGTACTCGACCGCGGTGCCGTTGACGGCGGGCAGCGCGCCCGGCAGGCCCAGCGACACGGGCGTCACCGCGGTGTTGGGCTCGGCGCCGAACGTCTGCGGGGCGCCGTCGAACATCTTGGTCGCGGTGCCGAGCTCGACGTGCACCTCGATGCCGATGACCGGGTCGAACCGGGCCACGGCCTCGTCGTAGTCGGCCAGGTCGACCGTCTGGGTGCTCACTCGCCCACCTCCAGCTCGGGAGCCTTGGCCAGCAGCGGGCCGCCCCAGTTCTTCTCCAGCAGCGCCTCGAGCGCGGCGCCCACGCGGTAGAGCCGGTCGTCGGCCTTGGCCGGGGCCAGCACCTGGAAGCCGACGGGCAGGCCGTCGTCCGACAGGCCGTTCGGCAGCGACATGCCCGGCACGCCGGCCAGGTTGGCCGGGATGGTGGCGACGTCGTTGAGGTACATCGCCAGCGGGTCGTCCAGCTTCTCGCCCAGCTTGAACGCCGTGGTCGGCGCCGTCGGGGAGACGAGCACGTCCGCCTGCTCGAACGCGGCGGCGAAGTCGCGCTGGATGAGCGTGCGGACCTTCTGCGCCGAGCCGTAGTAGGCGTCGTAGTAGCCGGCCGACAGGGCGTAGGTGCCGAGGATGATCCGGCGCTTCACCTCGTCGCCGAAGCCGGCGCCGCGGGTGGCGGCCATGACGCGCTCGGCGGTCACGGGGCCCTCGCTCGGCTCGACCCGCAGGCCGAACCGCATCCCGTCGAACTTGGCCAGGTTGCTGGACGCCTCGGACGGCAGGATCAGGTAGTACGCGCCGAGCGCGTACTCGAAGTGCGGGCAGGAGACCTCGACGATCTCGGCACCCGCGCCGCGGAGCAGCTCCAGCGACTCCTCGAACCGCGCGAGCACGCCGGGCTGGTAGCCCTCGCCCTGCAGCTCGCGGACCACGCCGACGCGCACGCCGGTGAGGTCGCCGGACGCGCCCTGGCGGGCCGCGGCGACCAGGCCGGGCAGCGGCTCCGGGATGGACGTCGAGTCGCGCGGGTCGTGCCCGCCGATGAGCTCGTGCAGCAGCGCGGAGTCGAGCACGGTGCGCGTGACCGGGCCGGCCTGGTCGAGCGACGAGGCGAGCGCGATGAGGCCGTAGCGGGACACCGAGCCGTAGGTCGGCTTCACGCCGACGGTGCCGGTGACGGCGCCGGGCTGGCGGATCGAGCCGCCGGTGTCGGTGCCGATGGCCAGCGGGGCCTCGTAGGCCGCGACCGCCGCGGCCGAGCCGCCGCCGGAGCCGCCGGGGATCCGGTCCAGGTCCCACGGGTTGTGCGTGTTGCCGTAGGCCGAGTGCTCGGTGGACGACCCCATGGCGAACTCGTCCATGTTGGTCTTGCCGAGGATCGGCAGGCCGGCGGCCTTGATCCGCTCGACCAGGGTCGCGTCGTACGGCGGCACCCAGCCCTCGAGGATCTTCGAGCCGGCCGTGGTCGGCAGGCCCTGCGTGACGACGACGTCCTTGACGGCGATCGGCACGCCGGCGAGCGGGTGCAGCTCCTCGCCGGCGGCGCGGCGCGCGTCGACGTCGGCGGCCGTGGCCAGCGCCTCGGCGGCGGAGACGTGCAGGTAGGCGTGCACGGCGGGCTCGACGGCCGCGATGCGGTCCAGGTGGGCCTGCGTGACCTCGACGCTGGTGACCTCGCGCGCGGCGAGCTTCTCGGCCAGCTCCGCGGCCGACAGACGGGTCAGGTCGGTCATCTCACTCCTCCCCGAGGATCTGCGGGACGAGGAACTTGCCGTCCTCCGACGCGGGCGCGCCGGACAGGGCCTGCTCCTGCGTCAGCGGCTGCTCCGGCACGTCCGGGCGGAACACGTTGGTCATCGGCAGCGGGTGGCTGGTGGCCGGCACGTCGGGCGTGGCGACCTCGCTGACCCGGGCGACCGACTCGACGATCACGTCGAGCTCGCCCGCGAGGCGGTCGAGCTCCTCGGGGGTCAGGTCGATCCGCGCCAGGCCCGCGACGCGCGCGACCTCGTCACGAGAGAGGGAGGACATGCCCGCGAGTCTAGTCGCGCGCGGGTCCCGGCCGGGTCAGACCCGCGCGGCCGAGACCAGGGCCAGGACGGCGTCCGCGTAGGCGTCCTCGGCCTCCTCGGCGGCGAACGACCGCTCCGGCTGGCCCGGCAGCTCGACGACCACGAGGTACGACCCGTCGAGCGCCCGCGCCAGGCTCCGGAAGGTCCCGCCGAGCAGCTCGCGGAGCTGGTCCTCGCGCGGCAGCCACACCGCGTCGTCCTGGGTGACGGAGTCGAGCGCCCACTCGGTGGTGCCGTTGAACCCGAGCACCGTGCCGGTCGGGTAGGCGTGCGGCTCGATGGTCATCTCGCTGATGGTGAAGATCTCGCCCGCCAGCGCGGGCTGGCGCAGGGCGAACCGGTCCCCGGACGTCGGCGTCCAGCGCAGGCCCGCGGCCTGCAGGAGCTCCGCGCGCTCGATGGCGATCATCGCGCCAGTATCGTCCGGCGGGCCGCCGCGCGCTCGGCGGCGGCCCGCCGGACGATACTGGCGCGATGATCGCCAT
>NZ_JAANNB010000186.1 GCF_011603975.1 Cellulomonas sp. IC4_254 | reverse complement strand
CCGCCTCGCAGACCGCCCCCTGGGCCGGCCAGGGCGAGTCGGACAAGTCGTTCGTCGCCACCTGGCTGTTCGCCTGGCTCCTGGGCGGCCTCGGCGTGGACCGGTTCTACCTCGGCAAGATCGGCACCGGCATCGCCAAGCTCCTCACGCTCGGCGGGCTCGGCGTCTGGGCGCTCGTCGACCTGGTGCTCGTGCTCGCCGGGGCGCAGAAGGACAAGGAGGGCCGGCGCCTCGCCGGCTACGACCAGTACAAGAAGATCGCGTGGATCGTCACGGCCGTCGTGATCGTGCTCGGCGTCGTCGCGAACGTGGTCTCCGGCTCGCTGCTGGCGACCGGCACCACGGCGCCCTGACGGGCCCCTCCCGCACGGCAGCACGCACGCAGCACGACGGCGGGCGCCCCGGTCCCCCCGGGGCGCCCGCCGTCGTCGTCGCGCGGCCCTCAGACCACGTCGTGCAGCCGGCGCTGGTCGCCCGACTGGGTCGGCACCGCCTCGCTCGGCGTGGAGCCGTCGGTGTAGCGGAGCACCGCGCCCACGCCGTCGACCGCCTCGACCTGCCCGTCCAGCGCGATGGCGAGGCCGGCGTCCTGCCCGAGCGCGGCCCGGAGCAGCGCCACGTCCGCGGGCATCCTCCGCGCGCCCTCCGTGACGCCGATCCCGGCCAGGTCGTCCTCGCTCGACGCGATCTGCAGCGGGTCCGGCCCCACCCACAGGTGCCGGTCGCCGAGCGCCGAGCCGGGCAGCGTGACGTCCTCGTGCAGCACGAGCTCGCGGACCTGGCCGCGCTGCAGCACCGTCACCACGTCGTCGACGGAGGTCACCGCCGCTCCCCCGCGGCCGAGCTCCTCGCGGTAGCGCGCCAGCGTCTCCTCCCGCCGGCGCTGCCGGAACGCCTCGAGCGCCTCGGCGACCCGCTGGTGGAACACGTCCTGCTTGACCCCGTCGGCGCGCGAGCCGCCCGGGACCTCCACGACCAGGTCCTTGGTCCGCGGCGCCACGGCGTGGCACAGCAGCGACACCGCGCGCACGTCCCCGGTGACCAGCACGATCTCCGGCTTCTTCTCGACCACCTGCCGGTCGATCTCGGCGGCGACCGTCTCGGCGTTGCGCTCCCAGGAGTCCTCGGCGCGCATCTGCACCCGCCGCGCCTTCCAGCCGTCGCCGGTCTCCTTGACCTTGCGGAGCTCGTCGTGGCTGCCCTCGACGCTCTCCTTCTGGGCCGTGCGCAGCCCCGAGCCGTCCGACCACGTCAGGTCCGCGCCCTGCCGGTCCACCTCGACCAGCAGGAACCGGGTCGCCTGGTCCGCGGCGCGGACCGCCGGCAGCAGCACCGGCACGTCGTCCAGGTGCGCCGTCGACTGCGCGGGGGCCTCCTTGAGCACGCGGTCCACCACGACGCCCTCGGCGTCGGCGATGACCACGCGCCCGTGCGGGCCGGCGACGCCGGTCGGGCGCGTCACCCGCTCCTCGATCTCGTCCAGCACGGCCGCGGCCGCACCCGAGCGCTCGAGCTCCCTGCGCAGGGCCCGCCAGCGGCCCTCGACCTCCTCGTCACCCGACGCGTCGGCGCGCGTGGCGTCGAGATGGATCGTGATGAACGGGGCGGGACGTCCGAGCAGGGGCTTGAGCCAGTGCAGTTCCACGAGCGACCTCCGAGGGTCCGGTTGCGTGGGTCGTGCCGGCGCAGCGCCGTCGGGGCCGCACCGACCGACCGGTCCTGACCCCTCCCACCCTCTGACAGCAGGTCGCGCGGCGCCACCCCGGAGCGCGTCGGATCTCGCCGCGGGGCGCCGGGGACGAGGCGCGTCAGTCGGTGACGGGGTCGTCCGAGGCGGCCACCGGGGCGCGCTGGCCGTCCGGGCCCGCGGCGATCGCCTCGTGGTGCCGGATGACCTCCTCCACGATGAACGCGAGGAACTTCTCCGCGAACACCGGGTCGAGGTCCGCCTGGTGGGCGAGGTCCCGCAGCCGCGCGACCTGCCGCGCCTCGCGCCCCGGGTCGGACGCGGGCAGGCCCAGCCGGGCCTTCAGCACGCCGACCTGCTGGGTCGCCTTGAACCGCTCCGCGAGCAGGTGGATCAGGGCGGCGTCGATGTTGTCGATGCTGCCGCGCAGGCGGGCGAGCTCGGGCGGGAGCGCGGGCGCGCCGGCCGGGGTGCTGTCGTTCGTCACGCCCCCGATCGTAGGGGGCGGGCCGGACCGCTCAGGCGCTCTTCTCGCGGGGCGTGCGCTTGGCGGGCGCCTGGCGCGGGACCAGCGTCGGGTTGACGTTCTCCAGGACCACACCGCGGTTCACGACGACGCGCTCGACGTCGTCGCGGCTCGGCACCTCGAACATCACCTGCTGGAGGACCTCCTCCATGATCGCCCGCAGGCCGCGCGCGCCGGTGCCGCGCAGCAGCGCCTGGTCCGCGATGGCCTCGACCGCGTCCTGCGTGAACTCGAGCTCGACGCCGTCGATCTCGAACATCCGCTGGTACTGCTTCACCAGCGCGTTGCGCGGCTCGGTGAGGATCCGCACGAGCGCCGACTGGTCCAGCGGCGACACGGTGGTGATGACCGGGACGCGGCCGATGAACTCGGGGATGAGCCCGAACTTCAGCAGGTCCTCCGGCATGACGTCGCCGTAGACGTCCTTGTCGTCCGCGCTGTGCAGCGGGGCGCCGAAGCCGATGCCCTTGCGGCCCGAGCGGCTGGTGATGATCTCGTCCAGGCCGGCGAACGCGCCCGCCACGATGAACAGCACGTTCGTCGTGTCGATCTGGATGAACTCCTGGTGCGGGTGCTTCCGGCCGCCCTGCGGCGGCACCGAGGCGGTCGTGCCCTCGATGATCTTGAGCAGCGCCTGCTGCACGCCCTCGCCGGACACGTCCCGCGTGATCGACGGGTTCTCGCTCTTGCGGGCGATCTTGTCGATCTCGTCGATGTAGATGATCCCGGTCTCGGCCTTCTTCACGTCGAAGTCGGCGGCCTGGATGAGCTTGAGCAGGATGTTCTCGACGTCCTCGCCCACGTAGCCCGCCTCCGTGAGGGCCGTGGCGTCCGCGATCGCGAACGGGACGTTGAGCATCCGCGCGAGGGTCTGGGCGAGGTACGTCTTGCCGCAGCCGGTGGGGCCGATCAGCAGGATGTTCGACTTCGCGATCTCGACCGAGTCCTCGGCCTGCGCGGTGCCGACCGACGGGGTCGCCTCGCCCGCCTGGATGCGCTTGTAGTGGTTGTAGACCGCGACCGCGAGCGACCGCTTGGCGGGCTCCTGGCCGACGATGTACTGCTCGAGGAACGCGAAGATCTCCTTCGGCTTGGGGAGCTCCACCATGCCGATCTCGGTGGCCTCCGCGCGCTCCTCCTCCATGATCTCGTTGCAGAGCTCGATGCACTCGTCGCAGATGTAGACGCCGGGCCCCGCGATCAGCTTCTTGACCTGCTTCTGCGACTTCCCGCAGAACGAGCACTTGAGAAGGTCCGCGCCGTCCCCGATCCGAGCCACGTGCGTCCCCTTCCCTCGGTGCGACCGGTCGGTCGCGAGTCACTGCGCTCTCGGGCGGACCGGGCACGGCCGACCGCCCATCGGTCCATTGCACACCACGGCGGGCCCGGTGTCAGCCCGCCACGCACCGGGCGCCGGGCGTGTCGGGCGGGTTCGCCCGTCCGGGCGCCGCGCCGGGCCGCCCCGGGCTCGGCCGCGCGGTGGCGGCGGGCCCGGGGCGGGCGGTGCGGGTGGCGACCGGGGACCTCAGCGGCCCCCGGGCGCCGTCACGGCTCGACGCGGGTCGCGATCGCGCCCTTGCGGCTCTCGAGCACCTGGTCGACGATCCCGTACTCGTGCGCCTGCTTGGCGGTGAGGATCTTGTCGCGCTCGATGTCCTGGCGGACCTTGTCCAGCGGCTGGCCGGTGTGGTGCGCGATGGTCTCCTCGAGCCACTCGCGCATCCGGATCAGCTCGTTGGCGTGGATCTCGATGTCCGACGCCTGGGCGTAGCCGCCGCCCTCCATCGCGGGCTGGTGGATCAGCACACGGGCGTTCGGCAGCGCCAGGCGCTTGCCCGGGGTGCCGGCGGCCAGCAGGACCGCCGCGGCGGAGGCCGCCTGGCCCAGGCACACCGTCTGGATTTGCGGCTTGATGTACTGCATCGTGTCGTAGATCGCGGTCAGCGCGGTGAACGAGCCGCCGGGCGAGTTGATGTAGAGCGTGATGACGCCGTCCGGGTCGGTCGACTCCAGGACCAGCAGCTGGGCCATGATGTCGTCCGCGGAGGCGTCGTCCACCTGCACGCCGAGGAAGATGATCCGGTCCTCGAACAGCTTGGTGTACGGGTCCTGCCGCTTGAAGCCGTAGGCCGTGCGCTCCTCGAACTGGGGCAGCACGTAGCGGGAGGACGGCGAGGTCGCGACGGACCCGGCGGTGCCGCCCCAGCCGCCGGCGAGGCGCCCGGCGCGGGCGATGAACTGCGACTCGGTGCTCACGAGTTCTCCTAACGAGGTCTGTGGTGGTTCGGGGTCGGTCAGGCCGCGGTGCCGCCGCCGCCGGTGACGGCGCCGGCGTGGGTGACGACCTTGTCGACGAACCCGTACTCGAGGGCCTCGGGGGCGGTGAACCAGCGGTCGCGGTCCGAGTCCGCGGTGATCTGCTCGACCGACTTGCCGGTCTGCTCGGCGATCAGCTCGGCGAGCACCGTCTTCATGTGCAGGATCAGCTGGGCGTTGATGCGCACGTCGGTGGCCGTGCCGCCGATGCCGCCGGACGGCTGGTGCATCATCACGCGGGCGTGCGGGGTGGCGTAGCGCTTGCCCTTGGCGCCCGAGGAGAGCAGGAACTGCCCCATCGAGGCCGCCATGCCCATGGCCACCGTGGCGACGTCGGGCTGGATGTACTGCATGGTGTCGTAGATCGCCATGCCCGCGGTGATCGAGCCACCGGGCGAGTTGATGTACAGGAAGATGTCCTTGTCCGGGTCCTCCGCCGCGAGCAGCATCATCTGGGCGCAGATGGCGTTCGCGTTCTCGTCCCGGACCTCCGACCCCAGCCAGATGATCCGCTCCTTGAGGAGCCGGTTGTAGATGGAGTCGTTGAGGCCGAGTCCCCCGGACTCTGCCCGGGCGATGGCCGGCGTCTGGTCGTTCACGAACGCTCCCTCGATCAGGACTGGTTGCTTGTCAGCGACCCTAACGCCCGGCCCGCCCGGCATCAGTCCCGGTCGGCGCCCGTTTCGCTGTCGGCGCAGGGGGTCGCCCGGCCCGGGGACGCCCGAGGGCCCCGCACCGTCGCCGGTGCGGGGCCCTCGCGTCGTGCGGGTGCCGGGGCTCAGGCCTTGGCGTCCTCGGCGGGCGCCTCGGTGCCCTCGGCCGCGTCCTCGTCGCCCTCGGCCGCCTCGGTCACGGCGTCCTCGAGCGCGGACTGGGCGGCGTCCTCCTCGTCGGTGCCGATGTACTCCGACAGGTCGACCGCCGCGCCGGCGCCGTCGACGACCGCCACGTGCCGCAGCGCGACCGCGAGGGCCTTGGAGCGCGCGACCTCGGCGACCATCGCGGGGATCTGGCCCTGCTGGTCGATCGTCTGGATGAAGGTGTTCGGGTCCATGCCGTACTGGCGGGACGCGCTCACCAGGTAGTCGACGAGCTCGCCCTGGTTGACCTTGACCTCGAGGTTCTCGGCCAGGGTGTCCAGCAGGATCTGGTTGCGCAGCGCGGTCTGCGCCTGCTCCGTCACCTCGGCGCGGTGCACGTCGTCCTCCAGGCGGCCCTCGGACTCGAGGTGGCGGTGCACCTCGGCCTCGACGGCACCGGCCGGGACCGGGATCTCGATCTGCTCGAGCAGCTGCTCCAGGAGCAGGTCGCGGGCCTGGACGGCCTGGTTCTGCGCCTTGATCTTGGTGGCCTGCTCGCGCAGGTCGGCCAGCAGCTCCTCGACCGTGTCGAACTCCGACGCCATCTGCGCGAAGTCGTCGTCGGCCTCGGGCAGCTCGCGCTCCTTGACGGAGGACGCGGTCACGGTGACCTCGGCCTGCTCGCCGGCGTGGTCGCCGCCGACCAGGGTGGTCGAGAACGTCGTGGTCTCACCGGCCGACAGGCCGGTCAGCGCCTCGTCCAGGCCCTCGAGCATGTTGCCCGAGCCGATCTGGTAGGAGACGCCGGAGACCGTGTCGACCTCCTCGCCGTCGATCTTGGCGACCAGGTCGATCACCGCGAAGTCCTTGTCGGCGGCCGGCCGGTCGACGCCGACCAGCGTGCCGAACCGCTCGCGCAGCGTGTCCAGGCGGCCCTGCACGTCCTCGTCGGTGATCTCCGAGTCGTCCACGGTCACGGACAGGCCGTCGAGCGACGGGATCTCGATCTCCGGGCGGACCTCGACCTCGGCGGTGAACACCAGGTCGCCGTCGGTGTCGCCGGCCACCAGGCCGGGGACCTTCGTGACGTCGACCTCGGGCTGGCCGAGCGGGCGCAGCTTGTTCTCGCGGACGGCCTCGGCGTAGAAGCCGGACAGGCCCTCGTTGACGGCGTGCTCCATGACCGCCGGGCGGCCGACGCGCTGGTCGATGATCCGCGGCGGGACCTTGCCCTTGCGGAAGCCGGGGATGTTCACCTGCTCCGCGATGTGCGAGTAGGCGTGATCGATGCTCGGCTTGAGCTCGTCGTACGGAACCTCGACGGTCAGCCTGACCTTGGTGGGCTCCAGGGTCTCGACGGCGCTCTTCACTTCAGTGCTCTCCAACTGCTCGGATTCGTCTGCGCCGGGGGTCCGGCGTGGGCGCTGGGGCGGGCCGGTCGGGCGGTTCCCCGCTCTACCCCGGGGGGCGGCACGCTTCGGCGCGCGCGGGCATGGCTCGCCGCACCGGCCCGTGAAGCCTACGCCACGGGCGCGCACCGCCGCCAAAGGGCGGTCAGCCCCGGCGCCGCGCCCGCCAGGCCCGCCACGCGCCGGTCGACCACAGCGACCACGCGACCAGCACGCCCTGGAACGGCAGCCGGGCGAGCCGCTTGGCGTCCGAGTCCAGCCCGAACGCGTCGGTGCCGGTGAGGTACTGCGACACGTTGCCCGGGAAGACCGCCACGAAGAAGGCGGCGCCGAGCCAGCCCACCGCGGGACGGAACCGGCGCGGGGCCACCGCGATCGCCGCGCCGAGCGCGATCTCGGCCACGCCGGAGGCGAGCACCACCGGGTCCTCCGGGAGCGGGATCGACTCCGGGACCTGGGCGGTGAACTCCTCGCGGGCGAACGTCAGGTGGCTGGTCCCGGCGAACACCAGGGCGCCGCCCAGGGCCAGACGGCCGGCGGTGCGCAGCACGTCTCCGGCCGAGCGGCGGTGCTCCCCCGGCTGGTGCGGCCGGTCGTGGTGGTCGTTCCGCTCCTGCCCGCGCGCTGCTGCCCGCATGCCGGCCTCCCTGGGGTAGACGAGTTCGTCTACCCATTCGACCACAGGTCCGTGCGGGGCGCGTGACGCGGGTGCGATCCCGGTCGCGGCCCCGGCTCACGGCACCGGTCTCGCTGGGCGGAGGAGGACCTTGGTCCCAGGAGATCGGCGGTGGGCGGACGTTGCACTGGACGAGAGCGTCCCGCGGCAGGTGCCCGCCGGAGGGCGCACGAGGACGACGAGAGGAGGCGGGACCGGTGACCACTGCCCTGTCCTGCGTGCTCCGTACCCGGCTCGTCATCACCGACCCGCCGGCCTGATCCCGCC
>NZ_JAANNB010000185.1 GCF_011603975.1 Cellulomonas sp. IC4_254 | reverse complement strand
CCCGCGCCCCGACCGCAACCGCTCCGACCGCTGGGTGCCGCTCAACGGCACCTGGGACCTCGACCTGCCCGACGGCACCGTCCCGGTCGTGGTGCCGTTCGCCTGGGAGACCACGGCCTCCGGCGTCGCGCGCACCTGGGTCGAGCACGCCACGTACCGCCGGTCGATCACCGTCCCCGCCGACTGGGCCGGGGCGCGTCCGCTGCTGTGCTTCGGCGCGGTGCACCACCGGGCCGTCGTCCGGGTCGACGGGGTGCCGGTCGCCGAGCACGTCGGCGGGCACACCCCGTTCGAGGTCGACCTGACCGGCGTCCTCGCGCCCGGTGCGACCGGCGTGCTGGAGGTCGAGGTCGATGCGCCGGCGGACAAGCGGTCGATCCCGCACGGCAAGCAGCGGTCGATCCCGCGCGACGACTACGACGGGGTGTCCTTCACGCCGACGTCCGGCATCTGGCAGAGCGTGTGGCTGGAGGCCCGCGGCTCGACGTACGCGGCGTCCGTCGCGGTGCGGGGCGACTCGCTCGCGGGGTTCGAGGTGACGGTGGCGCTGGCCGGCTCCGCGCCCGCCGGGGCCCGGGTCGAGGTCCAGGTCGTCGACGGGTCGGCCGCGGGGGAGCGGGTCTCGGTCGTGGCGGGCGCCGACGGCGTCGCGCGCGGCCGTCTCGACCTCGCGGAGCCGCGCACCTGGAGCCCCGCCGACCCGCACCTGTACGTGCTGGCGGTGTCGACCGACGACGGGACGCCGGGCGACGTGGACGCGGTCCGGGTGACCGCGGGCCTGCGCCGCGTCGAGACCGCGGGCGAGCACCTGCTGCTCAACGGCGAGCGCCTCTACGTCGCCGGCGTCCTCGACCAGGGCTACTGGCCCGGCACCGGCCCGACCGCGCCGGACGAGGCCGCGCTGCTCGCGGACCTGGAGCTCGCCCGGGACCTCGGCTACACGCTGGTCCGCAAGCACATCAAGCTCGAGGACCCGCGCTGGCTGCACGCCGCCGACCGGATGGGCATGCTCGTCTGGGCCGAGCCGCCGGCGCCGAGCCGGTTCAGCGAGGCCGCCGCCGCCGCGTTCGAGGCGCAGCTCGCGCCGATGGTCGACCGCGACGGCAACCACCCGTCCATCGTCATCTGGGGCCTCTACAACGAGGAGTGGGGCCTCGACTGGGACATCCCCGGCTCCCCGGAGCGCGCCGAGGCGGCGGCCCGGGCGTACGACCTGCTGCGGTCCCTCGACGACACCCGGCCGGTCGTGGAGAACTCCGGCTGGGCGCACGTCCGCACCGACCTGGTCGACTGGCACTACTACGACGAGGACCCCGCCACGTGGGCGGCGAACCTGGCGGCGCTCGCGGACGGCACCCGCGAGGACTTCCCGGTGAAGCTCGGCCCCGACTTCGTCGTGGACAAGTCGTTCTACGGGTCGGCGTCGTTCCCCCGAACCGGGGTGCCCGTGCTGAACAGCGAGTACGGCGCGGGGTTCACGTCGCTCGAGCGCGGCTGGCACCTGCGCTGGCAGACCCAGGAGATCCGCCGGCACGACCGGTTCGTGGGCTACGTCTACACCGAGCTCACCGACGTCGAGCACGAGATGGCCGGCCTGCGCGATGCGGACCGGCGCCCCAAGGACCTGGGCGGCGTCGACCCGCGGGACGTGAACGCGCCGACGACCCTCGTGCTCGACCTGGTCCCCGCGCACGCGGGCGCGGACATCGCCGTGCCGTCCGGGCCGCTGGACCTGGACGTGCACGTGTCGCACCACGGGGCGTCCCCGGTGCTCGGCCGGGTGCGGGCGGCGTGGGTCCCGGCGGGCACGCCGTTCGGCGCCGCGCCGGTCGCGGCGTCGGCCGAGTCGGAGCCCGTGAAGGCGGACCCGTACGTGCTGAGCGCGGCGGCGCGGCTGACCGTGCCGGCGCCCGGCGCGGTGCCGGCGGCCCGGCTGCACGTGTGGCTCGTCGACGAGGACGACCGCGTCCGAGCGCGCGCCTACGTCGACGCGGCCCCGATCGAGCCCCCGAACCGCCGCGGCGCGCGGCCCGCCACGTCCTGACCCGCGCGGGTGCCCCCGGCCGGGTGGTCGTGGCGGCACCCGCGCGCCAGGCTGTCGCGGCCGCCGTTACAGTGCGTCACGTGACCTCGTTCTACGACGACCCGGACGCCGCCATCGAGCGCGTGCAGGCCGACATCCGCGCCGCTCAGGAGCGCGCCGTCAAGGCGGCCGAGGTGAAGGAGGCGCTCGACCGGCTCCGCGGCCGCGCCCGCAGCCCGCGCGGCGAGGTGACCGCCGAGGCCGACCCGTCGGGGCAGCTGGTGGACCTCCGGCTCGCCGACGACGCGACCGACCTCGCGCCCCGGGACCTGGCGGCGCTGATCGTCGAGACGGTCCGCGCCGCCGGCCGGGACGCCGGGCGGCAGGCGCTCGCGATCACCGCCGACGCGTTCGGCGAGGAGTCGCCGGTGACCGAGCACCTCCGCGGCGAGCTCGCCGGCCGGCTGCGGTGATCGCGTGAGCGGGGGCTTCGAGGTCGACACCGAGGTCCTGCGGCGCCACAGCACGCGCGTCGGCCAGGTGTCCGGCGACCTCGGCACGGCGCAGTCGGCGGCCGGGTCCGTCGACCTGCACGGCGGGGCCTTCGGCGTCCTGTGCTCGTTCCTGCCGGGCATCGTCTCAGGCGTCGACGGCGCTGCCCGGGACGCCATCACGGCGATGCGCGAGGCCACCGACGGCATGGTCGCCGAGCTGGGCGCGATGGCGCGCTCGATCGACGAGGCGGACCAGCGCGTCGAGGAGCGGATGCGGTCGATCTCCCGGGTGCTCGACCGGTGACGGCCAACCCCCTGGTCGCGGGGCCGGTCGACACGTCGACAGCGTTCGGCGGGGCCGGCCTGCTCGACTCCGTGACCCAGCTGTCGGCGTCGTTGCAGTCGGGCGACTGGCTCGCCGCCGGACTGTCGGGCGTCGGCGTCGCCCTGGACACCGCCGCGGCCGTCATGGACCCGTTCGGCTCGCTGATCGCCGCCGGGCTCGGCTGGCTGATGGAGCACCTGGAGCCGCTCAAGGGCTGGCTCAACGACCTCACCGGCGACGCCGGCGCCGTGCTCGGGTTCGCCGCGACGTGGGAGAACATCGCGACCGCGATGAACGGCGCGGGCGACGAGCTGAACCGCGTCGTCACCGCCGACCTCGAGGCCATGTCGGGCGCCTCGGTCGTCGCGTACGCGGCCTACGCGAACAACCTCGCGGACCGGGTGCGCGCCGGCGGCGGGTCCGCCTCGGCGATGGCCTCCGCGCTGCGCACCTGCTCGACCGTCGTCCAGGTGGTGCACGACCTGGTCCGCGACACCCTGGCGCAGCTCGTCGGGTCGATCATCTCGTGGGCCGCCGAGCTCGTCCTCACCGTCGGGCTCGCGACGCCGTACGTGGTGTCGCAGGTGACGACGCGGGTGTCGTCGCTGGCGGTGCGGGTCGGGCGGTCCGTCACGGACCTGCTGACGTCGGCGAAGTCGCTCAAGGGTCTGCTCGAGGCGATGAAGGACGTGCTCGCGCGGCTGGCGTCCGGCGTGCGCGGGCGGCTGCCGGGCGGGGGTGGTGCGCCCTCGGCGCCGCGGGTGCCGACCGCGACAGGTGGGTCGTACCGGCCTCGGCCCATGAGCGATCTGCGCGCCCAGCAGTGGGCTGACGACATGTACGACGTCATCCGGGCCGACCCCGACTTCGTCGACTCCGTGGTCCGCGCGAATCCCGACTTCCAGGCGACCGACATCCGGGCCGCCGTGGATCACGTTTTCCACTCCGAGCACGTGCTCGGGGGAGGGCCGTACGGACCTCCCTACACCGGTCGGTTCGACGCGGATACGCCGAACGCCGAGGCGTGGCTGCGGCTACGGCAGGGCGAGGCGACCCCGACCGATCTCGTGATGCTGCGTCACGAGATCGCGGAGGCGGCATACGAGGCGGCCCACCCCGGTGCGACGTACCGGGAGTCGCACGCGCACGCGAACACGGTCGCCAACTGGGAGAATCTCCTGTAGGAGGAGCACATGGCGTCATCGGCATACGGTCGGCTCGTGTCGGCGGACGACGAGTTCGCTCGGTACGACTACGGGATCGACCCTGAGGACCCGCTGCGCGGGATCATCGTCATCCCCGTCCACGATCCGGAGTCGTGGTACATGGAGGGCCGCGACGACCACCCACGTATGGCACTCAGCGTGACGGCGCGCGCGGTCCGCGAGTTCGAGAAGTCCGGGAACTGGCCGGAGTGGGCGTCGATCTTCACGGGCTAGGCGGGACAGGCAGAGAGGGGACGCTGGTGATCCCGGTGGCTGATCCCGAGCGGTGGTACGTCGACGGCGGCGAGGAGAGGCCCGTGCTCGCACGCCACGTGCTGCACAAGGCACTCCGGCTCCAGCGGCGCGACGGCGCGTGGCCCCGCGACGCCTCGTTCTTCTCCTGATGTCGGAGCCGTACCGCGGGCCGGACCCGCAGAGCTGGAGCTCCGACGACCTGGACGGGCTCTCGCCCGAGGAGCGCCGGCGGCAGGTCGAAGGCATGCTGCGGCGCGTGCTCGAGGAGAGCTCCCGCCGGGTCGGCGAGCTGCGACCGGGGGACATCAGCGACCGCAAGGGCGCACTGCCGACGATCACCCACCTGGTGTCGACCCGCGAGGAGCGGAGCCGCCCGGGTCGGGGAACCGGCGCCTAGGCGGCCGGTCGAGCGGTCCGGGCCCGCCGGCGTCCCGTCCCGCGAGCCGGGGCGCAGCCTGCGGCGCGGTCGGCCGACCGCGCCGGTCGTGCGTCCACCGCGTACGCACTCCCGGGAGCCAGTTCGCGTCCGCCGGGCGTCACCGTGTACACAGTGCGTATGAGCGCGGTCCTGGTCTACGCCGACAAGATCGACGAGAACGCGGCGGAGGTCCGCTACGAGGTCCGCCGCGACCAGCCGGACGGCGCGGTCGACGGCGTCCTGGTGATCGAGACGTCGGGCGACCGCAGCACCTGGCACGTCGAGGGCCGGAACGCGTCGAGCGCGCTCGCGGGCCTGGTCGTCGGGCGCGCGGTCCGGCAGCGCGGCGAGCAAGGCGCCTGGCCGGACCGGGTCGCGCAGCAGTAGCGCCGCCCTACTCCGGGGCTGCCGCCAGCTCGTCCCACACCGGCCCGTAGCCGA
Source organism: Cellulomonas sp. IC4_254 (assembly GCF_011603975.1). Taxonomy (GTDB): domain Bacteria; phylum Actinomycetota; class Actinomycetes; order Actinomycetales; family Cellulomonadaceae; genus Cellulomonas. The sequence continues at coordinate 2,522 of NZ_JAANNB010000185.1, read as the reverse complement.
GCCGCGCCTGCTCCATCGCCACGACCTCGCGCGCCAGCCCCGCCTCGGTCACGTCGACCGCCGCGACGGCCGCCGCGGCCACCGAGGACTCCCGCACGTAGGCGTCGAACACCCGGCGCTTGCCGGCCAGCAGCTCGACGATCCGCTCGTCCACGCCGTCCTCGGCGAGCAGCCGGTGCGCGACGACCGCCCGCACCTGGCCCATCCGGTGCAGCCGCGCGACCGCCTGCGACTCCGCGGACGGGGTGAGCTGCGGCTCGCAGAGCACCGCCACCGAGGCCGCCTGCAGGTTCAGCCCGACGCCGCCGACCGTGATCTGCGCGACCAGCACGCCGCCGCGCGGGCCGGCCGCGAAGGCGTCGATGACGGCCTGGCGCTCGTCGGCGGGGACGTCGCCGGTCAGCGGGCCGAACACCGGGACCGTGCCGGGTCCGGAGCCGAGCGCCGCGACGACGACGTCGAGCACGTCCCGGAAGTAGGAGAACACGACGGTCCGCTGCTGGTTCGCCGCCGCCTCCGCGACCACCTCGCGGAGCCGTCCGAGCTTGGTCGACTCGTCCGGGTCCGGCGTCAGCCAGGCCGCGCGGCGCATCGCCATGAAGTTCCCGCTCGCCACCGCGGCCCGGTAGACCTCCTCGCCGGCGGGGGACAGGTCCTCCCACTCGTCGACGAGCACCAGGTCCGGCAGCTCGACCAGCACGTCCGCCTGGTTGCGCCGGAGGTAGACGGGGGCGACGTCCCGGCGGAAGGTGTCGGCGCCGACGAGCCCCAGGTGCCGGGGGAGCGACCCGGCGAGGTCGGCGTCGAGCAGCCGCACGAGCGCCACGAAGTCCTCGATCCGGTTGTCCATCGGCGTGCCGGTGAGCAGCAGCACGCGCCACACGGCCGACGCCCACGCCGCGACCACCCGGGACCGCTGCGCCTCCGGGTTCTTCACGTAGTGCGCCTCGTCGACGACCAGCATCGCCACCTCGGGGCCGTCGAGCGGCACGTGCGCCAGCCCCTCGAAGGTGGTGACCCCGACGCCGCCCTCGGCCCGCCAGCGGGCGATCGCCGCCTCGCGGTCCGGCCCGTGCAGGCGGTGCCCGGCGAGGGTGGTCTTCGCCGCGACCTCGCGCAGCCAGTTGACCAGCACGCCGGCGGGGCAGACGACCAGGAAGCGGCGCTCGCCGGCGGCGGCGAGGTGCGCGATCGCCGCCAGCGCCTGCACGGTCTTGCCGAGGCCCATCTCGTCGCCGAGCAGCGCCCGGCCCTGGTTGAGCGCGAACCGCGCGCCGAACTCCTGGTACCCGCGCAGCGGCACCCGCATCGCGGACGGGTCCAGCGGGTGCGCGGCGACCCGCTCGGCGAGCTCGGTGGTGAGCAGCCCGCGCGCGGCGAGGACGTCCTGCGCGAGCGGGACGATCGTGCCGAGCACGCCGTACAGCTCGGCGGCGCGCCGCTCGAACACGTCCCACAGGGCCGGGCCGTCGGTGTCGGGGACGGCGCACGCGGCGGCGAGGCTCTCGACCGTCGCGGCCAGGCCGCCGTCGCCGTCGCCGCCCCCGTCGAGCGTCGCGTCCCAGCCCGCGAGCGCCGCGAGCGCCCGGCGCGCCCGGTCCCGGGTCACCCGCCGGGACAGCAGGAACCGCAGCCGTCCGGTCGCGGGCTCGGCCGACGCCGCGTGCACCGCGACGGCGGACGCGTACGCGGTGAGCGCCTCGCGGTGCGGCTCGACGAGGGGTCGCAGCCGGAGCAGCCGGTCGAGCAGCCGCAGCACCTCGGCGGTCGTCGCGGTGTCCGGCCGGCCGGAGCGGTCCACCTCGAGCCGCACCGGCACCCCGCTCCGCACGGCCTCGGCGAGCTGCTGCACCGCGGCGACGACGCTCCGGGCGGTCTGCGTCCCGACGCCCGGGACCTCGTCCAGGGTCGCCGCCGGGACCCCGAGCAGGTCGGCCGCGGTCGCGTACCCGGCGTCGGTCAGCGCGCGCAGCCGCAGGTTCCGGTCGGTCATGGCGCCGAGCTGCTCGACGGGGACGACGCCGAGCTCGGCGCGGACCCGCTCCTCACGGTCGCCCTCGACCAGCGCGGCCACCCGGACCGTCGCGCCGTCGAGGTGGTCGAGCACCGCGCGGGCGTGGGCCGCGAGGGCGGCGTGCCGGGCGAGCAGGTCGCGCGCGGCGGCACCGGGCTCGACGGGAGCGGGCTCGGCGGGGGACGCGGTGCTCATCGCCCGCGATGCTACGGCGCGGCCGTCGGGGTCGCCGTCGGGCTCGGGGTCGCGGCCGCCTCGGTCACCCGCACGGTCAGCACGTCGCACTGCACCGGGGACGACTCGGCGCACAGCCCCTCCGGCCCCAGCCACACCTCGACCCGGTCGCCGTCGCGCAGGTCGGCGACCGTGGCCTGCGACCCGTCAGCGGCCAGCACCGACGGCTCCCGCTGGGCCGACGCGAGCGCCATGCCCTCGTAGTACGGGTCCGACGCCTGCGTGAGCGACCCGCCCGCGACCACCCCGGTCACGTCCGGCGTCGGCTGCCCGC
>NZ_JAANNB010000184.1 GCF_011603975.1 Cellulomonas sp. IC4_254 | reverse complement strand
CCGCCCGGCCCGGCGGTGCGGGCTCGGGCGGCGGCCGAGGTGGTGCGGGGTGCTGCGGGCTCGCGTCAGTGCGTGCCGACGATGTCCACGACGAACACCAGGGTGTCGCCGCCGCGGATGCCGGCCTGCGGGACGCCGCGGTCGCCGTAGCCGAGGTGCGACGGGATGGACAGCAGCACGCGCGAGCCGACCGGCTGGCCGACGAGGCCCTCGTCCCAGCCGCCGATCACGGCACCGACGCCGATCGGGAACGAGATGGAGGAGCCGCGGTCGTACGAGTTGTCGAAGACGTGGCCGCCCCAGGTCTGGCCCAGGTAGTGGACCTCGAGGTCGTCGCCGGCCTCGACCAGCGCGCCGTCGCCGGGCGACAGCACGACGACCTCGAGCTCGGCGGGGGCGTCGCCCTCGGGGAACGTCAGGGTCGGCTTCTCACCGAACGAACCGGTGGCCTCGGGCAGCGTGGCGGGCATGACGTCTCCTCGATCGGGTGCGGCGTACTCCCCCATCCTGCACGGTGCGATCCCCGGCTCGCGAACGCGCCCGGGTTACGGTCGTGGCGGCGGGCGACGGGCGCCCGCCGGGACGGGAGCACCGATGACGCTGACCACCTGGGCCGGGAACCTCACCTACGCCGCCGCGCGCGTGCACGAGCCGCGGACGGTCGAGGAGGTGCAGGAGGTGGTGGCCGGCGCGCGGCGCGTGCGGGCCCTCGGCACCCGGCACTGCTTCAACGCCGTCGCGGACACCCCCGACGACCTGGTCCGGCTGGACGGCCTGGACCCGGCGGTCGAGGTCGACACCGCGGCCCGGACGGTGACCGTGGCGGCCGGCACCCGGTACGGCGCGCTCGCCCGCGAGCTGCACCCCCGGGGCTGGGCGCTGCACAACCTCGCGTCGCTGCCGCACATCTCCGTCGCCGGCGCGGTGGCCACCGCGACGCACGGCTCGGGCGACCGGTCCCGGAACCTGGCCGCCGCGGTCGCCGGCCTCGACCTCGTGACCGCCGACGGCTCGCTGCGGCACGTCGCCCGCGGCGACACCGACTTCCCGGGGGCGGTCGTGGCGCTGGGCGCGCTGGGCGTGGTCGTCCGCGTCACCCTCGACGTCGAGCCGGCCTACGACGTCGCCCAGGAGGTGCACACCGACCTGCCCTGGGACGCCGTGCTCGAGCACCTCGACGAGATCACCGGCTCCGCCGACTCGGTCAGCCTGTTCACCGACTGGTCCCCGTCCGGCGTCCGGCAGGTGTGGCGCAAGACCCGCGTCGCCCCCGGCGCGGCGTACGAGCCGCGCGGCGACCTGTTCGGCGCCCGCCCGGCCACCGGCCCGCTGCACCCGCTGCCCGGCATCGACCCGGTGAACTGCACCCAGCAGCTCGGCGTGCCGGGTCCGTGGCACGAGCGGCTGCCGCACTTCCGGCTGGAGTTCACCCCCAGCAACGGCGACGAGCTGCAGTCCGAGTACCTGGTCCCCCGCGCGCACGCGGTGGCGGCGATCGAGGCGCTGCGCGGGCTCGGCGACCTGGTGGCGCCGCTGCTGCAGGTCGCCGAGATCCGCACGATCGCCGGCGACGACCTCTGGCTCAGCACCGCCGAGGGCGGCGACCGGGTCGGCCTGCACTTCACCTGGCTGCCCCGCCAGGCCGAGGTCGAGGCCGTGCTCCCGCGCATCGAGGCCGCGCTGGCGCCGTTCGGGGCCCGCCCGCACTGGGGCAAGCTGTTCGGCGCAGTGGGCGCGCCGGGCACCGACCCGCGGGACCTCTACCCCCGGCTGGACGACTTCCGCGCCCTGGTGGCCCGGACGGACCCGGACGGGACGTTCCGCAACGCGTTCGTCGACCGGCACGTGCTCGGTCGCGCCTGACCCGCCCGGGGTGGGGGTGAGTGGAGCGTTCTGCCGGGACACGCCGCGCGTGCCGGGCAGAACGCTCCACCCCCGTCGGCGACGACGTCAGCAGCAGCCCGGCCCGGTGCCCCGGTCGGACGTGCCCAGGACAGCGCCGACGTACCAGCGCACCGCGCGGGCCACCCGCGCGACCGCGCCCAGCACGCCGCTCACGACCGCGCCCGCTTCCCGCCGGACCCGCCCGCGCCGTGCCCGCCGCCCCGGTGCCCGCCGCCCACGGGGGCCACCCGGCCCTCCTCGACCATCCGCGCGAACTCCGCCTCGACCTTCCGCTCCAGCGGGGACGCGAACAGCTGCCCGGGCGCGTAGAGCCGCGACGGCTCGGCCGGGTCCTCGGACGTCCCGATCCCGCCGGGCGTCCGCAGCGCGCGGGCGACCGTGACGATCGCCGCCACGAACAGCGTCGCCACGAGCACGACGAACAGGATGGACAGCGTCCCCTGGATCGCGGTGTTCCGGACCACCGCCCGCGCGTCCGCGAGCGCCGCCGGGTCGTCGATGCCGTCCGCGATCAGCTGCCGGTACTGCCGGTGCTGCGCCCAGTACCCGATGGCCGGGACGCTGGAGAAGATCTTCTGGTACGACGCCGTGAACGTCACGACGGTGTCCCAGGCCAGCGGCACCAGCGGGATCCACGCCCACCGCACGTAGCCCTTGCGGACCACCATCACGGTGACCACGAGCAGGGCGACCGCGGCGATCAGCTGGTTCGCGATGCCGAACAGCGGGTACAGCGTCCGGATGCCCCCGAGCGGGTCCGTGACGCCCATGAGCAGCAGCGAGCCCCAGGCCGAGACGACGACCGCCGTGGAGATCCAGCCGCCGACCAGCCAGGACGGGTCCCGGAACCGTGGCACCCAGTTGCCGATCGCGTCGGAGAGCTGGAACCGGGCGACTCTCGTCACCGCGTCGACGGCGGACAGGATGAACAGCGCCTCGAACATGATCGCGAAGTGGTACCAGAACGACATCATCCCGGTGCCGCCGACCACCTGGTGCAGGATGTTCGCCATCCCGACGGCCAGGGTCGGCGCGCCGCCCGTCCGGGACACCACGGACGGCTCCCCGACGTCCTCGGCCACCTTGTCCAGTGCCTCGGCGCCGGTGAGCGACACGGGGTTGCCGTCGGCGTCCTCGGACTCCCAGCGGATCTCCACCGGGTCACCCGCGGCGTCGGTCACGCCCAGGTCGGCGATCGCGGCCTCGGCGCCGATCGAGGTGCCCTCGGTCATCACGGCCGGCGCGTTCATCGAGAAGTACACGCCCTGGTTGAGCGACACCGCGGCGGCCAGCGCCATGATCGCGACGAACGACTCCATCAGCATGCCGCCGTAGCCGATCATCCGGACCTGCGACTCCTTCTGCACCATCTTGGGCGTGGTGCCGGAGGCGACCATCGCGTGCATCCCGGACAGGGCGCCGCACGCGATCGTGATGAACAGGAACGGGAACAGCGCGCCGGCGAACACCGGCCCCTCCCCGTTCGACGCGAACTCGGTGACCGCGGGCATCTGCGCGATCGGCCGGACCAGCACGATGCCGAGGGCGAGCACGAGGATCGTCCCGACCTTCATGAACGTCGACAGGTAGTCGCGCGGGGTCAGCAGCAGCCAGACGGGGAGCACCGCGGCGAAGAAGCCGTAGATGACGACCGCCCACGTCAGCGTCACCGGCGACAGGTGCAGGTGCTCGCCCCAGGACGACTCGGCGACCCACCGGCCGCCCACGATCGCGGCGATCAGCAGCACGAACCCGATGACCGACACCTCGGTGACGGCGCCGGGACGGACGAACCGCAGGTAGAGCCCCATGAGCAGCGCGATCGGGATGGTGCACCCGACCGAGAACACGCCCCACGGACTCTCGGCGAGCGCGTTCACGCACACCATGGCCAGGACGGCCAGCACGATCATCAGCATCACGAACACGACGACCATCGCGACGGTGCCGCCGAACCTGCCGATCTCGTCCCGGGCCATCTGGCCGAGCGACCGGCCGCCGCGCCGCGTCGAGAAGAACAGCACCAGCATGTCCTGCACGCCGCCCGCGACGACCACGCCGAGGATGATCCACAGCGTGCCGGGCAGGTAGCCCATCTGCGCCGCGAGCACCGGGCCGACGAGCGGGCCTGCACCGGCGATCGCGGCGAAGTGGTGCCCGTACAGCACCCGCCGGTCGGTCGGGTCGAAGTCGCGCCCGTTGTCCACCCGCTCCGCCGGCGTCGCCCGGGTGTCGTCGGGCCGCATGATCCGGCGCTGCACGTACAGCGCGTAGAACCGGTACGCGATCGCGTAGGTCGCGACCGCCGTCACCACGAACCAGATGGTGTTGACCTGCTCGCCCCGGACGACGGCCAGCATGGTCCAGCCGACCGCGCCCGCCAGCGAGATCGCCACCCACACCGCGATCCGCACCGGCGTCCACCGCTGGCGCGGGACCACGCCGACCGGCGTCCCGTCCTGCGCCCGGACGACCTGCGCCCGTTCCTCGTCGGTGTAGTCCTGCTCCTCGACGGTCGCCTGCGCCATGTGCTGAGCCCCTTCGCTCACGTGCCGTGCACGCGGGCGCGCTCGACCGCACGGAGGCGCGACGACGCGCCCGGCGGCTGGGACCGAGGCGCCCCCTGTGTGCCTCCTCGCCAACCTAACCGGCCCGGGTAAGCGCCTGCCACCCGAGCTCGTCCGGCGCCCGTGCGGGGCGCACCGCGGGCGCCGCGGGCGCCGTCAGCGCGCCAGGAACGCCAGCAGGTCGTGCCGGGTCAGGACGCCGACGGGCTGCCCGTCGTCGACCACCATGAGCGCGTCGTGCTTCTGCAGCGCCTCGCGCGCCGACTCGACCGACTCGCCCGACCCGATCAGCGGCAGCGCCGCCGCCATGTGCCGGTCCACCCGGTCGGACAGCGACGCCGTCCCCGAGAACACCGCGTCCAGCAGCTCGCGCTCGGAGACCGACCCGGCGACCTCGCCGATCTTCACCGGGGGCTCCGCGCCGACGACCGGCATCTGCGAGACGCCGTACTCCTGCAGGATCTCGATGGCGTCCCGGACCGTCTCGTTCGGGTGCGTGTGCACGAGGGCCGGCACGCTGCCGTCCTTGGTGCGCAGCACGTCCGTGACCGTGGCGCCCGCCTCGGTGTCGAGGAACCCGTAGGACCGCATCCACCGGTCGTTGAAGATCTTCGACAGGTAGCCCTTGCCGCTGTCCGGCAGCAGCACGACGATCACCGCCTGCGCGGCCGCCGCCGGGTCCTCCTCCTCGAGCCGGCGGGCCAGGCGCAGCGCGCCCTCGACGGCCATGCCGCAGGACCCTCCCACCAGCAGCGCCTCCTCGCGGGCCAGGCGCCGGGTCATCGCGAACGAGTCGGCGTCGGACACGGCGATGATCTCGTCCGGGACCGACGGGTCGTAGGCGGCGGGCCAGAAGTCCTCGCCCACGCCCTCGACCAGGTACGGCCGCCCGTCGCCGCCCGAGTACACCGACCCCAGCGGGTCGATGCCGACGACCCGCACCGGGCCGCCGTCGGCCGCCGCACGGTCCGCGGACGCGTCGTGCAGGTACCGGCCGGTGCCGGTGATGGTGCCGCCGGTGCCGACGCCCGCGACGAAGTGCGTGACCCGGCCGTCGGTGTCCGCCCAGATCTCCGGCCCGGTCGACTCGTAGTGGCTGGCGGGCCCGTTGACGTTCGCGTACTGGTTCGGCTTCCAGGCGCCCTCGATCTCCGTGACCAGCCGGTCGGACACCGAGTAGTACGAGTCCGGGTGGTCCGGCGGCACGGCGGTGGGGGTCACGACCACCTCGGCGCCGTACGCGCGCAGGACGTCGCGCTTGTCCTCCGACACCTTGTCCGGGCAGACGAACACGCAGCGGTACCCCTTGCGCTGAGCCACCAGGGCGAGGCCGACGCCGGTGTTGCCGCTCGTCGGCTCGACGATCGTGCCGCCCGGGCGGAGCTCGCCGGCCGCCTCGGCCGCCTCGATCATCTTCAGCGCGATCCGGTCCTTGGCGGAACCGCCCGGGTTGAAGTACTCGACCTTGGCCAGGATGGTCGCCGACAGGCCCTCGGTCACGGCGTTGAGCCGGACCAGCGGGGTGCCGCCGACGAGCTCGGAGATGTGCTGCGCGTACTTCACGGGTCTCCCAGGTGCGGGTGCAGGTGCGAGGCGGGCGGTGCGGCGCGGGGACGAACGTCGGCCCCGCGGGTGGCCCAGCCTAGGCCTCAGGTGACGGTCCCGATGTGCCAGGGCACGAACTCCTCCGCCCCGATGCCGAGCTCCTCGCTCACCGTGGGCGCGCCGGACGCCACCGCGAGGATCCGGTCGAACAGCACCCGGCCCACCTCCTCGACCGTCGCCGCGCCGTCCGCGATCGGCCCGGCGTCCAGGTCCATGTCCTCGGCCATCCGCCGGTACGTCTCGGTGTTGGTCGCGACCTTGATCGACGGCGTCGGGCGGCACCCGAACACGGACCCGCGGCCGGTGGTGAACACGACGACGGTGGCCCCGCCCGCGACGAGGCCGGTCACCGACACCGGGTCGTACCCCGGGGTGTCCATGAACACGAACCCGCTGCGCGGGCGCATCGGCTCGGCGTAGCCGTGCACCGCCGCGAGGTCCGCCTGGCCGCCCTTCGCGACGGCGCCGAGGGACTTCTCCAGGATCGTCGTCAGCCCGCCCGCCTTGTTGCCCGGGGACGGGTTGTTGTCGAGCGAGCCCCCGCCTGCCGCCGCGTACCGCCGCCACCAGTCGATGCGGTCGAGCAGCCGGGCCGCGACCTCCTCGTCGACCGCGCGGCGGGTGAGCAGGTGCTCCGCTCCGTAGATCTCCGGGGTCTCCGCGAGCGCGGAGGTGCCGCCGTAGGCGACCAGGCGGTCCGACGCCCAGCCGAGGGCCGGGTTCGCGGTGATCCCGGAGTAGCCGTCCGAGCCGCCGCAGTTGAGCCCGAGGACGAGCTCGCTCACGTCGACCTCCTCCCGGCGGCACCGGTCGAGGTCGGGCAGCATCGCGCGGACCGCCTCCTCCCCCGCCCGCACGGTCGCGCGGATGCCTCCCGTGTCCTGGATGGTCAGGCTCCGCACCGGGGTGCCGTCCGGGATCGCCGCGAGCAGGCCGCCGGGGTCCGGGGCGTCCGGGACCTCCGGCGCACCCAGGCCCGGTAGGCCGAGGAACGTCCGGCCCGCCACCCGCTCGGCCGGCAGCATCTCGCAGCCGAGGCCCACGACCAGCACGGCCCCGACGTTGGGGTGCGCCGCGTAGCCGCGGAGGGTGCGCAGCAGCAGCTGCCCGCCCTCGCTGTCCGGGATCATCCCGCAGCCCGACTGGTGCGTCAGCGCCAGGACCCCGTCCACGTGCGGGTACTCCGCCAGGGCGGACGGCGGGAACCGGTCGGCGATCATCCGGGCCGTGGAGGCGGAGCAGTTCACCGTCGTCACGATCGCGAGGTAGTTGCGGGTGCCCACCCGGCCGTCGGCGCGCCGGTAGCCCCGGAACGTCGGCCGCGGCCCCGCGGGCACGGGCAGGACCGTGCGACCCGTGCCGACCTCGTGCCGGCGCTCGCCCTCCTCGAACCCGAGGTTGTGCACGTGGACGTGCTCGCCCGCGGCGACGTCCGCGGTCGCGACGCCGATCACCTGGCCGTACTTGCGGACCGGGCCGCCGCGGGCGAGGTCGCGGGTGGCGACCTTGTGGCCGCGCGGCACCCGGTCGCGCACGGTGACGCCGGGGCCCGTGGCGGGCGCGGCGAGGTCGCCCGGGGCGAGGTCGCGGGTGGCGACGGCCACGTCGTCCCCGTCGCGGAGCAGGAGC
>NZ_JAANNB010000183.1 GCF_011603975.1 Cellulomonas sp. IC4_254 | reverse complement strand
GGTGGGTTCGGGGCCACGACGAGGACGCATGCGGGCACCGTCTCCCGCAGCGGCGCGCGTCCGCGTCGTCGGATCGGCGGATCCTCAACCGCCCGGTCGTCCGGCCGGAGGATCCGGGCGGACGACGCGGACGGAGGACTCGCCGGGTCAGCCCAGCAGGTCGTGGATCGCCACGGTGGCCTCGCGGCCCGGGCCCACGCCGACGGCGGAGATCCGGCAGCCCGAGATCTCCTCGAGCCGCGCCAGGTACCGCTGCGCGTTCACCGGCAGGTCCGACAGCTCGCGGGCGCCCGAGATGTCCTCGGTCCAGCCGTCCAGGTACTCGTAGACCGGCGTGGCGTGGTGGTAGTCGCTCTGGTCGTCCGGCATCTCGTCGAACCGGCGGCCGTCCACGTCGTACGCCACGGCGACCGGGATCTTGTCCCGGCCGGTGAGCACGTCGAGCTTGGTGACCACGAGGTCGGTGAGCCCGTTGATCCGCGAGGAGTACCGGGCGACCACGGCGTCGTACCAGCCGGTGCGGCGCGGGCGGCCGGTCGTGGTGCCGAACTCGCCGCCGGTCTGCCGGAGCCACTCGCCGTCCTCGTCGAACAGCTCCGTCGGGTACGGGCCCTCGCCGACCCGGGTGGTGTACGCCTTAGCGACGCCCACGACCCGGTCGATCCTGGTCGGGCCGATGCCGGAGCCGGTGCACGCGCCGCCCGCGGTCGCCGACGACGACGTCACGAACGGGTACGTGCCATGGTCGATGTCGAGCATCGTGGCCTGGCCGGCCTCGAACACGAGCGTCTTCCCGGCGTCGAGCGCCTGGTTCAGCACCAGCGGGGTGTCGGCCACGTACGGGCGGAGCCGCTCGGCGTAGCCCAGCAGGTCCTCGACCGTCTCGTCGACCGTGATGGCGCGGCGGTTGTAGACCTTCACCAGCAGGTGGTTCTTCTGGTCGAGCGAGCCCTCGACCTTCTGCCGCAGGATCTTCTCGTCGAACAGGTCCTGGATGCGGATGCCGACCCGGTTGATCTTGTCGGCGTACGCCGGGCCGATGCCGCGGCCGGTGGTGCCGATCTTCCGCTTGCCGAGGAACCGCTCGGTGACCTTGTCGATCGTGCGGTGGTACGGCGCGATGACGTGCGCCGCGGACGACACCAGCAGCCGCTCCGCGGAGACCCCGCGGGCCTGCAGCGCGTCGATCTCCTCGAACAGCACCTCGATGTCGATGACGACGCCGTTGCCGATGACCGGCACGACACCGGGCGACAGGATGCCCGACGGCAGCAGGTGCAGGGCGTACTTCTCGCCGTTCACGACCACGGTGTGCCCGGCGTTGTTGCCGCCGTTGAACTTCACCACGTAGTCGATCCGCGACCCGAGCTGGTCGGTCGCCTTGCCCTTGCCCTCGTCGCCCCACTGGGTCCCGAGCACCACGACGGCCGGCATGTGATCACCACTCCCACCCTGCCTCGCGGCGGCACCCGCAGCGGGGCCGAGCGGCGTGGCTCGGGCGCGGGAGGTCCGGGCACGGGGCGGCAGGCGACCCCAGTACCTCCGGAAGATTACCGGAGCCGCGTGATCACCGTCCGGACGACGCCCGCACCCGTGGGTGCCGGCGCCGTCCGCACCCGGTCAGCGCAGGCCCGCGACCTCGGCGGCGGAGGTGCCGGAGTCCACGAGGAACTGCTCGCAGCGCGCGGCCTCGTCGACCTCCTCGATCGCCTCGGCGGCCTCGGCCAGCGCGAGCAGCGCGCGCAGGAAGCCCTGGTTCGCCTCGTGGTCGGCCGGGATCGGCCCCTGGCCCCGCCAGCCCGCGCGCCGCAGCGCGTCCAGCCCGCGGTGGTAGCCGGTGCGGGCGTAGGCGTACGCGGCCACCGGGTCGCCCTCGTCGCGCAGCGCGCGCTCGGCGAGCAGCGCCCACGCGAGCGACGAGGCGGGGGCGCGGCGGGCGGCGTCCCGCGGGTCGCCGCCGGCGGTGAGCACGGCGCGCGCGTCGGCGTCCGCACCGTCCGGCAGGCGGGTGGGCTCGGGTCCGAGGAGGTTGGCTCCGGTCATGCCGCCCAGTGTGTCAGGACGGCCCGCCGTGGCGGGCCCCGGCGATCCCGGCATGCGCGGGGGCCCGGCACGTGGTTACAGTCGTCCAGCCCGTGCCCCCCTCGTCGGAAGTCCGCCCATGATCGAGATCGCCACCTCGGCCGCGACGACCACCCTCGTCATCGCCGGCGACCTCGACCTCGCCGAGCGCGACCAGTTCCCCGAGATCGCCGCCCGCGTCGTCGGGCTGCGCCGCCAGCTGCTCGTCATCGACATGTGCGACGTGACGTTCATGGACTCGACCGGCGCGGCGTTCCTCATCTCGCTCGCCGACGCCAGCCGCAAGCGCGGCGGAGCGACGGTGCTGCGCGGCGCGGACCCCCGGGACCTGTTCGTGCTGGAGATCTGCGGCGCGCTCGAGCTGTTCCGCATCGACGCGGACCACCGCTGCGCCCCGGCCGGGGGCGACGGCACCGAGCAGGTCGCGCAGGACGCCCCCGCGGGCGCCTGACGTCACAGCGCCAGGACGGCGCGCAGGCCCGAGTCGACCTGGTGCACGAGTCCGGTGGGCAGCGCGCCCACCGGGTGCTCCACGTGCTCGCGGGACACTACGGTCACCTGCGACACGTTCGCGACCGAGTCCTTCGCGAGACCGGACGCGGTCTGCGGGACCAGGACGTTGCCCGGCATGGCGGCGAGTGCCGTGTTCGACGTCAACGGCACCACCACGACGGTCGCGATCCGGGACCGGTTGTAGTCGTCGGACTGGACCACGACCGCCGGCCTCCGCTTCGCGGGCGCACTCCCTCGGGGGATCCCGAAGTCGACCCAGCAGACGTCGCCCCGTGCGATCACCAGTCGGCCTCGGCGACGAGGTCGCCGGCGGCCCGCCGGAACGGTTCGGTGGTCGCACCGGGCTGACCGGCGGCCGCGATCGCGTCGTCGATGCGCTGGGTCACGTCCTGCGCCTCCAGCTCGTCCGCGAACCGGCCGGCCGCGCGTCGGTAGAACTCCGAGCGCGTCATGCCGTGCCGCCGCGCGCTCGCGTCGATGCGCGCCGCCTCGTGGTCGGGGATGGAGATCGCGGTCTTCATGACACGAGTATAACGACAGTTATACCCCGCCACGCGGGCCGTCGAGCACCGACGGCTCCGTCGGCCGCACCCGCGCCCACACGACCTTGCCGCCGCGCGACGGCCGCCAGCCCCAGTCGGCGAGCCGCTCGACGATCCGCATGCCGAACCCGCCGATCCGCCCCGGGTGGCCCTCGGTCGCGACGGGCGGGGTCGGGTTGGAGTCCTCGACCTCGATCCGCAGGCCCTCGCCGGTGTCGTGCAGCCGCAGCGTGACCCGGCCCCAGCCGTGCAGCACGGCGTTGGCGACCAGCTCCGAGACCACGAGCTCCGCGTTCGACGCGTCGCCGAGCTCCCAGGCGTGCGACGTCCGCACCACCGCGTGCCGGGCGCGGGCGATCGACCCCGGCTCGCTCGGCAGCTGCCAGCGCCGGCTGCGCACGTTGCCGCCGTGCCCGGAGGTGTCCGTGAGGTCCGGGACCCGCACGACGACGACGGCCACGTCGTCCTCGGGGCCGTCCGCCAGCCGGGCGAGCAGCTCCTCGCCGATGCCGGCGGCGTCGACGGCGGTCGCACCCGCGGCCACCTCGCGCAGCGTGACGAGCCCGTCGATCAGCGCCCGGTCGCGGCGCTCGATCAGGCCGTCGGTGTAGAACACCAGCACGTCGCCCGGCAGCAGGTCGTGGTGCGCGGTCCGGCGGTGCCCGTCGCCGAACCCGATGAGCGCGCCGCCGGCCTCGTCCAGCAGCACGACCTCGCCGTCCCGGACCAGGAGGGCCGGGAGGTGGCCGGCGCGGGAGTACGCCAGGTGCCAGCTCGGGCAGCCGCCGTCGCCGCCGTCACGCCGGGTGAGCGTCGTCAGCACCAGGCCGGCGGAGCGCGGGATCCGCATGCCGCCCACGAGCTGGTCCACGCGCTCGAGCACCGGGCCGGGCTCGGTGACCTCGAACGCGTAGGCGCGTACGACGGACCGGAGCTGGCCCATCGCGGCGGCCGCCTCGACGTCGTGGCCCACCACGTCGCCGATCACCACGCCGACGACGTCCGGCTCGATCTGCACGACGTCGTACCAGTCGCCACCGACCTGCGCGTAGACCACGTTCGGGGCGTAGTACGACCAGACGTCCAGGCCCTCGATCTCGGCCTGCTCGGGGAGCATCGCGCGCTGCAGCGTCTCGGCGACCCGGTGCTCGCGGGCGTACAGCCGCACGTTCTCCATGGCCAGGCCGACCCGCCGGGCGGTCAGCGACAGGATCGTGCGCGTGCGCTCGTCGACGCCGCCGCGGGTGGGCGCGTCGTGCACGAGCTCCGGGCCGGGGGCCGGTCGCGGGACCACGGCGAGCAGGCCGAGCACCCGGTGCCGTCCGGGCAGGGGCAGCACGGCGACGTGCCCGACGCCGGCACCGCCGGGCACGCGGCTGCGCAGGTCCGCCGCGAGCCACGCCGAGGCGGTCCCCGGCGGGTACGGCGCGTCGGTGTCGAGGTCCAGCACCAGGTGCATCTCGCCCTCCCCGTCCAGCAGCCGCTGCACGGGGTCGTCGCCGACGGGACGGGCGGCCCCGCGGCGCGCGACGAAGGGCACCCCCGTGCCGCCCGGTCCGTGCCGCCGGCCCGACGCGCGCGGGGTGCGGGTCACGTCGACGCCGTCCGCGGCCTGCAGGCCGTCGTCGTCGACGTAGAAGCCGGCCCAGCCGACCACCCGGTGCGCCAGCAGCTCGGCGATGGCGCGCAGGCCGTACGGGTCGTCCAGGTCCATCACGAGGTCCGAGACCGCCCCGATCAGCGCGAGGTCCTCGCTCTCCCGCCGGACCACCTCGACCTCGGCCGCCACCGCGGCGTCGCGGTCCACCTGGTCGGTGACGTCGACCAGCGCCGCCACCCAGTGCGTGGGCTCCGTCGCACCGTCCGCCGTCACCGGCGTCACCACGGTCCGCGCCCAGAACCAGTCGCCCCCGGCGCGCCGCAGCCGCAGCAGCGCGGACGTGGCACGCCGGTCCAGCACGGCCTCCTGGAGCTGGCGCAGGCCGGAGGCGTCCTCGGCGGACAGCGCGATCAGGTCGACCGCGGGGCCGGTGACGTCGTCGAGCGTGAGGCCGGTCGCCTCCGTGAACGCGCGGTTCACCCAGACGACGGGCCACCGCGGCGGCTCGGCGGCGACGACCAGGACGGGCATCCCGACGATCTGGCCCACCGCTCGCCCGATGGAGTCGACGACGTCCCCGGCGCCGTCCCCGGGCGTGGAGTTGACCACCACCGCCTCCGATCGTCTAGCGTCTCCGACAGGTCCCGGTGCAGCAACCCGCCGGGACGGTGGCCGAACACCGGCGCGGTCGTCTGACCGACACCCGGACGGGAGGGAGCATCGTGCGCGACGGTAACAGCACACCCCCGGGCGGGCTCGCCGGGGACCAGGCCTCGGAAGCCACGGCCGCCCCGACCGTACCCGCACCCGGCGAGGCAGCCGGGGAGCCGGGCTCGGTGCACGTCATCCTGTCCCCCGACCGGACCACGATCGTGCTGTCCGGCGAGGTCGACGCGGACCTCGGCGCCGACCTGGCGCAGGCCACGACCGACGCCGAGCAGGCCGGCGTGCCCATCGAGGTCGACGCGCACCACGTGACGTTCATGGACTCGTCCGGCGTCGCGTTCCTCGCCCGCCTGGCGATGCGGACCCCGCACCGCGTGCGGCTGCTGCACGTGCCGCCGACGGTGCAGTTCCTGCTCGAGGTCAC
Source organism: Cellulomonas sp. IC4_254 (assembly GCF_011603975.1). Lineage (GTDB taxonomy): Bacteria > Actinomycetota > Actinomycetes > Actinomycetales > Cellulomonadaceae > Cellulomonas. Next base: position 1,902 of record NZ_JAANNB010000183.1, on the reverse strand, counting down.
CCGGATCGGTGAGCTGCTCGACGTGGTCGAGGACGACCACCGGGCCTGAGCGGCACCGCTCGCCGCGCCCCGGCACGCACGAGGGCCCGGTCACCGTGGTGGTGACCGGGCCCTCGTCGCGTCGCCGGCCCCGTGGGGCCGTCGGGCGGATCAGCGCAGGCGCTGGCCCGCCGAGCGCAGCTGCTGCGCGGCCTCGACGATGCGGGCGGCCATGCCGGCCTCGGCCAGCTTGCCCCAGGCGCGCGGGTCGTACGCCTTCTTGTTGCCGACCTCGCCGTCGACCTTCAGCACGCCGTCGTAGTTGCTGAACATGTGGCCGACCACGGGACGCGTGAACGCGTACTGGGTGTCGGTGTCGATGTTCATCTTGATGACGCCGTTGTCGACCGCCTCGGAGATCTCCGCGGCCGTGGAGCCCGAACCGCCGTGGAACACGAGGTCGAACGGGTTCTCCTTGCCGATCTCGCCGCCGACGGCCTTCTGGATGTCCGCGAGGATCGACGGGCGCAGCTTGACGGCACCCGGCTTGTACACGCCGTGCACGTTGCCGAAGGTCAGGGCCGTCAGGTAGCGGCCCTTCTCGCCGGCGCCGAGCGCGCGGACCGTCGCCAGGCCGTCCTCGGCCGTGGTGTAGAGCTTCTCGTTGATCTCGGCCTCGTGGCCGTCCTCCTCGCCACCCACGACGCCGACCTCGATCTCGAGGATCGTGCGCGCGGCCTGCGACAGCTCGAGCAGCTCGGCCGCGATGACGAGGTTCTCGTCCAGCGGGATGTCGGAGCCGTCGAACATGTGCGACTGGAAGGTCGGGTTCTTGCCGGCCTTGACCTCCTCGGCCTCCAGGGCCAGGAGCGGACGGACCCAGGAGTCCAGGTTCTTCTTGACGCAGTGGTCGGTGTGCAGGGCGACCGTGATGCCGTAGCCCTTGGCGACCTCGGTCGCGTACGCGGCGAGCGCGCGGGTGCCCGAGACGCGGTCCTTGACCGTGGAGCCCGACGCGTACTCGGCGCCACCGACGGAGACCTGGAGGATGCCGTCCGACTCCGCCTCGGCGAAGCCCTGCAGCGCGGCGGTGATGGTCTGGGAGGACGTGATGTTCACGGCCGGGTAGGCGAACTTGCCCGCCTTCGCCCGGTCGATCATCTCGGCGTACACCTCGGGGGTGGCGATGGGCATCGCAGCAGCTCCAAAGAGAGTGGGGTTTCGCTTTCTCCCCAAGTCTGGCACGTCCTGCGCGCGGCGCGGCGGGACGTCCTGCCCACGAGACGCCCGGCGGGCGTCAGGCCGGCGGGGGTCCCGCGTGCCGGACCGCCCACGCGTGCATGGCGATCGCCGCCGCCGCGCCCGCGTTGATGGACCGCGTGGAGCCGTACTGGTCGATGTGCAGCACCGCGTCCGCCCCGGCGCGCGCCGCGTCCGACAGCCCCGCGGACTCCTGGCCGAACAGCAGGACGCACGCGGCCGGCACCGGGTACCCGTCGAGCGGCACGGACCCCGGGACGTTGTCGATCCCGAGCACCGGCAGCGGGCCGCCGTCCGGGCCGGCCGTCGCGGCCCACGCGAGCAGGTCCTCGACGTCCGGGTGGTGGTGGACGTGCAGGTAGCGGTCGGTGACCATCGCGCCGCGGCGGTTCCACCGGCGGCGGCCGACGACGTGCACCCCGGCGGCGTTGAACGCGTTGGCGGTCCGGACGACCGAGCCGATGTTGAGGTCGTGCGCCCAGTTCTCGATGGCCACGTGGAACGGGTGCCGCCGGGTGTCCAGGTCGGCGACGACGGCCTCGACCGACCAGTAGCGGTACCGGTCGGCGACGTTGCGGCGGTCGCCGTGGGCGAGCAGCTCGGGGTCGAGGCGCGGGTCGTCGGGCCACGCGTCCGGGCCGCCGAGCCACGGGCCGACGCCGA
>NZ_JAANNB010000182.1 GCF_011603975.1 Cellulomonas sp. IC4_254 | reverse complement strand
GGGGCGCGGGGCCGTCGGTGCCGGTCCCGGCGGCGGGACCGCCGGCGGTCGCCGAGGGGGTCGGCGGCGTCGCCGGCGCGGCCTCGGCGGAGGCGGCCGGCTGCTGCCCGGGGACGGAGCGGCGCGCAGGGACCTTCACCCGCAGCACGCTAACCGGGACTGCCCCCGACCGGAGGTGTGACGCGCCGCCGAGCCGGGTGATGACGCGGAACTCGCCGATCGCGGGCCGGCCCGGCGGGCCGGTCGCGGGACGGCCTGCGGGTCGCGCGCGGGGCGGCCTGGAGGTCGCGCGCGGGGCGGCCAGGAGGTCGCGCGGAGGGCGGCCTGCAGACCCGCGCGCGGGGGTCGCCACGCCTCGACGAGGCGGTGGGGGCGCCGGTCCGGAGCGGTGCTCGACGGTGCGGCGGGGACGTAGTGAACGGTGCGCACCGCGCAGGGGGCAGGCGATGCGCACCGTCGGGAATGAACTATGGCCCTGGATGGTGCAGCGGTCAACAACCTGGCGTCCCCCAGGGTGAACGCTCACACAGCCTGATCACAGACCGGGAGCATCGCCGCAGGTCGCTCTCCGAGCGGGTGACGGACATCACCACGGAGAGCGAGGGCTCCGGTGCCCGACGGGGGGCGGTGCCGGACACCGGAGACCTCGGCGCCGGAGGACCTGTCAGCCGCTGCAGGCCCTCCGACGTCCTCCATTCAAGGCCGCCCGGCGACCCCTCCCGTCGACGGTGAGTGCTCCGGCCGCCGCCGTTGAGTGGCCGGACGGGAAGGACTGAGGGTCCGGGCGCCGCGGGTGAGCGGCAGCCATCGCCGCGGCCTAGGTGCTCCTGGGCGGAGACCCGGCGAAGACCCGGCGGGACCCGGCGAGGGCGCGGCGTTACGCTGCGGTCGACCCGCCCGCCGAGGGGAGGACCGCCGTGCCCGAGGACTTCGCGGTGACCGTCGGCGCCGGCACGCTGGCGCCCGCGGACGGCGACGCGCTCGCCCTCCCGCACCGCTGGACGGCCGAGGGCGTCCGGGCCACGGTGTCGTTCACCGGGGCGCACCTGCTGCACCTCGCGGTCGCCGGCTGCGTGCTGAACGACCTGTACCGCGAGGCGCACGCCCGGGACCTGCCGCTGGCCGGCGTCGCGGTGACGGCGCGCGGGGGCTTCGCGCCGGGGACGTGGGCGTCGACGGGCGTGACCTACGAGGTGCGCGTGGACACCACCGCGACCGACGCCGAGGTGGCGCTGCTGCTCGAGGTCGTCGACGAGGTGGCGGAGATCCCGCGCGCCGTGCGCCAGGGCGTCCCGGTCAGCCGCCCCACTGCGCCAGCTCGCTCCGGCTGACCAGGCCGAGCTTCCGCAGCGCTCGGCTCATGTGGTTCTCGACGGTCCGGACGCTGAGGTAGAGCTGGTCGGCGATCTGCCGGTTGCTCAGGCCCTCGCGGGCCAGCACGGCGACCTCCTGCTCCCGGCCGGACAGCGGCTCGGAGCGGAGCCCGCCCAGCCGGGTGACGTGCGCGCGGGCCGGTCGGGGCGTGCCCTCCTGGACGCCGAGGAGCTGCTCGGCGGCGCGGGCCAGCGCGGGCGCGGTCGCCGCGCTGGTCCGCGAGACCGCGGCGGCCACGGCGTCCCGGTCGTCCTCGACGAGGCCGACCACGACCTGCGCGTACGGCTCGAGCAGCGGGACCCGGGTCCGGGACGCGAGGTCGCGCACCGCGTCCGCCCGCTCCGCGTCGAGGTCGCCGCCGGCGAGCGTCCAGCACAGCAGCGCCGGCTGCAGCAGCCCCTCGGCGGCGTACGCGTGCGCCGCGTCCCGCGAGATCCGGGCCGCGGCCTGCGGCTCGCCCGAGGCGGCCGCGAGCGCCGCGCGTGCCAGCGGCCGGACGGAGCGCAGCAGCGGGCGGTGGGCCTGCGGCGACCGGTCCAGCTCGCGCACGAGCACCTGGGCGAGCGTGAGGTTGCCGGCGTGCGCCTGGATCACCGCGCCGATGGTCAGCCCGCGCCGGTAGAACGTCGTGCCGACGGGGCCCGGGGCACCCAGCCGGAGCGCCGTGCTCACCGCGCGCCAGGCCGCCGCGGTCTGCGACGAGACGTACAGCACCTCGGCGAGCATGCTCGCGTGCACGCGGATCGCCAGGGCGTCCACCGCGTCGTACGCGGCGTCGAGCATCCGGCGCTGCCACTGCTCGGCCTCGTCGAGCCGGCCGGTCTGCAGCAGGGCCTGGCCGTGCAGCGCCGCCAGGTAGTGCCGCGGCTCGACCGCCGCGGACGACAGGTCCGCCCGCTCGACCACCTCGAGCGCGGCGTCGGGCCAGCCGGCCTCCAGCAGCGCGGCGGCGCGCAGCACCGACGGCCAGCCGCGCACGAACGGCACGTGCGGCTCCGGGTCGGTCTCGGCGGCCACCTCCTCGGGGCTCCGCCCCGCCGCGAGCTCCCGCAGCAGCCGCGGCTTGAGCCGGCCGAGCTCCGCGACCGGCGCGAGGTCGGGGTCGTCCAGCTCCGCCCCGCCGGCCTCGGGCGCCTGCGCCGCGCCGTCGCCCGCGGGACCGCCGTCGACCTCGTCCGCCTCGTCCGCCTCGGCCGTCGCGCGCGGCGACGCCGCCCACGCGGTCCACCGGGAGCGGTAGAAGGCGAACGCCGCCCGCTCCCCGGCGTCGTCGTGCTCGCCCGGGACGACCCGCGCGAACACCTCCTCGAGCTGCTCGGTCGCGGGCCGGCGCAGCAGCGCGGCGAGGTACGCGTTGGCGGTCGCCAGCGTCGGCTGCGCCAGCCACTCCGATCGCCGGGCGCCCTCCTCCGCGGTGGCCCGCTCGTGCACCAGCCCCGCGACCTGCACCACCCACTCCGGGGCGCCGCCCTCGCCCGAGGGGGTCGCGAGCAGGGCCGTCGTCAGGTCGCCGACCGGCGTGGCGGACGCCGCGAGCGCCCCGCCCTCGGCCGCGACCCGCTCCGCGAGCCGGCGGCGGCGGTACGGCGAGACCCGCTCGCGCAGCGCCCGCGCGAGCAGCGGCGGCGACACCGCGAGCACCTCGCCGGACCCGGCGAGCTCGTGGCCGACGACGCGGCCGAGGTCCGACAGCGTGGCGAGCGCGGTCGGGTCCACCAGCCGGTCCACCACGTCCGCGGGCACCGGGCCGGCGCTCGCGAGCGTCTCCAGCGCCGCGACGCAGTCGGGCCCGAGGCCGGACAGGAAGATGTACGCGACCGCCTCGGCCGGCACCTCGCCGAGGGTGCCGTCCCCGACCCACAGGCCGTCGTGCCGGAGAAGCGCGCCCGAGGCCCGGGCGGCGTCCGCGAGCGCCACGACCGCGCGCGGGTTGCCCCCGGTCTCGGCCATCACCGACGCGGTCAGCGCGGCGTCGGCCGGGGCGCCGAGCACCGACTCGAGCAGCGCCGCGACCGCGCGGAACCCGAACGGCTGGACGCGCACCTCCGCCGGGGCGCGCCCGAGCAGGAGGTCGCGCAGGCCGCCGCACGCCGCGCGGAGCGGGTCGGTCGTGCTGGAGGCGACCAGCAGCGACCCCGTGCGCCCGATCACCCGCCGTACGACGCCGAGGCTCGCGTCGTCCATCCGGTCGGCGTCGTCGACCAGCAGCAGGCTCCGGCGGGCGCGCAGCTCCTCCGTGAGCCAGTCGGACAGCGCCGCCTCGTCCGGGACCCGCACCGAGGCGGACGCGTGGTCGAGCAGCGCGGACAGCGGCCGGCTCCCGCCCGCGCGCAGCAGGATGCCCGTCACCCCGCGCCGCGAGGCGTCCGCGAGCAGGCCCTCCAGGACCGTCGTCTTGCCCGCGCCGCGGTCACCGCGCACGAGGACGTCGCGGCCGAGCGGCAGCCACCGCTGCGCCGCCGCGACCGTCAGGCCGAATCCCTCTGCCTCCACCGTCAGACCTCCGTGTGCTCCGGGCCCTCGCGGGCCGCACCAGCACTGTGTCCGCCGGTGGACCACTCAGCCGCGGGGTGGGCAGCACCTACCCAGTGCGCACGACGGGGCGGACGGCGATCCCGGGGGTCCTCCCGGTCCGGTCCGGCACATACCTACCCAACCGTGCGGCGGCGCCCCGGCCCCGCGTGCCTCGGCCACCGCGCGCCCCGGGACCACCGGTGCCACGCTGGGGTGCGCCGCGCGAGGGCCGGCCGGGCCCCCGCCCCGGACCGGAGGACCGCGATGTCGTACACCATCGGCTACTTCGTCGGCAGCCTGTCGAGCACGTCGATCAACCGCACGCTCGCGAACGCCCTGATCGCGCTCGCACCCGAGCAGCTGGAGTTCCGGGAGATCCCCATCGGCGGGCTCCCGCTCTACAGCCCCGACCACGACGCCGACTACCCGCCCGAGGCGCGGGAGCTCAAGCGGGCGATCGAGGAGTCGGACGGCATCCTGTTCGTCTCCCCCGAGTACAACCGCTCGATCCCCGGGGCGCTGAAGAACGCGATCGACTGGGGCTCGCGGCCGTGGGGCACCAACGCGTTCGCCCGCAAGCCCACCGGCATCGCCGGTGCGTCGATCGGCAAGATCGGCACCGCCGTCATGCAGTCGTCGATGCGGAGCGTGCTGAGCTTCCTCGACGCGCCGCAGCTCAACGCCCCCGAGGTCTACGTGCAGGTGGAGGCGGGCACGTTCGCCGAGGACGGCACGCTGCTCGACGACACGCTCGCGCAGTTCCTGCGGCACTACATGGCGGAGTACTGCGCGTTCGTGCAGCGGGTGCTCGCCGCGAACGCACCCGGGCACATCGGCGACCCGGACGCGATGCCGGTCGCCTGACCGGCGCGCGCCGCCGCGCCGGGGCCGGCTACGCGCGCGGGCGCAGCCGCAGCTCGGGCATCGGCGGTGCCGGCAGCGGCGCCTCCGGGTGCCCCTGCACGCGCCCGAACCCCGGCGCGGGCGCCTCCGGGTCGGCGATCTCCGCCTGCCACCGGGCGCGCGCCGCGACGACCTCGTCGTGGTCCCGGCCGATGAAGTTCCACCACATGACGATCTGCTCGCCGAGCGGCAGCCCGCCGATCAGCAGCACCCGGGCCTCGGCGTCCCCGGTGGCGGTCAGAGTGAGGGTGGTCGCACCCGGCTCGCGGTGGAGCAGGTGGTGCGCGGGCGCGGCCACCCCGTCGACCGCGAGCGCCCCGGCGTCGACGAGGACCGCGTGCTCGAAGGCCGGGTCCACGGCGAACGTGTGCGCGGCGCCCGGCCGGAGCCGCACCTCGGCGCCGACCAGCGGGCTGAACGTCCGCACCGGCGACGTCGACCCGGCGAGCGTGCCGAGGAACACCCGCGCCTCCCCGCCGTCGAGCGGGACGACCGGGGGCACGTGGTGCTCGAACGCGGGCGGCGCGCCCCGGTCGGCCTCGGGCAGCACGGTCCAGAGCTGGACGCCGTGCAGGACCGTCGTCGCGTCGGTGGAGTCCTCGGAGTGGCTGATCCCGCGGCCCGCGGTCATGAGGTTCATCTCGCCCGGGCGGACCAGGCAGTGCGTGCCGAGGCTGTCGCGGTGCTCGATCTCCCCAGAGAACAGCCAGGACACCGTCTGCAGGCCGGTGTGCGGGTGCGGCGGGACCCGCATGCCGCCGGTCGCCGCGACGTCGTCCGGGCCGTAGTGGTCGAGGAAGCACCAGGCGCCGACGAACGACCGGGCGCGCTGCGGCAGCGTGCGGCGGACGGACATCGCGCGGATGCCGCCGAGCGGGACGTCGCGGGGCTCGAGCAGCTCGAACCCCGCCGGGAGCGAGCCCTGCGACGCGGCCGCACCACCGGGCGAGCACACGCGCTCGGTCGCGACGGCCTCGAGGTTGGTCATGCCCGGCAGCCTAGTTCGCGCCCCGACCGCGTCGAGTGTCCAGGACACGCCCGGACACGCGCACCGCGCACCGGCGTGTCCTGGACACTGGACACTCGACCGCGTCTTCGGGCTAGCGGAGCAGCCTGCGGACGGCGACCACCGCGACCGCGGCCCCGGCGATCCACGGGCCCGCCACGATCAGCGGGTCCAGCACCTGGTGCCGGACGTCGACCCGGCCCCGGCGGGACGCGACCGGGTGGGCGTGCGGCTCGGCCAGGACGCCCGTCTGCGTGATCGGGTTGTCCGGCCGGGTCGTCGCGAAGGACTTCAGGTGCTCGGTGGTCGACTCCACGCGGTCGGCGGCGATGAGCAGCAGCCAGTGCGCGGCGCGACCCTCGCTGAACCGGTCGTAGGCGTACCGCCGGATCGCCCCGGCGGGCCCGTGCAGCGGCTGCGCCGTGCCGAACACCGGCGGCAGCTGCGTGTGCTCGATCGACCGCTCCCGGGGGTACGGCTCGGGCTGGCGCTCGGGGAAGTCCCAGTGCGCTCCGGTGGGCAGGTCGGTCCGCTCGCGCGGGTACGACGGGCGGTCGGCGGGGTCGAGGTCGGCACCCCAGCCGGGGATGCGGGCGCGGAGCTGCTCCGGCGTCTCCGCGAGCGGCGGCTTCTCGGCGCGGTACGGCATGGTGCGTGCCCCCTCAGTCCTCGTCCGGGATGATGACCGGCTTGATCATGCCGTCGAGCTTCGACGACATCAGGTGGTACCCCTCGGCGATGTGCTCCAGGGGGATGCGGTGCGTGATGATCTCCGACGGCTTCAGGTAGCCGCTGCGGATGTGCTCCAGCAGCCGCGGCCACTGCCGGGCCACCGGTGCCTGGTTCATCCGCAGCGTGAGGCCCTTGTTCATCGCGTCGCCGAACTTCACGGCGGAGAAGATCGGCCCGTAGGCGCCCATCACCGAGATGGTGCCGCCCTTGCGCACGCCGTCGATCGCCCAGTTCAGCGCGACCGGCGACCCGCCCTGCAGCTTGAGCTTGGCCGCCGTGACGTGCTGGACCAGGTTGCCGTCCGCCTCCGCGCCGACCGCCTCGATGACGCGGTCGAAGCCCAGGCCGTCGGTGGCGTACTTCATCTCGACCACGATGTCGTCGTACTCGGTGTAGTTCCGGGTCTCGGCGTAGGCGAACTCCTTCGCCTTCTCGAGCCGGTAGTCGAGCTGGTCGATCACGACGACCCGGCCCGCGCCCATGAGCCAGGCCGACCGCGCCGCGAACAGCCCGACCGGACCCGCCCCGAGGACCGCGACCGTGTCGCCCTCGCGGATGTCCGCGAGCTGCGCGCCGAAGTAGCCGGTGGACAGCGCGTCGGTCATCAGCAGCGCGTCCTCGTCGTCCAGCCAGTCCGGGATCTTCTGGGGCCCGACGTCCGCGAACGGCACCCGCACGTACTGCGCCTGGCCGCCGTCGTACCCGCCCGTCGTGTGGGAGTACCCGTAGATGCCACCCACGGCCGTCGCGTTCGGGTTCACGTTGTGGCAGTTGGAGTACAGGCCTCGCGCGCAGAAGAAGCAGGTCCCGCAGTAGATGTTGAACGGGACCATGACCCGGTCCCCGACCTGCAGGTTCTGCACCGAGGAGCCGACCTGCTCGACCACCCCGATGAACTCGTGGCCGAACGTGTGCCCGATGCGGGTGTCCGGCATCATCCCGTGGTACAGGTGCAGGTCCGAGCCGCAGATCGCGGCGCGCACCACCCTCACGACCGCGTCGTTCGGATGCTCGATCCTCGGGACGTCCTTCTCCTCCACGCGGACCTTGTACGGCCCGCGGTAGACCATGGCGCGCATCGACGTACCCCTCTCGGCGATTCGGTGACCCTCAGCCTGCGGACTGCGGGGCGATGCCGCATCTGGGGGCGGACCCGTGCGCCCGGGGTCGGCCGTCGGTGCGACGATCGGTCCGTGCCCACCCCC
>NZ_JAANNB010000181.1 GCF_011603975.1 Cellulomonas sp. IC4_254 | reverse complement strand
GCCCAGCCCGGCGACTTCGCCCCCGACGTCCTCATGCCGGGCGACCCGCGCCGGGCCACCCGGATCGCGGAGACCGTGCTGGACGACGCGCGCCTGGTCACCGAGGTGCGCGGCATCCTCGGCTACACCGGCACCTGGCAGGGCCGCCCGGTGTCCGTGATGGCCTCCGGCATGGGCGTGCCGTCCATCTCGATCTACGCGACCGAGCTGTTCCGGTTCTACGGCGTGCAGCGCATCATCCGGATCGGCACCGCGGGCGGGATGGCGCGCACCCTCGAGCTCGGCGACGTCGTCGTCGCGACCGCCGCGCACACCGACTCGGGGGTCAGCGAGCACCGCATCTCCGGCGTGCACTACTCGCACGTCCCGGACTTCGGCCTCGCGGCCGCCGCGTTCGCCGCCGCCGCCGAGGTGCCCGGCGCCCGCGCGCAGGCCGGCGCGGTGTTCACCTCGGACTCGTTCTACTCGAACCGGCCGGAGCGCACCCAGGCGCTGATCGACCACGGCACGCTCGCCGTCGAGATGGAGGCCGCCGGCCTGTACGCCGTGGCGGACCGCGAGCGGGCCAAGGCGCTGGCGCTGCTGTCGATCTCGGACTTCACCTTCCAGCCGAACGAGCTCACCGCCGACGAGCGCGAGCAGCTGTTCGACCACGCGGTCCAGATGGCCCTGCGCGCCTTCGCCACCGCGGCCTGACACCCCGCCGCGAGCGACCACCGGACGCGACGAGTGCCTATCCCGCGGAGAGGCACTCGTCGCGCTTCATGCGCGCTCGCGGAGCGACGGGTCGAGCAGGCGGCGCAGGCGGGTCTTCTTCTCGTTCTCGCGCACGACCCACGTGACGTCGGGGTCGCCGGAGGCGCGCAGCGCGGCGAACCGCGGGAGACCGGCGGCGGGGTCGCCCGCGACGGCGACGCTCCAGCAGTACCCGAGCGCCTGGCGCAGCGTCCGGACGTCGGGGTCGCGGCGGTCGCCGGCGGGCAGCGCGGCGATCGAGTCGGTGGCCGCCGCGCACGCGTCGAGGGCGGCCGCGGCAGTGGCGGGGTCGTGGAGCAGGCGCGGCTCGCAGATCCCGGCCACGGCGGCGCGGCGCACGAGCGGGTCGGGGTCGGCGACCCAGTCGGCGACGAGCGCGCGCAGGGTCCCCGGCTCGGCGTCGCCGATGCGCTGCAGCGCCATCGCGGCGGACTCCCGCACGCGCCAGGACCCGTCGGCGGCGCGGGCGCGCAGCAGGGCGGTCAGCGGGTCGCGGTCGGCGGCCGGGGCCTCCAGGACGAGCCGGCCGACGCCGTCGGTGCCGCAGCAGCGCAGGTAGTCGTCGGCGTCGTCGGCGAGCGAGAGCACCAGGTCGGCGGGCGCGACGTCGGCGAACGCCCCGAGCAGCTCGAGGTTCGCCCGCGGCCCCGGCAGCCCGGACCCGGCGGCGAGGTGCGCCCGCACGGCGTCGGGGTCCCCGAGCAGCCCCCGCAGGTCCTCCCGGTGCCGCTCCCGCACTCCCATACCCGGCACGCTAGCGCCGCCACCAGCGCCGAGATAGGGCCCTTCGGCCGAGAGAGGACCGTCCAGGGCCCTATCTCGGCGCGCGGGCCCTATCTCGGCGCACGCGGGGAGGGGGTGGCGGCGCGGGCGGCGTGCGGCGGGCCCGGGAGGCAGGAGTGCAGGACGGCCCGGCCCCCGCGGTGGGGACCGGGCCGTCCGGGGGCGCGCGTGGCGCCGCCGTGCGTCAGGCGTCGAGCGGGCGCGGGCACGAGACGCCCGTGCCGCCGATGCCGCAGTACCCGTTCGGGTTCTTGTCCAGGTACTGCTGGTGGTAGTCCTCGGCGTAGTAGTACGGGCCGGCCTCGTCCGCGGTGCGGATCTCGGTCGTGATCTCCCCGTACCCGGCCTGGGTCAGCCGCTGCTGGTACGCGGCGCGGGTCTCCTCCGCGACGACGGCCTGCTCCGGCGTCGTCGTGTAGACCGTCGACCGGTACTGCGTGCCGCGGTCGTTGCCCTGCCGGTAGCCCTGCGTCGGGTCGTGCGACTCCCAGAACGTGCGCAGCACGTCGGCGTCCGAGACGACGGCCGGGTCGTAGGCGACCTGGACCACCTCGGCGTGCCCGGTCAGGCCGGTGCACGTCTCCTCGTACGTCGGGTACGGCGTGTACCCGCCCTGGTAGCCGACCGAGGTGCTGACGACGCCGGGCAGCTGCCAGAAGATGCGCTCGGCGCCCCAGAAGCAGCCCATGCCGACCACGATCGTCCGGGTCCCCTCGGGCCACGGGCCCTGCAGCGGCGTGCCGAGCACCGTGTGGGTGGCGGGCACGGGGTAGGTGTACCCCTCGTGCCCCTTCAGCGCGCGCTCCGGCTCGACCATCGTCGACTTCAGGGCGGATCCGAACAGCCAGTTCATCGTGACTCCCTTCCACGGGTCCGACGCTCTCAACCCGCGCGCGGGGCCGGGTGTTCCCGCGCGCGACGCCCGGCCGCAGGGGCCTAGCCTGAGCACGTGACGGACGCGAACGACAGCACCCCGACCCTGGCCGCCACCGGCGACCTCGACCAGCACACGGACCACGGCGACTGGTCGTCGGCCGGGTTCGCCACCCGCGCCATCCACGCGGGCCAGGACCCGGACGCCGCGACGGGCGCCGTGGTGACGCCGATCTACCAGGTCTCGACGTACAAGCAGGACGGCGTCGGCGGGCTGCGCGGCGGCTACGAGTACTCGCGCTCGGGCAACCCGACCCGGGCGGCGCTGGAGGAGGCGCTGCGGTCGGCGGAGGGCGGCGGCGCGGGCTTCGCGTTCTCGTCCGGGCTTGCGGCCGAGGACACCCTGCTGCGCGCGGTGCTGCGCCCCGGCGACCACGTCGTGATGGCGAACGACGCCTACGGCGGCACGTACCGGCTGATCGCCCGGGTGTTCGGCCCGTGGGGCGTCGAGCACACGGCGGTGGACCTGTCGGACGCGGAGGCGGTGCTCGCGGCGATCCGCCCGGGGCAGACCAAGGTCATCTGGCTGGAGACGCCGACCAACCCGCTGCTGGGCGTCGCGGACATCGCGGCGCTCGCGGCGCACGCGGCCGCGGCCGGGGCGGTGCTCGTCGTCGACAACACGTTCGCGACGCCGTACCTGCAGCAGCCGATCGCACTCGGCGCGGACGTGGTCGTGCACTCGACCACCAAGTACATCGGCGGGCACTCCGACGTCGTGGGCGGCGCGCTGGTGGTCGCGGACGGCGCGCAGCTGCCGGTCGGGCTCGACGGGCCGACAGGGACGTCGGCGCTCGCGGACGCCGTGGCCTTCCACCAGAACGCGTCCGGCGCGGTGGCCGGCCCGTTCGACTCGTGGCTGACGCTGCGCGGGCTCAAGACGCTCGCCGTCCGGATGGACCGGCACTGCGCGAACGCCGCCGCGGTGGCCGCGTTCCTCGAGGCCCGCGACGACGTCCCCCAGGTCATCTACCCGGGGCTCGAGAGCCACGCGGGGCACGAGGTCGCCGCCCGGCAGATGTCCGGCTTCGGCGGCATGGTGTCGTTCCGCGCGGGCAGCGCCGAGCGCGCCGACCGGATCTGCGCCCGCACGCAGGTGTTCACGCTGGCCGAGTCGCTCGGCGGCGTCGAGTCGCTCATCGAGCTGCCGGCGCGGATGACGCACGGCTCGGTGGTCGGCACGGACCTCGAGGTCCCGGACGACCTGGTCCGGCTGTCGGTCGGCATCGAGGACGAGGCCGACCTGCTCGCGGACCTGGCCCGGGCGCTGGCATGACGACCCCGCGCCGCGGCGGCCGGGGCCGCACCCGTGCCGGCGACCCGGCGGTGCCGGCGCCGGTCCTGCACGAGGGCGACCTGGCGTCGGGTGACACGCCCGCGGGCTGGACGGCCGAGCAGTCGGTCGCCCCGTCGGTGCGCGCCGCGGCGGCGTGGTCCTGGCGGTTCCTGCTGATCGCGGCGGCGACCGCCGCGGGCCTGTGGGTCGTCGGGTTCTTCAAGGTGATCGTCGTGTCCGTGGCGATCGCGCTGCTGCTGACGGTGCTGCTCGCGCCGGTCGCGCGGTTCCTGCACGCACGGCTGCGGTTCCCGCGGGGTCTCGCGGCCATCACGTCCGTGCTGCTGCTCCTGGCGGTGGTGACCGGGCTGGTCGTGCTGGCCGGCCGGTCCATCGCGAACGGCTTCGGCGACCTGTACGACCAGGCGTCGCAGGGCGTCGACGAGGCGCTGCAGTGGCTGTCCGACGGCCCGCTGGGGCTCAGCACCGACCAGCTCGACGACCTCGTCCAGCAGGGCCGGGACCAGATCAGCGAGAACGCCAGCACCCTCGTGTCGGGCGCGCTGACGGTCACCACGACCGTCGGCCACGTGGCCGCGGGCGCGCTGATCGCGCTGTTCTGCACGTTCTTCTTCCTGCTGGACGGCCGGACGATCTGGACCTGGCTGGTCGGGCTCCTGCCGATCACCGTGCGTGAGCGGGTGCACCAGGCGGGCCGCCGCGGCATCGTCACGCTGTCGGGGTACACCCGGACGCAGATCCTGGTGGCCTTCGTGGACGCCACGGGCATCGGCATCGGTGCGGCGGTCCTCGGGGTGCCGCTGGCCGTGCCGCTCGCGACGCTGGTCTTCGTCGGCTCGTTCATCCCGATCGTCGGGGCGATCGCGACGGGTGCCGTGGCGGTGCTCGTCGCCCTGGTGGCGCAGGGCCCGGTCGTCGCGCTGCTGATGCTCGGCGTGGTGCTGCTGGTCCAGCAGATCGAGGGGCACGTGCTCCAGCCGTTCCTCATGGGCCACGCCGTGTCCCTGCACCCGGTCGCCGTGCTGCTCGTGGTGGCAGCCGGCTCGCTGGCGGCGGGCATCGTCGGCGCGCTGTTCGCGGTGCCGATCGCCGCGGTGCTCAACACCGTGGTGCTGTACCTGCACGGGCACGACAAGTTCCCCGAGCTCGGCACCGACGACCACGTCACGCTCCGGCCGCCCGGGGTCTTCGGGCGCCGGCGGTACGGCGGGCGCGGGCGGGTGCGGCCCGGGGGTGACGCGGCGGCGGGCCTGGAGCCCGGTGGCGCGCGCGGGGCCGGGGGCGCGCGGCGCGGCCCGGACGAGCCGACCGCGGGATCGTGAATGATGCACGGGTGACCTTCCTCGACGACGCCCGCGCTGCCGCGCGCCTGCTCACGGGCGTGGCGACCCGCACCCCGGTGGAGACCTCCCGCGCGCTGTCCCAGATCGCCGGTGCGCCGGTGCTGCTCAAGTGCGAGAACCTGCAGCGCGCCGGCTCGTTCAAGATCCGCGGGGCGTACGTGCGGATGGCCCGGCTGTCGCCGGAGGAGCAGGCCCGCGGCGTCGTCGCGGCGAGCGCGGGCAACCACGCGCAGGGCGTGGCGCTGGCGGCCCAGCTGCTCGGCATCGACGCCGTGGTGTACATGCCGGTCGACGCGGCGCTGCCGAAGGTCGCGGCCACCAAGGAGTACGGCGCCGAGGTCCGGCCGTACGGCCGCAGCGTCGACGAGGCGCTGGTCGCCGCCCGCGCCGAGGCCGAGCGCACCGGGCGGGTGCTGATCCACCCGTTCGACCACGAGGACATCGTCGCGGGGCAGGGCACGCTCGCCCTGGAGATCCTCGAGCAGGTGCCCGACGTCCGGACGATCGTCGTCCCGCTCGGCGGCGGCGGGCTGGCCGCCGGCATCCAGGCGGTCATCGCCGAGGTCGCCCCGCACGTGCGGGTGATCGGCGTGCAGGCCGCGCGGGCCGCCGCCTACCCGGCGTCGCTCGTGGCGGGGGAGCCGGTCCCGGCGCCCGAGCTGCACACCATGGCCGACGGCATCGCGGTCGGCACGCCCGGCGCGGTCCCGTTCGCGCTGCTGCAGCGGCACGGCTGCGAGGTGCGGACCGTCTCCGAGGAGGACCTGTCCCGCGCGCTGCTGCTGGTCGCCGAGCGGGCGAAGCTGCTCGTCGAGCCGTCGGGTGCGGCGGGTGTCGCGGCGGTGATGGCGGCGCCGCCGGGCGACCTCGAGGGTCCGGTCGTGGTGCTGCTGTCCGGCGGCAACATCGACCCGCTCGTGCTGCTGCGCGTCGTGCGGCACGGCCTCGCGGTGTCGGGCCGGTACCTGCAGCTGCGGGTCCGGGTGCACGACACCCCGGGCGCGCTGGCGGCGCTGCTGCGCGAGCTCGCGACCACCGGCGGGAACGTGATGCACGTGTCGCACGTGCGGACCGGCGTGGACCTGGAGATCGACGAGGTCGAGATCGAGGTGCAGGTCGAGACGAAGGGCCCGGAGCACTGCGCGCGCGTGCTGCAGCACCTGCGCGACGGCGGCTTCCGCCTCGCGGAGCACTGACCCGCGCGCCCGGGCATGGACCGCGGGCGCGCGGTGTTGAGGAGATCGAGGGCCGCACGACCCGCACGGACGAGAGGGACCACGGTGACGAGCACGACGACCACGACCACCACCCCGGCGGCCACGAGCGCGACCGACGGCTGGGTCGACCCGCGCACCCAGATCGAGGTGGGCGTGCTGCTCGCCGACGGCAGGCTGGTGGGCCGGCGGTTCGGGTCCCGCGCGGAGGCCGAGGCGTTCGCGCGGCCCGAGGACGGCGAGCAGGTCGTCGAGTACAACCTGGTCTGCGAGTGCGCGGTCTGACGCCGCGCCCGCGCAGCACCCCGCACGCACGAGGGCCCCGACCGGAAGTCCGGTCGGGGCCCTCGTGCGTGCGGCGGGTGCGGCGCGTCAGCCGGTGAAGGGCTTCGCGTCCGTGATCTCGACCGGGATGTCGCGGCCGTTGGGCGCGGTGTAGGACACCTTCTCGCCGACCTTGCGGCCGTTGATGGACGCGCCGAGCGGCGAGGTCGGGGAGAACACCTCGATGTCCGCGCTGCCGGCGATCTCGCGCGAGCCGAGCAGGAACGTCATGGCGTCCCCGGCGACGACCGCGGTCACGACCATGCCGGGCTCGACGACGCCGTCGTCCGGGGGCGTGCCGATCTGGACGTTGCGGAGCTTCTCCTTGAGCTCGCGGATGCGGGCCTCCTGCTTGGCCTGCTCCTCGCGGGCGGCGTGGTAGCCGCCGTTCTCCTTGAGGTCGCCCTCGTCACGCGCGGCGGCGATCCGCTCGGTGACCTCGGCTCGTCCCGGGCCCTCGAGGTGCTCGAGCTCTGCCTTGAGGCGGTCGTAGGCCTCCTGCGTCAGCCAGGTGGCGGCCTGCGTCGTGTCGGTCACGTCCACTCCTTCCTGCGTGTCGCGCGCCCGGTCCGGACGCGCCGTCGGTGACCCCGGCCAGGCGTGCGCGGGCCCGAGCGATGAACGGGGATGCCGTCTCCCTCGCGGTCGCGTCGACCTGCGGTGACATCGGGCGACGTCGGACCGGGGGCGGCGTATGAATCGGCAAGCATAGCAACTGGCGTCAGGCGGCGGAGCAGGACTCCACGACGGCCGTGACGGCGAGCTCGGTGGTGGGGATGGTCGTGGTCACGCGCTGCGTGGCGGTGCCCGCGGGGCCGACCTCGACGGTCTGCACACCGACCTCGGCGTAGGACTCGGACAGCGCCTGCACCCGGCAGGTCACGGTCGCGTCGGCGTCCTTCGTGACGTCGAACGTGATCTGCGTGCTCGTCGGGCCGTCGACCTTGAACCCGACGACCTTCCAGCTGAGCCCGTCCTGGCCGAGCGCGAGCCAGGCGGCGACGGCGACGGCGAGGACGCCGAGGGCGACCATCGCGACGCGCGCGGCCCGGCGCCGGCCGGGGCCGGCGGTCTTCCCGTAGCGCCCGG
>NZ_JAANNB010000180.1 GCF_011603975.1 Cellulomonas sp. IC4_254 | reverse complement strand
CGTCCCGGGAGCGGGCGCCCCGGGAGCGGCGGGGTGCACGGGCTCGGACTCCGGCACCTCGCCGGCTGCGCGGTCCTCCCGCCGGGTGTGCTCGACCTCGGCCAGCACGGCCAGCCGGACGGCGTCGGGCGCGGCGACGGCCATGGCCTCGCCGAGCACCGCCGCGGTCTCCAGCAGCGAGCGGGCCTCCCGGGCGGCGTCCGGGTCGCGGGCGATCAGGTCGTCGACGCGGGCGCGCTCGGCCTCGTCGAGCGCGTCCAGCGCCCAGGCGCCGAGCAGCTCGCGGGTGGCGGCGTCGTCGGGGCGGCGCTCGCCGGGACGAGGGGTCGGGGCGGTCACGCGGCCACCCCCAGGCAGTCGCGGAGCCGGGTGAGGCCGTCGCGGATGCGGCTCTTGACGGTGGGCAGCGGGGCCTCGAGCGACTCGGCGACCTCGCGGTACGTCCGGCCGTCGTAGTAGGCGAGGACGACGGCCTCGCGCTGGGTGTCGGTGAGCCCGCCGAGGCAGTGCCGGACGCGCTCGGCCTCGAGGTTCGACTCGGCCTGCTCGGCGACGACGTCGAACGCGCGCGGCCGGTCGCCGTCGAGCACCGCCTGGTCCCGGGTGCGCTGGGCCTGCACCGAGCGCACGCGGTCGACGGCCCGGCGGTGCGCCATCGTGGTCGCCCACGCGCGCGCCGAGCCGCGACGGGCGTCCCACCGGGACGCCGTGCGCCAGATCTCCACCATGACCTCCTGGGTGACCTCCGCCGCGTGGTCCGGGTCGCGGAGGACGGCGAGCGCCGTGCCGTGCACGGCGGGGGACAGCATGTCGTACAGCGCCGGGAAGGCGTCGCGGTCGCCGTCGGCGACGCGCGCGAGGGCCTCGTCGGCCGTCACGCGTGCGGCTGGGCGGGAACCGGGGGAGGACACCGCTGCAGTCTGCCGCACGGCGCCCGCCGGTTCCCCCCGACCCGCCCCGGACGCGGGCGTGACGCGCGCCTCGGCGCGGGCGTGACGCCGGCCCCGGCGGGGATCGGGGCCGGCGTCACGGTCTCGGGCCCGTCAGGCGACGAGCGCGGCCGCCAGCGAGTCGATGGCGCCGGCGAGGGTCGACACGTGCATGCCGAGCCCGGCCGCGACGTCGTCCGCCGGCAGCTCGCCGTCGCTGATCTTCTCGAAGAACGCGCCGGCGGCGGGACGGTAGCCGTCGAGGTTCATCAGGGCCTCCTGCTGGCCGTCGGTGTCCCCCGTGGCATCGGCCACGGCGTAGTCGACGAAGTAGCCGATGTGCTCGCGCCACAGGTCGAGGAACGCCGTGCCGTTCTCCTCGCCCGCGAGCGAGGTCACCGCGTCGGACAGCGCGACCGAGTTGGCGTCCAGCGTGGCGGCCGCGGCGGTGAACGCCGGGGACTCGACCCCGCCCTCGGCGGTGTAGGCGGTGAACACGGCGTACGCGGCCAGGTAGACGTGCTCCTGGAGCAGCGCGGTCAGGGTCGACCGGAGGGTGGAGGCGTCGTCCATGGCGTCGCCGGACAGCCCCGCACCGGCCGCGAGGCCGGTCGCGATGGTGGCGGCGTCCATGCCGACGTGGTCGGCGGCGGCCTTCAGCGTGTCGGACGCGGTCGGCTCGCCGGCGGCGAGCGCGTCGATCGCGGCCGTCAGCGTCGTGACGTGCATGGTCAGCGCCTCGGCCACCGCCGCGGCGGGCAGGTTGCCCGCGCTGATCTGCTCGAAGAACGCCCCCGCCTGGGTGGTGTACCCGGCGAGCGAGGCCTGCGCGGCGTCCGCGGCGGCCTGGTCGCCGGACTTCACCGCGACGGCGTAGTCGACGAAGTAGCCGATGTGCTCGTCCCAGAGCTGGTGGAAGGCGGTGCCCTGCTCCTCGCCGGCGAGCGAGCCCACCGCGTCCGCGAGGTCGTCGGTGTTGCCGTCGAGCGCGGCCTTGGCGGCGGCGAACTCCTCGGAGTCGGCGCCCGCGGTGTAGGCGGTGGCCACGCCGATGCCCGTCAGGTACACGTGCTCCTGGAGCAGCGCGGTCAGGCCGGCGCGCAGGGTGGCGGCGTCGGAGTCGACCTCGCCGGCGGTGTCCGTGGCGGCGGCCAGGCCGGTCGCCAGGGTGAGGCCCGTCTCCGGCATGTGCGCGGCGGCGGTGCGGGCGTCGGCGAACGGGTCGCCGGTGCTGACGGGCGCGACGGCGTCCATCGCGTCGTGCGTCGAGCCCATGTCCATGGACGACGAGGACGACGGCGCGGTGCCCTCGCTCGTGTCGTCGGTGCTGCTGCAGGCGGCCAGCGTGAGGCTCAGGGTGAGCCCGGCGGCCATCGCGGCCACGGCGTAGGTGCTGCGGGTGCGTCGCATCATCGCTCCTTGCGTCCCTCGGGTGTGGTGTCGGGAGGGGTTCGGAGCGGCCGGGCGACCGGATGGGTCCGGAGGCGGCATGATCGCCGGGTGAACCGGACCGACCGCCTCTACGCGATCGTCGAGGAGCTCCGCGCCGTGGCGCCGCGGTACCGCAGCGCGCGCTGGCTCGCCGGGCGGTTCGAGGTGTCGGTGCGCACCGTCGAGCGCGACCTGTCGGCGCTGCAGCAGGCGGGCGTGCCGATCTGGGCGCAGACCGGCCGGACGGGCGGGTACGCGATCGACACCGCCGCGACGCTGGGCCCGATGGGCTTCACGCCGGACGAGGCGCTGGCGGTGCTCGTCGGGGCGAGCGCCCTGCGGCGCGGCCCGTTCCGGCAGCCCGCGGCGAGCGCGATGCGCAAGCTGCTGGCGGTGCTCCCGGAGGGCGACGCCCGGCGCGCCACCGCGCTCGCGGACCGGGTCCGTCTGCTCGAGCCGGAGGTCGACGGGCCCCGGGCGCCCGCCGCCTTCGCCGCGGCGCTGCAGGCCGACCGGGTCGTCCGGCTCACGTACCGCGACCGGGAGGGTGCCGTCACCGAGCGGCAGGTCGAGCCGCTGGGGTCGGTCGTGCAGGACGGCGTGTGGTTCCTCGTCGCCTGGTGCCGGCTGCGCGGCGGCGTGCGGGCGTTCCGGGCCGAGCGCATGGTGGCCGTCGACCTCACGGCCGAGCGGGTGCCGGCGCGCGAGCTCCGGTGGGAGGACCTGGACATCCCGGCCGGGACGCTCCGCCCCGTGCTCGACGGGTCGCGCTGAGGCGATCGGCCCGCTGCGGCGACCGGCCGGGAAACACCGACAGGACGGTGTCGCGGGCGCGGCCGAGGCTGGTCCGGTCCATCCCGCACCCGCACCGAGGAGTCCCCGTGCCGCTCACCTCCATCCGCCTCGTCACCGAGGACGTCGACCGGCTCGTCGCGTTCTACGAGCGCGTCACCGGGCTGGTCGCGACGCGTCCCGTGCCCGCGTTCGCCCAGCTCACCGGCCCCGGCGCCGTGCTCGCCGTCGCCCACGTCGACACCGTCGCGCGGCTCGGCGGCGTGCTGCTGCCGGCGGCGAACCGCTCGGTCGTGGTCGAGTTCGAGGTCGCCGACGTCGAGGCCGAGCTCGCCCGGCTGGACCCGGACCCGGCGGACGTGCTGCTGCCGCCCACCACGATGCCGTGGGGCAACCGGTCCGCGCTGCTCCGCGACCCGGACGGGAACGTCGTCAACCTGTTCAGCCGCCCGGAGGCCTGAACCGGCGGCGCGCGCCCGCGCCCCGCCTAGGCGGCGCCGTGCCAGGCGAGCGCGAGGACCACGTCCTCCGGGCGCTCGGCGTGCTCGGGGGCGGGGCCGCCGACGAAGCACCGGCACGGCCCGTCGCGGTGCACGAGACCGGCGTGCGGGCGGGCGACGCATGGGGTCGGGCCGACGGCGGCGCTCAGCTCGTCGAAGGGGGTCCAGGCGGCGGGCAGCCTCCGGATCGCGGCCGGGCGGCCCAGGTCGTCGAGCGTCATGCGGTCCCACCTCCGTGCTCCGGGCCTCCCGGGGGAGGCCCCTGCGGCGCCGGCCGGACCGACGTCGCCCCGCGGGCCGGGTCGGCCCGTGTGCTGCTGTCCATCGGACGGTCGCACGGTTTCCTGGGGTGTCAGGGGCATCTGCGTGGTCGCGAGCGGGTGAAAAACCACCCATGTGGTCGACATCACCGGCAAATCGGACGCCCTCCGGTGGCGGGACCTGCCGACCCGTGGGAGAGGGCGCGCCCGCGCCGTGGCGTCAGCCGGCCAGCCGCTCCGCCCGGCGCGCCGCCTGCGCCGCCGGGTCCGGCACCGGCGCCGCGGCCAGCAGCCGCCGCGTGTAGTCGTGCTCCGGCGCACCCAGGACCCGGCTGCGCTCGCCGACCTCGACCACCCGGCCGCGGTGCATCACGGCGACCCGGTCGGCGAGCTCGTCCACCACCGCCAGGTCGTGGCTGATGAACAGGCAGGCGAACCGGAGCCGCTGCTGGATGGACCGGAACAGCTCGAGCACCGTCGCCTGCACGGAGACGTCGAGTGCCGAGGTGGGCTCGTCGGCGATCAGCAGCTCCGGGTCCAGCGACACCGCCCGCGCGATCGACACCCGCTGCCGCTGGCCGCCGGACAGCTCGTGCGGGTACCGCGACGCCCACGCCGCGGGCAGCTCGACGCCGTCCAGCAGCTCGGCCACCCGGGCGGAGAGCGCGGCGCCCCGCAGCCCCGCGTGCACCCGCAGCGGCTCCGCGACGGACTCGCCGATGGTGTACCGCGGGTTGAGCGACGCGGCGGGGTTCTGGAACACGACGCCGATCCGGGTGCGGGCCGCCCGGACGGCGCGCGGGGTGTCCCGGCCCAGCCGGGTGCCGACGACCTCGACCGTGCCGGAGGTGAGCGGCGCGAGACCCAGGGCGCACCGGCCGAGGGTCGACTTCCCGGACCCCGACTCGCCGACCAGGGCCAGCATCTCGCCGGGCTGCACCCGCAGCGTCACGTCGTCGACGGCCCGCACGACCCGGCCGCGCCGGTTCTTGTACTCGACCACCAGGTTCTCGACGTTCAGCGCGGGCCGCTCGGCCGCGTCGGTGCCGGCCGGGCGCTCGTCCGCGCCGATCCGCGGCACGGCGTCCAGCAGCGTGCGGGTGTACGCGGCGGCGGGGGCGTCGAACAGGTCGGCGACGTCGGCGGTCTCGACGACCTCGCCGTGCCGCATGACGACCACCCGGTCCGCGAGGTCGGCGACCACGCCCATGTCGTGCGTGATGAGCACGACGGCGGCCGAGGTGCGGGCCCGCAGCCGGCGCAGCACGTCCAGGACCTCCTGCTGCACCGTGACGTCGAGCGCGGTCGTCGGCTCGTCCGCGATCAGGACCTCGGGGTCGCACGCGAGCGCCATCGCGATCATCACGCGCTGCGCCTGGCCGCCGGACAGCTGGTGCGGATAGAACCGCAGCCGGTCCTCGGGGTCGGGCAGCTCGACCATGCGCAGCAGCTCGACGGCCCGGGCGCGGGCCTCGGCACGGGACAGCCCCGGCAGGTGCCGGCGCAAGGTCTCGCGCAGCTGGAACCCGATGGTGAACACCGGGTCGAGGGCGTTCGACGGGTCCTGGAAGATCATCGCGACCCGCCGGCCGCGCACGTCCGACAGGGCCCGGTCGTCGAGGCCGACCAGCTCGAGGTCGCCGAGCCGGGCGCTGCCGCTCACCCGGGCGGTGCCGGGCAGCAGCCCCAGCACGGCGAGCGAGGACACCGACTTGCCGGACCCCGACTCGCCGACGACGGCCAGCACCTCGCCGGCGTGCAGGTCGAACGAGACGCCGCGCACCGCGTGCACGTCGGGCGAGCGGCCCCGGTCGACGCGGAACGTGACGGTCAGGTCGCGCACGGACAGCACGGGGGCGGCGGTCGCCCCGCCGGGGGTCGGGTCGGTCGTCACGGTTCTCCAGTCCCGGCCTGCGCGTCGCGGTAGGCCTCCCAGTCGGCGAGCATCTTGCGGTGGTACCCCGCGAGCCACTCCATGTAGTTCCGGGCGTTGCGCAGCCGGCGCGCCGGACCCTCCCCGGGTCCGCCGGACAGCGCCTGGTCCAGCACCCGCTGCAGCCGCGGCAGGTAGTTCCGCTCGCTCGCGAGCCAGCGCCCCCAGATGTCGTCCTCGACCCGGAAGTAGTGGTTCCGGTCGCCGGCGATCGCGTGCCGCTGGATGAACCCGACCTCGACCAGCCGCCGGGTGGCGGTGGACACGGCGCCGGCGCTCGCGGTGAGCAGCTGCGCGATCTGCTGGGACGACAGGTACGGCCGGTCCGCGACCATCAGCAGCCCGACCACGCGGCCCTCCATCCGGGCGCTGTTCGTGCCCTCCCAGGTGAGCGCGAACTGCTCGATCCACGCCAGCTGCTCCGGCGTCATCGTGAGGTCGGCGGTGGGGGCGGCGTCGTCGCTGGTCATGCCGGTCAGCCTAGGGACGCCGGGACGGCCGCACCGGCCTCCCGGCGGCGGGTCATGCCGGTCCGGCGGCGGCGGAACTCCTCGAGCGGCCAGGAGGTCATCCCGTTGCGCACGGCGGCGATCGCGCCGTCCTCGGTGCGCTCCACGACGACGTCCTCGCCGGCGGAGCCGAACCCCGGCTGCCGGGTGGTGCCGAGCACGTCGCGGCCCCGCACGTGCAGCTCGTCGTAAGCGGCCACCGGGTCCGGCGCGGCGGGGTGCAGCAGCAGGAGCCGGCCGCCGAGCTCGGCGATGTCGGTGATCCCCCACAGGGCGCCGAACCGGCCGGTGTACTCGGCGAGCGGCCGGGCGTCGGCGGCGGGCTCGGGCGCGTCGGCGGGCGGGTTGAGCGCCAGGTCGATCAGCTTGATCAGGCCGACCGCGATCGCGTCGGCCGGGCCGTCGATCGCGTTGGTGAGGACGCTGACGACGAGCCGCTGCTTCGGGTCGATGTAGGTGCGCGTGATGTGCCCGGGGTAGCCGCCGGAGTGCCCGACCACCTCGCGGTCGCCGATGGTGTGCAGGTCCAGGCCGATGCCGTACCGGCCGACCTCCTTGCCGTGCACCGTCACGACCGACTCCTGCCGGTGCAGCAGCCGCTTGCCCGCGTCCGACAGCAGGGACTCGTCGCCGTAGAAGTGCGCGCCACCGAACGCGGTCATGTCCCGCGCGGTCGAGTAGAACCCGGTGGCCGCGGCGAGGGCGCGGGTGTCGACGTGCTCGATGGTCTCCCGGCGGTCGTCGGCGTCGAGCAGGGCGGTGTGCCCGGCGGCGTACCGGTCGGCCAGCGCCTCGTCGTACTCGGCGCCGGTGTCGGCCATGCCGAGCGGGTCGAGGACGGCCGCACGCAGGTGGTCGCGGAACGGCTCGCCGGTCGCGGACTCCACGACCAGGCCGAGGATGCCGTACCCGTAGTTGGAGTACTTGAAGTGCTCGTTCGACCCGTACACCTCGCCGGCCTCCAGCAGCTCGGCCACGAGGGTCGGCTCGTCGGGGAACGGCCCGTCGAGCTGCCAGAAGTCGCCGCGCTCGCCGTCGCGGATGACCCCGGCCTGGTGGCCGAGCAGCTCGCGGACGGTGCGGGACGCCAGCGGGGACCCCGCCAGCCCGGCGACGTGCGTCCCGACCGTGTCGTCCAGCCGCAGCCGGCCCGCCTCGACCAGTCGCATCACGGCGGTCGCGGTGAACGACTTCGAGTGCGAGGCGATCCGGAACAGGTGGTCGGTGCGCAGCGGCTCGCCCGTCGTGGCGTCGGCGGCGCCCCACGCGTGGTCGAGCACGACCTCGTCGCCGGACCGGATCGCCACCTGCACGCCGACGGCGCGGCGGAACGCGCCCTGGAGGTCGACCCAGGACGCGAGGTACGGGGCGGCGGCGCGGAGGGTGGCGGTCGTGTCGGACATGCGGTGGGCCTCTCGGGACGGTGCGGGGTGC
>NZ_JAANNB010000017.1 GCF_011603975.1 Cellulomonas sp. IC4_254 | reverse complement strand
CTGCGGGGCGCCGGGAGCGGCCGGGGCGCGGAACGCGGCGAGCGGGTCGTGGCCCTGCTGCGGCTGCTGCTGCGGCGCGTGCCCGACCGGCTGCTGCGGCTGCTGCGCCGCCGGCTGCTGGTGCGCGGCGGGCTGCTGGTGCGCGGGGTGCTGCTGCGGCGCGTACTGGCCGTAGCGCGGCTGCTGCGGCGCCGGGGCACCGGGGTGGTGCGGCTGCGCGCCCGGCTGCTGCGGCGCGGCGTGCTGGTACGGCTGCTGCGGCGCGGCCGGCGCGGCCTGCGCCGCGGGGGTCGCGGGCTCGGCGGGCGTCTGCGGGAGCTGCTGGGTGGGCGCCGGGGCGATGCGCTGCGTCTCGTCGGCGGACGGCGTCGCGTCGGCGGCCGGCGCGGCGGGGACGGCCTCGGTCGCAGCGGTGGCGTCCTCGGTGCGCTGCGGCTCCGCCGCGCCCTGGGCGTCCCGCGGACCCTCGGGGGTGCTGCTGCTCATGGGGTGTACCTCCTTCTCGCCCACTATGAGACCCCCCGCGACTGGAGCCACGCTCGGCAGAACCTGGGAGTCCGCTGCGAATCCACGATGACCGTGGGTACGCCGGACCCGCATCCCGTCAGCCCGCGGCGACCCCGCCGCCGAGCGCCCCCCGGGCGGCGTCCCGCGCCGCCGCGGTCAGCCGCTCGCCGAGCGCCCGCCGGTCGGTGCGGTCGACCCGCACCTCGACCACGGACGTGCCGCGCCCCGGGGCCGCGAGCGCCGCGGCCAGGGCCGCCTCGTCCGAGACGCGCACGTGCCGCACCCCGTAGCCCGCGCACAGGGCGGCGACGTCGACGGCGTGCGGGGTGCCGAACACCCGCTCGAACGTCCGGGCGCGCTCGGGCGCCCCGTGCTCGAGCGTCGCGAAGATCGACCCGCCCGCGTCGTTGAGCACGACGACCTGGAGGTCCACCTCGGGCTCGGTGGTCAGCCGCAGCAGGCCGCCGACGTCGTGCAGGAAGGTCAGGTCGCCGACCAGGACACGCGTCCGGTGCCGGGGCAGGCCGAGCGCGACGCCCGCGGCGGTGGACAGCATCCCGTCGATGCCGGCCAGCCCGCGGTTGGCGAGCACCAGCGGCGGCTCCGCCCACCGGGCGACCAGGTCCAGGTCACGCACCGGGTTGGACGAGCCGACCACCAGCACGTCGGCGGGCAACGACGCCTCCGCGACGGCCCGGACGGCGCGCGGGCCGGTGAGCGGCGGGGTGGCGCGGGTCGGCGGCGCGGCCGGGTCGTCGTCGAGCGCGGCGTCGACCACGGCACCCGCGGCCGCGTCGGCACGCTGCCAGGCGCCGAGCCACGCCGGGTCGTCGGCGGGGTCGTCGAACCAGGCGGCGGGCACGCCGGTGAGCACCCGGTCGGCGGCGCGGCCGGCGTCCGGCCAGCCCGAGCCCGCGGGGGCGACGACGGTCAGGTCGATGTCGTCCCGGGCGAGCAGCGCCGACACCGGCCGGGTGAGCGTCGGGCGCCCGAGCAGCACGACGGAGCGGACGCGGCCGCCCAGGTCGGGGTCCCCCAGCAGCACCCGGTAGGTCGCGGGCGCGTTCGGGCCGCCCCGCGCGCCGGAGGACGGCTCGGCGAGCAGCGGCCAGCCCGCGACCTCGGCGAGCCGGCGGGCGTCCGGGCCCGCGCCGTCGCCCGCGACGACCACGACCGGGCCGGGCAGGTCGGCCCGGGCGGGCACGCCGGGGTCCGCGACGACCGGAGCGGCGGCGGGCCGGGGCAGGACGGCCACCCGCCCCGCCGCGCCGTCCGCCGGCCACGGCTCCGGGCCCGGCACCAGCGGCTCGCGGTAGGCGAGGTCCAGGTGCACGGGTCCGGGGTCGCCCGTGCGGGCGCCGAGGGCCGCGGCGACCGCCCGGGACAGCAGGTGCCGCAGGTCGCGGTCCTCCCCCGTCCGGCCGGACGGCGCGGGCACGTCGGCCTCGAGCCGGGTCGCGGCGCCGAAGATGCCGGGCTGCACGGTCGTCTGGTTGGCGCCGGTGCCCCGGAGCTCGTGCGGGCGGTCGGCGGTGAGCAGCAGCAGCGGGGCGCCCGCGTGGTGCGCCTCGAGCACCGCCGGGTGCAGGTTGGCGACCGCCGTGCCGGACGTGGTGACGACCGCGACGGCCCGCGGGGCGCCCTCGGCGGCGGCGGCCCGGGCGAGGCCGAGGGCGAGGAACGCCGCATCCCGCTCGTCCACCCGGACGTGCAGCCGGACCGCCGGTGCGCCGGCCGGGCGCTCGTCGTCGGGCAGGGCGGCCTCGGCGAGCGCGTACGCCAGGGGGGCGCTGCGCGAGCCGGGGGCCAGCACGACGTCCCGGACGCCGTGCGCCGCGAGCTCCTGGACCAGCACCCGCGCCGCCCGGGCCGCGGGCGCGCCGCGCACGGGACCGCGCGGCCCGCCGCCCGCCGCCGGGGTCGGGGCCGTCACCGGGACACCGCCCGGACCGCGGCCAGCCGCTCCGCCCACCGGGCCGCGGTCGCCTCGTCGGCCGCGGTCGCCGCGAGCCGCTCGTCGGTGGGCACGACCGCCCGCGCGGCCGCGACCGGCAGCGCGCCGTCCACGGGCAGCAGGGGCGGGTCGGCGACGTCGTCGGTGAGCAGCTGAGCCGTCGCGAGCCCGCAGGCGTACGGCAGCTCGGGCAGCGCCGCCGCGAGCGCCACGCCGGCCGCGAGGCCCACGGAGGACTCCAGCGCGGAGGACACCACGACCGGCAGCCCCACCTGCTCGGCCAGGTCCAGGCAGGCGCGCACGCCGCCGAGCGGCTGCACCTTGAGCACGACGACGTCCGCGGCCTCGGCCCGCACCACGGCCATCGGGTCCTCGGCACGGCGGATCGACTCGTCGGCGGCGATCGGGACGTGGGTCGACCGGCGCACCCGCGCGAGGTCGCGCACCGAGGCCACCGGCTGCTCGGCGTACTCGAGCCCGCGCGCGGCGCGGTCCAGCACCCGGAGCCGCTCCACGGCGGTGTCGACGTCCCACGCGGCGTTCGCGTCCACGCGGATGGCGCCACCGGGGCCGAGGGCCTCGCGGACGGCGGCCAGCCGGTCGGCCTCCTCCGCGGCACCCTGGCCGGGCTCGGCGACCTTCACCTTGGCGGTGGTGCAGCCGCCGGAGGCCAGCACGATCCGGCGCGCGGCGTCGGGGCCGACGGCGGGGACGGTCACGTTCACCGGCACGCGGTCGCGCACGGGCTCCGGGAACCCCTCGTCCGCCGCCTCGCGGGTCGCGCGCCACCAGGCGGCCGACTCCGCGGCGTCGTAGTCCCAGAACGGGCTGAACTCGCCCCAGCCGGCCTCGCCGCGCACCAGCACGCCCTCGCGCACCGTGATCCGGCGGAAGCGCGTCCGCAGGGGGATCGCGTAGACGTGCACGCGGCTCAGCGTAGAGGTTCCGCGCCGCCGAGCACGGCGAGCAGCAGGTCGCGGGCGGTGCCGCGGACGGGCCGGCCCTCGCTGACGGCGGCGACGACCGCCCCGTCGACCACCGCGAGCGCGACGGCCGCGGGGACGGGCAGCCGGAGCTCGGCCAGCAGCGCCGCGAGGACCGCGTCGAGCCGGGCCCGGCCGCCGCCGAGCGCGGCCGCGAGGGCGGGCACCCGGCCGGCCGCGAGCAGCTGCTCGTAGTGCGCCCGCACCGCGGCGTCGTCGCCCGGCGGCAGGACCGCCCCGACCACGACGTCCGCCGGGTCCTGGTCGACCGGCGGGCCGCCGGCGGCACGCCCGGACCGCACCCGCGCCAGGACGGCGTCCGCGTGCGCCACCCAGTCGTCGACCAGGGTCGCGCCCGCCGCCGCGGCCAGGTCGTCCAGGCCCGCGTAGTAGTACGTCGTCGCCGACAGCGACAGCCCGGCGCGGGCCGCGACGGCCCGGTGGCTCAGCGCCGCCGGGCCCTCCTCGCGGACCAGGTCGGCGGCGGCGCGGGCGAGCTCGGCGCGCCGCCGGACGCCCTTGGCGGTGCCGCCGGCGCCCGCGGGACCGCCCGGGCCGCCCGGGCCGCCGCCGGTCATCAGTGGCCGCCGCCCGAGAGGTTCAGCCCCACCACGCCCGCGACGATCAGGACGAGCGACACGATCTTCAGCACCGACACCGACTCGCCGAACAGCACGATCGCGAGGACCGCCGTCGCCGACGCCCCGATGCCGACCCAGACGCCGTACGCGACGCCGACCGGCAGCGACCGCAGCGCCCAGCTCAGGCCGGCGAACGACAGGATGGCCAGCACCCCGAACGACACGCTCGGCCACAGCTTCGTGAAGCCGTCCGACGCCTTGAGGCTGAGCGCCCAGCCGGCCTCGAGCAGTCCGGACACGATGAGCACGACCCACGCCATGGGTGATCCCTCCCCCGGGACCGGACGCGCCGGGTGGCAGTCTCCGCCGTCCCGCGCCCGTTTCTGGTACGACCGTACCAGAATTCTCGGCGGGCGTGCCGTCCTACGCTGGGGCCCGTGACCGACCCCGCCGCCGCCCCGCTGCCCCCGCGCGTCTCCGACACCTTCGACCCGAGCCGCTGGCGCACGGTCACCGGCTTCGAGGACCTCACCGACCTCACCTACCACCGGGGCGTCGCCCGGTCGGCGGACGGTGGCGTGCGGGACCTGCCCGTGGTCCGGGTGGCGTTCGACCGGCCCGAGGTGCGCAACGCGTTCCGGCCGCACACGGTCGACGAGCTGTACCGCGTGCTCGACCACGCCCGGATGACCTCCGACGTCGGCACCGTGCTGCTCACCGGCAACGGGCCCAGCCCCAAGGACGGCGGCTACGCGTTCTGCTCCGGCGGCGACCAGCGCATCCGCGGGCGGGACGGCTACCGGTACACCGGGTCCACCGAGGCCGAGACCGCGGACGCCATCGACCCGGCGCGCGCCGGCCGGCTGCACATCCTCGAGGTCCAGCGCCTCATCCGGACGATGCCGAAGGTCGTCGTCGCGGTCGTGAACGGCTGGGCCGCCGGCGGCGGGCACTCGCTGCACGTGGTCGCGGACCTCACCATCGCCTCCCGCGAGCACGCGCGGTTCATGCAGACCGACGCCAACGTGGGCTCGTTCGACGGCGGGTACGGCTCGGCGCTGCTCGCCCGGCAGACCGGTCAGAAGCGGGCGCGGGAGATCTTCTTCCTGGCGCGGGAGTACTCGGCCGAGCAGGCCTACGCCTGGGGCGCGGTCAACGACGTCGTCGACCACGCCGAGCTGGAGGACGCCGCGCTGGAGTACGCGCGGATCATCGCCACCAAGTCGCCCCAGGCGATCCGGATGCTCAAGTTCGCGTTCAACCTGGCGGACGACGGGCTCGCCGGGCAGCAGGTGTTCGCGGGCGAGGCGACCCGGCTGGCGTACATGACGGACGAGGCCGTCGAGGGCCGGGACGCGTTCCTCGAGCGCCGCGACCCGGACTGGAGCCGGTTCCCGTACGCGTTCTGACGGGCACGCCGGGGCGGCGGGCCCCGGCGGTCAGGAGACCGTCAGCGAGCCCGTCCCGGCGGGCACCAGCTCGACCCACGTGTTGCCCGGCGCGAGCGTCGCGGGCGCGCCGTCGGCGGTGAACAGCTGCATCGGGGCGTCCCGGGAGTCCTTCTGCCAGCGCACCGCGACGGTCTTCCCGCCGGTCGCCAGCGTGCCCTCGCCCGAGCCGACCAGCGTGTAGGTCGGCACCGGGGCGCCGTTCTGCGCACCGAACTGCGTGTTCGGGTGCTCGGCGACGATGGACACCACGTTGGTCGCCGACAGCCGCGCGCCCGAGGCGGCCACCGCGGGCTTCGAGCCCTCCGAGCGCTCCCACACGGTGCCGTTCCAGGTCCACGACGGCTTCGACTGGCTCGACAGGTCGAACGCCAGGGTCGTCGCCGGGGTGCCCGCGACGACCGCGGTCGCGCGCTCGGCGGTCCGGGCGAACGCGAACTGCTCGCCGGGGCTGCTCTGGTGGTCGGCGTCGGCCTGCGCCCACAGCGCGGCGGGGTCCGCGTAGACGTTGTGCGGGGCCGACCGGGACGAGATCCGGTACAGGCCGGCGGCGCCGGCGTCGTGGCTGATCACCTGGACGGGGCTCGCCGCGACCAGGTCGAGGATGCCGGGCTGACCGCCCGAGAACGTCAGCAGGCCGTGCATCGGCGACACGATGTCCGGGTCCATCGGGCGGACCGAGCGGACCGGGCCGAGCTCCTCGGGCACCTGCGACTGCCACACGGCGACGAACCGGGAGACCTCGAACTCGACGATCGTCTCCCACACGACGTCCGCCTGCTCCAGCCCGGACTGCGGCCGCGCGGTGGCGGTGTTCTCGATCTTCACCGCGAGCGCCGGCCGGTTCACGACGTCGCCCGCCACCCCGGTCAGCGGCCAGGTGGGCGCGACGACGGGCTCCGGGGCCGCGGCCTTCTGCGGCTCGAGGGTGGGCGCGACGGTGGCGGCCTCCGGGGCCGGGCCCTGGCCCTGCGAGCAGCCGGCGACCAGGAGGGCCGTGGCGACCGCGGCCGCGGCGGCACGCCGCAGACCCCGCCTCGTGCTGTGAACCATCTCGACCCTTCCGTGCCGCGTGCGTGCCCGGCGGCTCGGCGCCGCGCGTCCCGCGCCACTCTACGGGCGGACCTACGCTGGCCGGGTGAGCCGTCCCGTCCGCGTGGTCCCCGCCTCCTCCGCCACGGTGCCGACGCTCACCGCCGCCCTGGCCGCCGCCCTCGACGGCACCGGACCCGCGGTGCTGCCGGTCGAGGCGCCCGACGCGGGGGGCCCGGCGCCCGCCGACGACCTCGCCGGCGAGGTGCCCGACGACGTGGCGCTGCTGGTCCGCACCTCCGGGTCGACCGGCGCGCCCCGCGAGGTCCTGCTCACGGCCGCCGCCCTGCGCGCGTCCGGCGCCGCGACCGAGGCCCGGCTCGCCGGCCCCGGCCGGTGGCTGCTGCCGCTCCCGCCCGCCCACGTCGCGGGCCTGCAGGTCCTGGTCCGGTCGATCCTCGCCGGCACCGAGCCGGCCGTGCTGTCCGGGCCGTTCCGCGCCGACGCCTTCGCCGCCGCGGTCGGCCGCATGCCGGACGGCGACGGCCCGCGGTACACCTCGCTCGTCCCGACGCAGGTGCACCGGCTGCTGGACTCGGCCGAAGGGCGGGACGCGCTGGCCTCCTTCGACGCGGTGCTGCTCGGTGGCGCCGCCACCCCGCCGGGGCTGCTGGACGCGGCCCGGGCGGCGGGCGCCCGCGTCGTCACCACCTACGGGATGTCCGAGACCTGCGGCGGCTGCGTCTACGACGGCGTCCCGCTGGACGGGGTGACCGTCGACCTGGACCCCGAGGACGGGCGGGTCCGGATCGCCGGGCCGGTGCTCGCCGCGGGCTACCGCGGGCGGCCCGACCTGGACGCCGACCTGTTCGAGGTCCGGGACGGCACCCGGTGGCTGCGCACCAGCGACCTGGGTCGGTGGGGCGACGACGGCCGGCTGGAGGTGCTCGGCCGCGCCGACGACGTCCTGGTCACCGGCGGGGTCAAGGTGCCGCCCGCCGCCGTGGAGCGGGTGCTCGCCGGGCTGCCCGGGGTCGGCGAGGTGCTCGTCGTCGGCGTGCCCGACCCCGAGTGGGGGCAGGCCGTGGTCGCGGTCGTCGTGCCCGCCGCCGGTGCCCCCGCGCCCGCCCTCGCGGACCTGCGGGACGCGGCCACCGCGGCCCTCGGCGGGCCGGCCGCGCCGCGGCACCTCGTCACCCTGGCCGCGCTGCCGCTGCGCGGCCCCGGCAAGCCCGACCGGCGGGGCGCCGCCGACCTGGCCGCCCGCGAGCTCGGCCTCCCGGCCGCCGTGCGGGACGCCACGCCCCGGTCCTGACCCGCGTCGTGCGTGCGCGCCCGGCGTTCCGGGTTACCGTCGCTGCACGCCGAACCACCCGCCGCGGCACGCGCCGCGGCCCCACGACAGGAGCACCATGGCCACCGCCGCCGAGTGGGTCGCCGGAGCACGCCCGCGCACCCTGCCCGCCGCCGCCGCTCCCGTGCTGGTCGGCACCGGCGCCGCGGCGCAGATCGAGGCGGCGCACCTCGGCCGCGCGCTGCTCGCCCTGGGCGTGGCCCTCGCGCTCCAGGTGGGCGTCAACTACGCCAACGACTACTCCGACGGCATCCGCGGCACCGACACCGAGCGGGTCGGCCCGATGCGGCTCACCGCCAGCGGCGCGGCGTTCCCGAGGCAGGTCAAGGCCGCGGCGTTCACGGCGTTCGGCGTCGCCGGCCTGCTCGGCCTGGGGCTCGTCGCCCTGAGCGGCCAGTGGTGGCTGCTGGCGATCGGCGCCCTGTGCGTCGCGGCGGCCTGGTTCTACACGGGCGGCCGGCGGCCCTACGGCTACCTGGGCCTCGGCGAGGTCGGCGTGTTCGTGTTCTTCGGGCTGGTCGCCGTCCTCGGCACCACCTACACCCAGTCCGGCACCCTGACCTGGCCCGCGTGGGTGGGCGCCGTGGCGGTCGGGCTGATCGCCTGCGCGCTGCTCATGGTCAACAACCTGCGGGACATCCCGACGGACGCCCTCGTCGGCAAGCGGACGCTCGCGGTGCGGCTCGGCGAGCACCGGGCCCGCCGCGCGTACGCCGTCATGGTGGTGCTGCCCGTGCTGCTCGGCGTCCTGTGCGCCCTGGCGAACCCGTGGGCGCTCATCGTCATCCTGCTCGCGCTGCCCGCCGGGGTGCTGGCGTTCACGGTGCTGGTCGGCGCGCGCGGCATCGCGCTCGTCCCGGTCCTCGCGGGGACCGGGATGTACGAGCTGGCGTTCGGCGTGCTGCTGGGCCTGGGCCTGGCGCTCTAGCGCGCGGGGGCGTCAGCCCTCGGCGCGGGAGCCGTCGGTGCGGGACTCGCGCTCGGCGGCCTCGACCGCGGCGTCCTCCTCGGCGGCGTCCGCGGTGGCGGTGCGGGACAGCCGGGGGCGGTCGCCCCGGGCCTCGGAGCGCGCCTGGAGCCACAGCGCCGCCCGGTCGCGCGGGCCGCGGAGCAGCACGTAGGACAGCAGCGCCGCGAGCAGCGCCGCGCCGACGACGCCCAGCAGCCAGCCCGTGCCGGCCAGCACGAGGCCGACCAGGCACACGACGAGCAGGGCGAGACGGAGCAGCGAGTAGGTCACGACGGGCACGGGTCCAGGGTAGGCCGATCCCGGGGACGGTCCGACCCGGGCCCGGCGGAGCGCGGCCGGATGTGACGACCTCGTGGGGGTTCCCGCGATCACCCGGCCCGGGGCGGGGTCGGTGTGCGCGCGCTGGTTAGGGTGGAGCATGGCTCGCGCGCTGTTCTTCCTCGTGATCATCGGCCTGGCGGTGTACGCCCTCGCCGACATCGCCACGAGCGACGAGCGCGCCCGCCGCGGGCTGCCGAAGGGCGCGTGGTTCCTCATCGCGCTGGTCCCGATCGCGGGCCCGCTGGCGTGGATCCTCAGCAGCCGGGCGCAGGCCGCCACCGGCGGGGCCGGCTCGGCGCAGGGCCGCCACCCCGGTCCCGGCGTCCCGGGCGGCTCGGGCCCCCGTCGTCCGGGCCCGGTCGCCCCCGACGACGACCCCGAGTTCCTGTGGCGCCTCGACCAGGAGCGCCGCCGCCGTGAGCGGGAGAACGGCGCCGGCGACGGCTCGAACGGCGACGTCCCCGACGAGGGCGCCCGCGGCTGACGGCCTCGGGTCGGCCCGCCCGACCGCCAGGCCGCCACGCCGGCCGACCGGCCGACCGGCCGACCGGCCGACGCGGAACCGTCACGTCTGACGCGCCCGCTCGTCCCCCACCGATCGTCGCGCCGCGCACCGATCGTCCGGGTGGGCGCGCGACTTCCGGGTGGGGATCAGGGCAGGCCTCACACCGGGCACGCGGGACGGGCCACTCGTGGCGACACCGGCCGCGCGACTCGTGGCGACACCGGCCGCGCGCCTCGCAGCGGCGCCGGCGGGGTCAGATGCCGGAGTACGAGTGCTTGCCGGTGACGAACAGGTTCACGACGGTGAAGTTCGCCAGCACCACGGCGTAGCCGACGTAGACGAAGTACGCCGCCTTCCGGCCGGCCCAGCCGCGGGTCGTGCGGGCGTGCAGGTACGCGGCGTACACGACCCAGGCGACGAAGGTGCCGACCTCCTTGGGGTCCCAGCCCCAGTACCGGCCCCAGGCGTGCTCGGCCCAGATGGCGCCGCCGATGAGCGTGAACGTCCACAGCACGAAGCCGATGGCGTTGAGCCGGAAGGACAGCGCCTCCAGGCGGCGGGCGGACGGCACGGTGCGCAGCCAGGACCAGGCGGGCCCGGTGACCCGCCAGCGGGCCAGCGAGCGGCGCAGGCCGTCGGCGGAGCGCCACGGGTGGTCGAGGTGCGAGCGGCCGGTCTCGCGGCCGTCCTGCAGGACCTGGAGCACGGAGGTGGCGAACGCGACGGTGAAGATGCCGGTGGCGGCGATGGCGACGCCCACATGGATGATCAGCCAGTAGCTCTGCAGCGCGGGCTGCACGGCGTCGGCCTGGACGTAGAAGACCAGCAGCCCGAGAGCCAGGGCGAGCACGCCGATGCCCATGACGACCACGCCGAGGAACGGGACGACCCGCTTCCGCTGCACGACGGCCAGCACGACGGCGGCGACGAACGTGCCGACGAGCGTGAACTCGTACATGTTCGCGGTGGGCCAGCGGCCGGCCGCGACGCCGCGCAGCACGATGCCGACGCCCAGCAGCAGGATGCCGAGGTAGGTGGTGGTGCGCGCGATGCCGGTGGTGGCCGACGGCGCGGTCATGGGGCGCTCGGGCTCGGCGTCGTCGATGCGGCCGGACCGCGGGGCGGCGTCGTCGACCGCGTCGGCCGGGACCACCAGGCCGGAGGGGCCGCCGGCGCCGACGGTCTCGCGCGCCGCGGCGCGGGCCTGCTTGGCGGCGGCGACCTTGGCCGCGCGCTCGGCGCGGTGCTCGGCCGAGGAGGCCTCGGCCAGCCGGGCCAGGGCGGACGTGTAGGCGATCAGGGCGATCGTGAACGCGGTCGCCGCCCCCCACACGAGGAGGGTGCTGATGTCGCCGATTGCCATGTCGTCTACCTTCCGGTCCGGCCGGTGGGCCCGTCGACGTCCGCTCCGCGGAGCCGGTCCATCGCCCGGTCGAGCTCCGCCTGCAGGCCCACGTCGTCGCCGCGCGCCAGCGCGGCGGCGGTGACCACTGTACGGCCTGACCCGGGACCTTCGTCCCCCGGGCGCAGGCGCAGCCACACCCGCCGGCGCGGCACGAACAGCGACGTCGCCAGGCCCGCGAACGCCAGCAGCGCGAACGTCAGCACCCACGCCAGCGACGGGTCGTGCCGCAGGTCCAGGGCGACGAACCGCGGCAGCGCGTCGAAGGTCAGCGTGCCGAGCCCGTCCGGCAGGTCCACGGTCTCGCCGGGGCGCAGGTAGAGCGTGACGGGCAGCCCGTCGTCGTCGACCGCCTGGGTGAGGCCGGTCTCGTCGAGCTGGTAGACGTTCTGCGGGATGCCGTCGTCCAGGCCGAGGTCGCCGGTCCACACCGCGAGGGCGAGCAGCGGGTCGGTGGGCTGCGGGTCCACGGACCGGTAGATGCCGTCGGCGACCTGCTGGGCGGTCGGCAGCAGCACGCCCTGCAGGCCGATCTGCGGGCCGGAGGTGACGTCGGGCACCTTGATGACGCCCTGCGAGGTGTAGACGGTGTCCTGCGGCAGGAACGGCACCGCACCCGAGTACGTCACGGTGCCCTCGGGGTCGCGGACGGTGACCTGGGGGGCGTAGCCGTTGCCCTGCAGGTAGACCTTGGCGCCGGCGACGTCGAGCGGGTGGTTGACCTTGATCCGCTCCTGGACGCCCTCGGACCCCGGCTCGGTGATCGTCACGTGCGCGGTGAAGTCGCGGGACTGCAGGGTGTCGGGGTCGAAGGACGAGTCGAAGGAGTCGAGCCGCATCGAGAACGGCTCCAGCGACGACGCGCTGAACCCGGAGCCGGCCTCGAAGGTGTCGTAGTCGCTCTGGGTGTTCGCGAACGCGCGGCCCTCGACGATGATCGCCTGGCCGCGGTAGTGCAGCAGCTGGCCGGTCGCGACGGACACGAGCAGGCCGACGAGCGCCAGGTGGAACACGAGGTTGCCGGTCTCGCGCAGGTAGCCGCGCTCGGCGGCGACGCTCCGGACGCCGCCGCCCTCGTCGCGGACGTCGACCCGGAACCGGCGCCACCAGCGCGGCCCGCCCAGGGCGGCGGCGGCGCGCTCGGCGACCTCCTCGGGGGTGCCGTCGAGCTCGGCGGACGCCTGGGCCGGGAACCGGTCGAACCGGCGCGGGGCGCGCGGCGGGCGCCCGCGCATGGCTCGCAGGTGGGTGCGGCTGCGCGGCAGGATGCAGCCCACGAGCGACACGAACAGCAGCAGGTAGATCGCCGAGAACCAGACGGACGAGTACACGCCGAAGAACCCGAGCCGGTCGAGCAGCGGCCCGAGGTCGGGGTGGTCGGACAGGTACGTGGCGACCTTGTCGGGGTCCTGCGCGCGCTGCGGGAACACCGTGCCGGGGACGGCCGCGACGGCGAGCAGCATGAGCAGCAGCAGGGCGACGCGCATGGAGGTGAGCTGCCGCCACGCCCAGCGCAGCCAGCCGACGACGCCGAGCGACGGCAGCTGGGGTGCGCCGCCGGCGCTCCCGGGGGTGCCGGAGCCGCCTGCGGGGGGCTGCTGCCCGGCGCTGAACGCGTCCTCGAGCCCCTCGGGGGTGTACCCGCGGGGCGAGGGCTCGGTGGTCTGGGGGTCGCGCGTCATCTCACACCGCCGGGACGAAGGGCTCGGCGCCGGTGAGCAGGCCCTGGAGCCAGCCCGCCCACGCGGACCAGAGGCCGGTGACCAGCGCGACACCGAGCAGGAGCAGGAGGCCGCCGCCGACGCGCATGACCGCGAGCCGGTGCGCCGCGAGCCAGTCGAGGGCCCGCCGGCTGCGCTGGAGACCGAGGGCGACGAGCACGAACGGCAGGCCGAGGCCGACGCAGAACGCGAGGGCGAGCAGCGCGCCGCGGCCAGCCGAGCCGCCGTCGAGGGACAGCAGGAGGATCGCCGCGAGGGTCGGGCCGATGCACGGCGTCCAGCCGATGCCGAAGGTCACGCCGAGCACGGGCGCGCCCCAGAGGCCGGCACGCGGCGCGAGGACCCGCCGGTTGTCCCGCTCGAGGAACGGGACGAGCCCGAGGAACGCGAGGCCCATGACGATCACGCCGAGGCCGAGCACGCGCGACACGGGGTCCTGCCAGCGCAGCAGGAAGGACCCGAGCGACCCGGCGAGGGAGCCGTACGCCAGGAACACCGCGGTGAACCCGGCGACGAACAGCAGGACGCCGAGCACGAGCCGCCCGCGGGACGGCGCCGCGGGGGCCGGGGCGCCCTGGGCGTCGTCCGCCGCGGCGGGCCGGGTCAGCGCGGGCTGGGCGGGGAGCGCGCCGGCGAGGTCGAGCGTCGTCCCGCCCGTCGCGGCGGCCCGCACCCGCGGCGCGCGGGCGTTCCCCGGCGCGGTGGCGGCGGACATGCCGCCGAGGTAGCCGACGTAGGCGGGGACGAGCGGCAGCACGCACGGCGACGCGAACGACACCAGCCCGGCGAGCAGCGCCACCGGGACGGCCGCGAGCAGCGAGCCCGACGCGGCCGCGTGAGCGAACGAGTCCCCGACGTCGGCGAGCATCACGCGGAGCCCCCGCCGTCCTCGGCGAGCACCTCGTCGATCAGCGCGCGCAGCGTGGAGCCCTCGGCGAGCCCGACGATCCGCGCGGCGACCTTGCCGTCCCGGTCGAGCACGACCGTCGTCGGGGTCGCCTGGATCGGCACGATGCCCTGCAGCGCGGCGATGGCCTGCTTGTCGCGGTCGTCGATGCTCGGGTACGGCACGTCGAAGGTCGTCTGGAACGGCTCGGCCGCCCCGGCGTCGTCGACGCCGTTGATGCCGAGCAGGTGCACGCCGGCGTCCGCGTACTCGTTCGCGATGTCGACGAGGTCCGGCGCCTCCTCCCGGCACGGCGGGCACGCCGCGTACCAGGTGTTCAGCACGACGACGTCGCCGCGCCAGTCGGCGATGTCGACGGCGTCCCCGGCGTAGTCGGAGCCGGCCACCTCGACCGGGCCCTGCCGGTCCGCGACCGCCCACTGCGTGAACGAGCCGTCACCGGACACGTAGCCCTGGTCGGCGACGTCGGTGTCCGAGCCGGAGCCGCCGCCGGAGGAGCACGCGGCGAGCGCGAGCGCGGCGCCGAGCGCGACGGCGGCCGCCGCGGCGCGCCGGGCCCGCGACCGGGCGCCGCCCCGGGTGGTCACGCGCCCGCCACGGCCGAGGCGCCGGGCAGCAGGTCGGCCGCGGGCTCGGTGTAGCCGATGCGCACCAGGCGGTCGTCCTCGTAGGTCAGGGAGGTCAGCGACGCGAGCGAGCACTGCCGGCGGCGCGGGTCGTGCCACAGCCGGCGGTCCTCCAGCGCGAGCCGGGTGACCCAGATGGGCAGCTGGTGGCTGACCAGCACGGCCTCGTGCCCGCGGGCGGCCTCGCGCGCGGCGTCGACGACCGCGAGCATCCGCCCGGCCTGCTGCCGGTACGGCTCGCCCCAGGACGGCCGGAACGGGTTCACCAGCAGCGGCCAGTGCCGCGGGTGCCGCAGCGAGCCGTCGCCGACGCCGAACGTCAGGCCCTGGAACCGGTTCTCGGCCTCGAGCAGCCGCTCGTCGGTGGTGACGGGCAGGTCCAGTGCCGCGGCGATCGGGGCGACGGTCTCCTGCGCGCGCGTCAGCGGCGACGCGAACAGCGCGGTGACGTCGCGGCGCGGCCCGTCGAGGCGTCCGGCGAGGTGCGCGGCGACGCGTTCGGCCATCTCCCGGCCCCGCTCGGACAGGTGGTACCCGTCGAGCCGTCCGTAGAGCACGCCCTCGGGGTTGTGCACCTCGCCGTGCCGCATGAGGTGGATGGTGGTGGCGACCATGGGGTCAGTCTCGCAAACCCGGCTGGGTGGTCGGACCGCGCGGGGGCGCGGGGCGGGTCCGGATCAGCCCCCGGCGGCCGCCGCGTCGGCCTCGACCTGGGCGCAGCCGGCCTGCAGCGCGGCGCCGACGGCGGCCATAGCGTCGCCCAGGGCCTGCATCTGGACCGGCGAGAGCACGTCGACGAGGTGCGCGCGCACGGACTCGACGTGCGCGGGCGCGGCGTCGACCAGGCGACGCCAGCCGGTCTCCGTCATGGTGCAGTTCACACCGCGGGCGTCCTCGAGGCAGGGCGCGCGCTCGACCAGGCCGGCGGCCTCCATGCGGCGGACGGTGTGCGTGAGGCGGCTGCGGGAGTGCGCGAGCTCCCCGGCGAGCTCCGACATCCGGAGCGTGCGCTGCGGGGCCTCGGACAGCCGGACCAGCACCTCGTACTCGCCGAGGGACAGCCCGGAGTCCTGCTCGAGCTCGTGGGCGAGCACGTCGAGCAGCCGGGCCGTGCCGTCGCGGTAGGCGCGCCAGGCGCGCTGCTCGTCCGCCGTGAGCCAGCGGACGTCGTCGTGCGACCGCGGTGCATCCGCCCTGGTCGTGCCGGTGGTCGTGGTGCTCATCGCCGTCCTCCTCCCGCGCCCCTGCGTGACGTCGCCGCCCGATCGTCCCACAGCCCTTGCGCAGCGAGCCCCACTGTAGTAGAAATCTCAACTAACCGCAGTTGATGCTTCAACCAATACTTCGCAGGAGGCACCCATGTCGACCACGACGCTCCCCACCGCCCTCACCGCCGGCACCTGGGCGATCGACCCCTCGCACACCGAGGCGTCCTTCACCGTCCGCCACGCGGGCATCTCCAAGGTCCGCGGCACCGTCGCGGTGACCTCCGGCACCATCACCGTCGCCGAGGACCTCACGCTCTCCGGCGTGACCGCCTCGCTCGACCCGTCGACCATCGCCACCGGCGACGCGAACCGCGACGGCCACCTCAAGGGCTCGACCGACTTCTTCGACCTGGAGAAGTTCGGCGAGTGGACCTTCGCCTCGACCTCGGTCGCCGCGGACGGCGAGGACTACGTCGTGACCGGCGAGCTCACCATCAACGGCGTGACCAAGACGGTCGAGCTCGCCACCGAGTTCGGCGGCGCGGCCACCGACCCGTTCGGCAACCAGCGCGCGGGCTTCTCCGCCTCGGTGACCATCTCCCGCAAGGAGTTCGGCATCACCTGGAACGCGGCCCTCGAGGCCGGCGGCGTCCTGGTGTCCGACAAGGTCGTCATCAACCTCGAGGTCTCGGCCATCAAGCAGGCCTGAGCCTCCGCACGACCCCGCCGCCCCCGGCGCGCGCCTGCCGCGCACGCCGGGGGCGGCGCACGTGAGGGCCCGGTCGACCGCGCACCCCCTGCCGCGGTCGACCGGGCCCTCTCGTGCGTCCGGGGCCAGCCGCCGCGGGGCGGGTCAGTCGGCGGCGGGGACCGGCTCGGGCTGCGGCTCGGGCTCCGGGGTCCGCGCCGGGGTCGGCTCGGCCGCCGCCCCCGAGCGCTGGCGCGCGTGGAAGCCCAGGATCTGCAGCTCGGACCCGAGGTCGACCTCGCGGACGTCCACACCGTCGGGCACCCGGACCGTGCGGGGCGCGAAGTTCAGCACCCCGGTCACGCCCGCCGCGACGAGCCGGTCGGTGGTGGGCTGCGCGGCGGACGCCGGCGTCGCGACGATCGCCACGCTGGCCTCCTGCTGCTCGACCACGCGCTCGAGGCCGTCGACGTGCTGCACGACGTGCCCGCCGACCTCGGTGCCGACCAGGGCGGGGTCGGTGTCGAACAGGCCCACGAGCACGAACCCGCGGTCCGCGAACCCCGAGTAGGTGGCGAGGGCGTGCCCGAGGTTGCCGATGCCGACGATGACGACCCGGCGCTCCTCGGT
The DNA here is from genome assembly GCF_011603975.1 of Cellulomonas sp. IC4_254. Taxonomy (GTDB): domain Bacteria; phylum Actinomycetota; class Actinomycetes; order Actinomycetales; family Cellulomonadaceae; genus Cellulomonas. The sequence goes on along the minus strand of NZ_JAANNB010000017.1, from coordinate 16,621 downwards.
CATGCCGAGGGCCTGGGCGATCTGCCGCCGCAGGTGGTCCACCTCGTACCCGACGCCGCGCCGGCCGCCCGCGCCCAGGTACGACAGGTCCTTGCGCAGCTGCGCGGGGGACGCGCCGACGAGCTCGGCGAGCTGGTCGGACGACGTGGTGGTCACGCCCTCCGAGGCGAGACCGCCGAGGGAGCGCAGGTATCCCGGCAGGCGGGCGACGGTGGTCGGCGGCAGGGCTCGCACGGCGACAGCCTAGGCCTGCGGGGCCCCCCTCAGGGCGTCGACGAGCCGGTAGGGGTCGATCTGCCAGTAGCCGACGCGCACGCCGTCCACCTCCACGACGGGGAGCAGCTCGCCGTACGCCGCCGCGAGCGACCGCCCGTCGCGCGCCGTGCCGTCGGCGTCGACGTCCACCTCGACCCAGCGCTCGCCGTGCTCGGCGGCGACGGACGCGACCAGGTCGCGCGCGGCGTCGCACAGGTGGCAGCCCGCGCGGGAGTAGAGGACGACGCGGGGCGGGGTCTCGGCTGGCGGGGTCGGCACGGCACGAGCGTAGGTCGATGACTACAGTGGCGGCGTGCCCGAGCCCACCGAGCCCCCGACCGGCGCGCCCGTGCCCACGGCGCCGACGGGGCGCGTGGCCGCGTTCTTCGACGTGGACAACACGATCATCCGCGGCGCGAGCTCGTTCCACCTCGCGGTCGGCCTGTACCGCCGGGACTTCTTCAAGCGCTCGGACATCGTCCGGTTCGCGGTGCACCAGATCCGCTACCTGACGTTCGGCGAGAACCGGCAGCAGATCGACGAGGTCCGCCAGCGCGCGCTCGAGATCATGCACGGGCGCTCGGTCGCCGAGGTCGTCGCGATCGCCGAGGACATCTACGACGAGGTCCTGTCCCTGCGGATCTTCCCCGGCACGCAGCGCCTGCTCGACCAGCACCTGCGCGCCGGGCACGAGGTCTGGCTGGTGACGGCCACGCCGGTCGAGATCGCCGACATCATCGCCCGGCGGCTCGGCGCCACCGGCGCCCTCGGCACGATCGCCGAGCACAAGGACGGCTTCTACACGGGCCGCCTGGTCGGGGACCTGCTGCACGGCCGCGCGAAGGCCGAGGCGGTCCGGGCGCTGGCCGAGCGCGAGGGCCTGGACCTGGAGCGGTCGTTCGCCTACGGCGACTCCACCAACGACGTGCCGATCCTGTCCGAGGTCGGCTTCCCGTGCGCGATCAACCCGGACGGCCGGCTCCGCAAGCACGCCGCCGAGGTCGGCTGGCCGATGCGCGAGTTCCGCGGCCGCCGCAACGCCACCCGGCGCGGGGTGGACGCGGCCACCGTCGCCGGCTCGGTGTGGGTGCTCGGGCTGGTCGTGCGGACGGCACGGCGAGCGATCCGGGCCCGCTGGGGCGGCCGGTGACCGCCGCCGACGCCCCCACCGCTCCGGTGGTCCGCCCGGCCCGCGCCGACGAGGCCGGCCCGCTGGCCGACCTGGCCGCCGCCACGTTCCCGCTGGCGTGCCCGCCGTCGTCGACCCCCGAGGACCACGCCGCGTTCATCGCCGCGCACCTCACGCCGGAGCACTTCACCGCCTACCTCGCCGACCCGACGCGCGACCTGCTCGTGGCCGACGCCGACGGCGAGCTGGTCGGCTACACGATGCTGGTCGCCGGCGAGCCGTACGCCGCCGAGGTGGCCGCCGTCGTCCCGCTGCGCCCGACCGTCGAGCTCAGCAAGTGCTACGTGCTGCCCGGCCGGCACGGCGGCGGCGTGGCCGGCGCCCTGATGGCCGCCAGCCTGGACGCCGCGCGCGCCCGGGACGCCGCCGGGGTGTGGCTCGGCGTCAACGGCGAGAACCTGCGCGCGCAGGCGTTCTACCGGCGGTCCGGCTTCGAGGTCGTCGGCGAGCGCACGTTCCAGGTCGGCGACCAGCGGCACCACGACCTGGTCCTGCACCAGGCGCTCTGACGGCGCCCGGGTGTCCGCGCCGGCCCCCGCCGCCGCGACCAGGAGCCGCGGCGGCGGAGACGGCGGGCGTCGCCCTCAGGCGCCGAGCCGGACCACGTTCCACGACACCGGCGGCACCTGGACGGTGAGCCGACCGCCGTCGACGGTCGCGGTGTCGTTGTCCCGCGGCAGCACCGCGGTGTCGTCGTCGGCGGTGGCGACCCAGGTGTGGTCCGGGTTCGACAGGCTGGTGGCGCCGAGCACCCGGAGCCCGGGGATCGAGCGGGTGTCGACCTCGAGCGTCACCGTCTCCGTGGTCGAGCGGTTGACCGCGAACAGCGCGACGGCACCGGACTCGGGGTCGCGGGTCGCCACGGCGTCGACCAGCGGGGCGTCGCCGAACTTGGCGGTCTCGTAGGTCGGCGCGTCGATCGCGACCTGGAGGACCTCGCCGACGGCGTACCGCGACGCCTGCGCGAACGGGTGGAACGTCGTCTGCCGCCAGATGCGGCCGCCGGGCTCGGTCATGATCGGCGCGATCACGTTGACCAGCTGGGCGAGCGACGCCGAGTGCACGCGGTCGGTGTGCCGGAGCAGCGAGATGAGCAGGTTGCCCACCACGACGGCGTCGGCGACGTTGTACTTGTCCTCCAGCAGCACGGGTGCGACCGGCCAGTCGTCGCCCGACGGCGGCACCGACTCGGCGCGCTGCTGGTACCAGACGTTCCACTCGTCGAACGAGATGTGGATCCGCTTGGCGACCTTCTTGTGCGCCCGCACGCCGTCGGCGATCGCAGTGACCGAGTCGATGAAGTGGTCCATGTCGACGGCCGACGCCAGGAACGACCCGAGGTCGCCGTCCTCCTCGGCGTAGTACGCGTGCGCCGAGATCATGTCGACGTGCTCGTAGGTCTCGGAGAGCACGGTCTGCTCCCACTGCCCGAACGTCGGCATCGGCACGCCGGAGGAGCCGCAGGCGACGAGCTCCAGGTCGGGCTGGATCATCCGCATGGCGCGGGCGGTCTCGGCGGCGAGCCGGCCGTACTCGTGCGCGGTCTTGTGCCCGATCTGCCAGGGGCCGTCCATCTCGTTGCCGAGGCACCAGAGCCTGATGTCGTACGGCTCGGCGGCGCCGTTGGCGCGCCGCTGGTCGGACAGCGCGGTGCCGCCCTTGACGTTGCAGTACTCCAGCAGGTCCAGGGCCTCCTGGACCCCGCGGGTGCCGAGGTTGACGGCCATCATCGCCTCGGTGCCGGACGCCTGGGTCCAGCGCATGAACTCGTCGACGCCGACGAGGTTCGGCTCGGTGGAGTGCCAGGCCAGGTCGAGCCGGCGGGGCCGCTGGTCGCGCGGGCCGACGCCGTCCTCCCACCGGTAGCCGGACACGAAGTTGCCGCCCGGGTAGCGGACGGTCGAGACGCCGAGCTCCCGGGTCAGGTCGATGACGTCGCCGCGGAACCCGTCGGCGTCGGCGCTCGGGTGCTCCGGGTCGTGGATGCCGCTGTAGACGCAGCGGCCGAGGTGCTCCACGAAGGCACCGAACGTGCGGCGGCGGACCGGCCCGACGCGGAACGCCGGGTCGAGGGTGAGGGTGACCGTGGTCATGGCGTGCGCAGCTCCTTCGCTGACGTCCTCCATCGTTGTACGGCGATCGTGCCCGCCGACGCCGGAGCGCGTCAACCGCCGCGCCGCGCCCGCCGTACCGGGTCCGACGCCGTCGACGGGCGGGCCGTCGCGCCGTCGGCGAGCATGGGGCGTGGCCTCCGACCTGCACGCCAGCACCCCCGCGAGCCCCGCCGCGCCCGGCGCGCGCCCGACCCGCGGGCGGTGGCTGGTGGCCACCACCGAGTACGCCGGGCTCACCCCGTACACCGGCGGCATCGGCCGGCACTACGCCTCGCTGCTGCCCGCGCTCGTGCGCCGGGGTGCGGCGGTCGACCTGCTGGTGCTCGCCGACGGCCCCCTGCTGCCCGACGCCGACCTGGGCGGGGTCCGGCTCGTCGGGCACGTCCGCCCGCCGCGCCCGCGGGTGCCCGCCCTGCTCGCCCGCGCCGCCGCCGTGCGCCGGGCGTACCGCGAGGGTGCCTACGACCGGGTGTTCCTGCCGGAGTGGGCCGCGCTCGGGGTCGGGCTGCCGGCCGGCGCGCCGCTGCTGACCAACCTGGCGACCAGCACCCGCCTGGCCAACGAGGTCGCCGGCTTCACGCCCCGGTCGTTCGGGCTGCGCGGCGGCGCGGTGGTCGCGGCGCAGAGCCGGCTCGAGGACCGGCAGGTGCGGCGCTCGGCCGGGCTGGTGCCGATCTCCCGGGCCATGCAGCGCTGGACCGAGGCGGCGTTCCGGGGCCTGCCGCCCGCGCGGGTGGTCCGCAACTGCATCGACGTCGCGCACGTGCGGCACGCGGCCGGGTCGGCGGGGCTGCCGGCCGGCTGGCCTGACGACGGGGCGCCGGTGGTGCTGTTCCTCGGCCGGCTGGAGCGGCGCAAGGGCGTCACCGACGCGTTCGCGGCGTTCGCCGAGGTCGCCCGCCGGCACCCGACGGCGCGCCTGGTGCTCGCCGGGGCGAGCGGGGACCGGCGGTTCGAGCCCGACCGGCCGGCGCTGCTCGCCGCGCTGCCCCCGGAGGCCCGGGACCGGGTCACCTGGCTCGGGCACGTGGACGACGACACCCTGTACCGGGCGATCCGCGAGGCCGCGGTCACCACCTGCCCGTCCCGGTGGGAGGGGTTCGGCAACGCCGCGCTGGAGGCCAAGGCGGTCGGCGGCGCCGTCGTGGTCACGACCGGCAGCGGCTACGACGACTTCTGCACCGACGGCGAGGACAGCCTCATGGTGCCGCCGGCCGACCCGCCCGCGCTGGCGGAGGCGGTGCTGCGCCTGCTCACCGACCCGGTGCTGGCGGCCACGCTCGGGGCGCGCGCCGCGGCGGGCGCCGACCGGTGGACGGCCGACCCCGTCGCCGCCGACCTGCTCGACGCCGCGGACGCCCTCCTCGGCCCCCCGCGCGGCTGACGCCGCCTGGCGAGGGTCGACGAGACACGTCGAGTGCCTATCCGCGGGATAGGCACTCGACGTGTCTCATGGGCACTCGTGAGCCGGAGGGCGGTCGCGAGCCGGCGGCCGGGCGCGAGCCGACGGGCGGGCGGGTAGAGGCGCGGGTCAGGCGCGGTGCCAGGTGGTGCCGTCCCAGCGGACCGCGCCCGCCTCGGCGAACGCCCGCAGCCAGCCCTCCATCGGCCACCGTCCCCACCGGCGCGCGAACCGGGCGCCGTTGCGCAGCACGTCGTCGAGGTGCTGCCACGGGGGGCTGCTCGTGGGGTGGTGCTGGTGGTACGCGTGCGCCCCGCCGACCCAGGCCAGCGGCACCCCGGCCGCGCGCAGGGCGTAGCCGAAGTCGGTGTCCTCGCCGCCGTAGCCCTGGTAGCCCTCGTCGAACCGGGGTCCGTCGGCCCAGCGCGCCGCGGTGAGCGCGAACGACAGCGACCAGAACAGGTCGTACTCGTCGTCGGCGGCGACCAGCACCTCGCCCGAGGCCGGTGCCGGCCGTGCCGGGTGCGGGTCGGTGGCGGCCGCGAGCGCCGCGGGGTCGTCGACGACCGCGCCGGGCGGCAGGTAGGTGACCGGCCCGCAGAGCACGGCGTCGGGGTGCGCGGCGGCCGCGGCGGCGTACCGGTCGAGCAGGTCGGCCCCGGGCACGCAGTCGGCGTCGAGCAGCACCAGCAGGTCGGCCCCGAGGGCGACGGCGCGATCCGCGCCCGCGTTCCGCGCCGCGGCCAGCCGCAGGCCGTCCGGCCCGGGCGGCACCCGGAGCACCGCGTCGGCGTCGAGGGCCGGCGGCTCGTCGTCGCCGACCCACACCACGACGACGAGCACCCCGGGGTGGCGGCGGACCGCGGCGAGCTGGCGGCGCAGGTGGTCGACCCGCGGCGCCGAGCACAGCGTCACGACCGCCGGGCGGCCGGTCACCACGCACCCCGGCCCCGGGCCACGTCGGCGATCGCCTCGGCGGCGCGCGCGGCGGCGCCCGCCGTCTCCCACACCGACCAGTCCGGGTCGAGCGCCTCGGCGCGGGCCAGCACCTCGGGCCAGCGCCCGGGCTCCGGCCACGCGGGCTCGACGACCGCGAGCCCGGCCCGGCCGAGGGCGCGGGCGGTGACGGCCTGCTCGTCGAACGGCCGGTCCTGCGGGACGACCACGGCCCGCGCGCCGGCGACCGCGAGGTCCGCCACGGAGTTCTGGCCGGCGAACGACACGACGGTGCCCGCGGCGGCGAGCTCGCGCCACGGGTCGTCCGACCAGGTCCCGCCGGCGCCGAGGGACGTCCACCGGTGCCCGGGCGTGGCGCGCGCGGCGGCGTCGACGTGCTCGGCGGTCACGCCCGAGCCGCCCCGGCCGCCGAGCACGAGCACGCCCTCGCGGTCCCCGTCGGCGACCTCGCGCCCGTCGAACCGGCTGATCCCGCCGGTGAACACGACGCGGTCCCGGACCGGCTCCAGGTGCGGGGCGGGCACGACGTCGGCGGGCCACGGCGCCAGCACCCGGGCGGCGGCGCGCAGGCCGAGGGCGTGCGGCTCGTCGTCCCGCACCCCGGGCTGGGCGACCAGCACCGGCGGGACGCCGAGCAGCCGCGCGAGGACGGTGACCTCGACGGACACGTCCACCACGACGGCCGCCGCGCCGCGCGCGTCGAGCTCCCGGGCGATCCGCGTGAACCGGCCGCGGTGGCCGGGGTGCAGCAGCGGCGCCCAGTGCAGCAGGCCGCCGGCGGCGGGGTCGGCCTCGGCGGGGCGCCGCCCGGTGCGGGGGTCGGGCTCGTCGTCGCGGTCGAGCCGCACCCAGTCGACGTGCGGGGGCAGGTCCGGCGGCGCGGGCAGCGAGCTCAGCGCGACGACGTCCGCGTCCAGGTGCGGGGCGACGGCGCGCAGCCGGCCGAGGTGCCCCGACCCGTGGTGGTGCACGTACCAGGCCACGGTCGGGCGGCTCACGCGATCAGCTCCGCGCCGGCGTCGCGCTGGGCGACCAGCGAGCGGAACACCCGCTCGAGGGCGTCGACCCGGGTGTCCAGGCCGTAGTGCCGGCGCGCCGACGCGCGCACCCGGACCCGGAAGCCCGGCTCCGCCGCCCCGCGGGTGGCCAGCCGCTCCGCGGCCTCCGCGAGCGCCGCCACGTCCCCGCGCGGCACGGCCGACATGCCGGTCGCCGTGCGCGCGATCTCCCGGATGCCGCCGGCGCCGAACGCCGCGACGGGGGTGCCGCACATCAGCGCCTCCGGGCCGACGAGGCCGAACGGCTCCTCCCAGGCGGGCGTCCCCAGGGCGCACGCGCTGCGGCCGATGAGGCGCGCGAGGGCCGGCTGGTCGAGCAGGCCGACGTACCGGACGCCGTCCCCGACGTGCGGCAGCACGTGCTGCTCGGCGTACTCCCGGTCGCCGACGCGGCCCGCGATCGTCAGCTCGCGCCCCAGCATCCGGGCCGCCTCGATCGCCAGGTGCGGCGCCTTCTCCGGGACCAGCCGCCCGGACCAGACCAGGCCGTCGCCGCCGGGCCCGAACGGCCAGTCCGCCGCGTCGATCCCGTTGGGCAGCACGGTCGCGTCGACGACCGGGGCCCACTCGCGCCGGGTGTGCGCGCTGACCGCGAGGAACCGGGTGCCCCGGGCGTGCGCGGCGGCGTCGACCAGCTCGGGCTCCAGCGGCGTGTGCAGGGTCGAGACCATCGGCACGCCGAGGCCGGCGGCCCGCCGCAGCGGCAGACCGTGCAGGCAGTGGTTGGAGATGACGTCGTACCGCGCGGGGTCGCGGGCGATCACGTCGAGCGCGCGGTCGAGCGCCGGCACGGACCGCTCGAGGTAGGCGTCGGGGTAGTGCGAGTCCGTGGCGCGGGCGCCCTCGGGCCAGTCGAGGGTCGGCAGCGCGAACTCGGCCGGGCCGCCGTCCAGGAAGTCGGAGCCGCGCACCGCGATCAGCGACACCTCGTGCCCGCGGGCGCGCAGCGTGCGGACCTCGTTCCAGACGGCCGACTCCAGACCGCCGGCGTGCGGCTGCCGGATCGGGAAGCGGAGGGGCGCGACGACGACCACGCGCAGGGGCGGACGGGTCACCGGGCCTCCCCGGCGAGCAGCGAGCGGTACAGCGCGGCGTGCCGCTCGGCGGCGACGTGGTCCTCGGCGAGCCGGCGGTCGCGGCGGTCGCGGACCAGCGCCGCGCGCGCCGGGGTCCCGGGGCGGGTCGCCGCCGGCGACCGCAGCAGGTCGCGCAGCGCCCCCGCGAGGCCCGCGCCGTCCCCGACGGGCCCGGACGTCGCGACCGAGCCGTCGGGGTGCTGCTGGTCGTAGTAGCCCACGGCCGGCGCGGCGACGGGGACGCCCAGGTCCCAGCACAGCTCGAGCCAGCCGGAGTGCGTGCCGTGCGCGTAGGGCAGCACGCACGCGTCGAGCCCGGCGAGCGCGGCGGCGAGGGCGGCGTCGTCCAGCCGGTCGTGCTCGACGAGCCGGACCACCGCCGGGTCCGCCGCGGCGCACAGGGCGCGGACCTCGGCGCGCGCCGCCTCGTCCCGGACGTGCCGGTGCAGCCGCACCTCCGCGCGGACCGGCAGGCCGGACGCACGCAGGTCCGCGACGGCGGCGAGCAGGGCCCGGGCGGCGGACGGGGCGTCGACGTTCGGGCGGAGGTCCTTGAGGTGCAGGCCGACGACGCGCTCGTCACCGGGGGCGGGGGCCACCGCGTCGGCGGCGGGCGGCAGGTCGCCGAGCAGCCGCGGGTGCGGCACCACCAGGGCGTCCCGGCTCCAGCGCGCCCGGATCTCCGCCGCCGCGCCGGGGGTCAGCGTGACCAGGGCGTCGGCACCGGGCACCAGGACGTCGAGCTGCGCGCGGTACCCCGCCTGGTCGGTCAGCTGCGGGTGCTCGAGGTCGTGCACGGTGAGGACCACCGGCCAGCCGGCCTCGTGCGCCGCGGCCAGGGTGCGGGCGAGGTGCTCGGGGGCGAACGACTCGGTGCCGAAATGCACGTGCAGCAGGTCGGCCTCGGCGGCGTGCGCGCGGACCCACGCGGGGTCGAGCACGACGGGCGGCCACCACCGCCCCGGCTCCGCGCCCGGCGGGGTCGGGTCGGGCAGCACCTGGAGCCCGTCCGCCGCGGTGACGCGCGCGACGTAGGGGTGGCCGGCGGGCACGGCCGCGACCCGGACCGTGCGGCTCGTGGACCGTGACGCGGCGGCGGCGGTCGGTGCCAGGAGCTGCGACATGCGGTCCTCTCGTCGTCACGGGCGCGCCGCCCGGTCCCCGAGCAGCGCTGCGTCGCGGTGGTGCCCAGAGTGTCGCGCGGTTGCCGCCTTCCCGCGACTCGACCACGATTGCCGCGATGACCAGGTCCGACACCCCCGCGCTCCTCCTCACCGGCCCGCCGCGGCACGGGGTCGTCCGGTACGCCGGGGACCTCGCGGCGCACGTCCGCGACCTGGACGCGGGCGCCCGGGTGCTGCGCGTCGACGACCCCGCCGACCTGCCGGCCGTGGCGGAGGGGCTGGACCGCGCGCACCTGCACGTCACCGACCGCCTGCTCGGGTCCTCCCCCGACGCCGCCGCCGACCTGGTGGAACGGCTCGCGGCGGCCTGCCGCCTGACGGTCACGCTGCACGACGTCCCGCAGGAGTCGGACGGCCCGCGGAACCTGCCCCGGCGCACGGCCGCGTACGCGCGGGTCGCCGCGGCGGCGGCCGGGGTCGCGGTGAACAGCCGGCACGAGGCGTTGCTGCTGGCGGAGCACGGCGTGCTGGCGGCCGGCCACGCGCGGGTGGTGCCGCTGGGGTCGGCCGTCACGGACCCGGACGCCGAGGCCGCCGCTGCGGCCGCCCCCGACCCCGCCGGGGCGCCGCTGGTCGCCCTCGTCGCCGGCTTCCTCTACCCCGGCAAGGGCCACGACGACGTCGTCCGGGCTGTCGCCGACGCGGCCGACCTGCTCCGCGCCGCCGGCACCCCGCCCGGCGAGGTCGCGGTCGTGGCGGTCGGCGGGCCGTCGCCCGGTCACGAGGACGAGGTCGACCGGCTGCGCGCCGAGGCCGGGTCCCGCGGCGTGGCGCTGCGGGTGACGGGCGGCCTGGCCGACGACGCGTTCCACGCGGCGCTGCGCGGGCCCGGGGTCCCGGTCGCGGCGCACCGGCACCTGTCGGCGTCGCGCACGCTGCTCGACTGGGGCGAGGCGGGTCGCCGGCCGCTGGTCGTCGACTCCCGGTACGCCCGCGAGATGGCCGCGCTGCGCCCGGGCACGCTGACGCTCTACCCGCCCGCGGACCTGCCCGCGCACCTCGCCCGGGTCTGGGCCGACCCCGGGGCGACGCAGCTCCCTGCGGGGACGTCCCTCGCGCCGACGCTGGCGGACGCCGCCGCGGCCTACCTCGCGTGGTGGGCCGAGGACGCCGGCGCGACCGACGGGGCCGCCGCGTGACCCCGCCGCCCGACGCCCCGCACCCGCCCGGCGCGCCGCACCCGGCGGGGCGGCCGCTGCCCGGCAACCGGTGGGACCTGCTCGACGGCGTGGTCCCCGAGGTGCCGCCGGTGGTCTCGGTCGTCGTCGTGCACTACGACCAGCAGGCCGAGCTCGACCGGACGCTGGCGGCCCTCGCCCGGCAGGACCACCCGGCCGACCGGACCGAGGTCGTCGTGGTGGACGACGGCTCGCCCGTGCCGCCGCGGGTGCCCTGCGGCGTCCGGCTGCTGCGGCAGGAGGACCGGGGCTTCCGGGTCGCCGCCGCGCGCAACGCCGGGGCCGCCGCCGCGACCGGGGACGTGCTCGTGTTCCTCGACGCGGACACCGCTCCGGAGCCCGGGTACCTGCGGGCGATCGCGCGGCTGCCCGCGCTGGCGCCGGACTGCGTCGCCGTCGGCCGTCGGCGGCACGCCGACCTCGCCGGGGCGCCCGCGGACGCGCCGGTCGAGCGGCTCGGCCCGGAGCGGGAGCTGCCGGAGCCCGCCTGGCTCGCCGACGCCTACCGGCGCAGCCGGGACCTGCTGGACGCCGACGACCGGTCGTACCGGTACGTGATCGGCGCCGTCGCGGCGTGCAGCCGGACGCTGTTCGCCGCCGTCGGCGGGTTCGACGAGGGGTTCTCGGCCTACGGCGGCGAGGACTGGGAGTGGGCCTACCGCGCCTGGCTGGCCGGTGCGGTGCTCGCGCACGTCCCGGACGCGGTCGCCTGGCACGACGGGCCGGACTGGTCCGGCCGCGACGAGGCGTCCCGGGCGGCGAAGAACGCCGAGGCGCTGCGGCTCGCGGACCTGGTGCCCGTGCCCGGGTCCCGGCCGCGCGGGCTGCCGTCCGGCCGGGTCGACGTGCTGGTGCACCCGCCGGACGAGGTGTCGGCGGCGCAGCGGTTCGTGTCCGTCGACTCGGTGCTGGCGGCGCTGCCGGGCGCCGAGCCGGCGCCGGGCGAGCCCGCGGGCCCGGGCGGCGGCGACCGGTACGACCGCGTCCGCCTGGACGTCGTCCTGGACCGCCCACTGCGCGCGACCACGCCGGACGCCCTCACCGCCGCCGTCGAGCGGGTCGCCGCGGACGGGCTGGGCGAGCTCGCCCTGCTCGGGCCGGACGGCGCGCCGCTGCTCCGGGTGGTGTCCCGCCGGGCCCGGGCCCGCGAGCGCCGGTGGGGCCGCGACGACCTGTTCCCGCGCGCGACGACCCCGGCCGACGGCCTCGACCCGCTTACCGAGGAGCCGGACCTGGAGGCCTACCTCGGCGGCTGGTGACCCGCCCGGCCGCGGTGGGCAGGAGTGGAGCGTTCTGCCGAACACGCCGGGGCGTGTCGGGCAGAACGCTCCACCCGGACGTCGTCAGCCCGCGGCGTCCACCGCCGCGGCCGTGCGGGCCGCCCGTGCCGCCGCCACGACCTCGCCGCGCTCCGTGGTCGGGAACCGGGCCAGCACCGCGGCGAGCGTCCCGGCGTCCTCGTTCGCACCGAAGGCCTCGGCGTGCGGCTGCAGCGCCACGCTGTCCGCGAGCGAGCCCGCGGGCACCGGGTCGAAGCCGAGCGCGTCCACGAACACCGCCACCTCGGCCGCGGCCGCGGGGTCGTCCGCCGCGACCGCGATCGCCCGCCGGCCCGGCGTCCCCGCGGGGAGCGGCCCCTCGTCGAGGTCGTGGTACCCCATGTGGTTGAACGCCTTGACCAGCCGCGCTCCCGGCAGGGCCTCGGCCACCAGGACGCTCGTCGCCACCGCGGGGTCGGCGAGGTCGGGGCGCTCGCCGTCGGTCTCCCACCAGTAGTTCATGGCGTCGACCACCAGCCGGCCGGCCAGCACGTCCCCGACCCGCTCGGCCACCTCGCCGAGCCGGCCGAGCGGCAGCGCGAGCACCACGAGGTCCGCCCGCGCCGCCTCCGCCGCGTCCACGGCCCGGGCGCCGGGCACCAGGACCTCGACGATCAGCCGGATCCGCTCCGGGTCACCGGAGCCGGCGACCGCCACGTCATACCCGGCGGCGACCGCGAGGCGCGCGAGCACGGTGCCGACCTTGCCGGCCCCGAGGATGCCGACCGTCCCCCGGCTCGTCACGCGACGTCCCCCGCCAGCAGGTCGCGCACCATCGGGGCGACCCGGCTGCCGAACAGCTCGACCGCGCGCAGCCGGTCGCTCACCTTCAGCGGCCCGCCGGTGTAGACCAGGTCGAACCGGCTGACGTCCAGGCCGCGCACGGTGCGGGCGATCTTGCGCGCGACCGTCTCCGGCGAGCCGACGTACAACGAGCCGTGCTGGACCTCCGCGTCGAACTCCGCGCGGCGCAGCGGCGGCCAGCCGCGGTCCGCGCCGATCGCGTCGCGCATCTGCTTGTACGGGCCGTAGTACGCCTCGAGCGCGGCCTCGTCGGTCTCGGCGACCAGGCCGTGCGAGTGCACCCCGACCCGGCCCTCGGGAGTGCCGAGCTGGGCGGTCGCCCGCCGGTACAGGTCGACGTACGGGCGGAACCGGTCCGGCTCGCCGCCGATGATCGCGAGCATGAGCGGCAGCCCGTAGTGCGCGGCGCGGACCACGGACTGCGGCGAGCCGCCGACGCCGACCCAGGTCTCCAGGGCGCCGGCGGTCTTCGGGTAGACGTCGGCGTCCGTCAGCGGGGCGCGGGTGCTGCCCGACCAGGTGACCGGCTGCTCGCGGAGCAGCTGGGAGAACAGCTCGATCTTCTCCTCGAACAGGACCTCGTAGTCCTGCAGGTCGAACCCGAACAGCGGGAACGACTCGGTGAACGACCCGCGGCCCAGCATCACCTGCGCGCGGCCGCCGGACAGCGCGTCGAGGGTCGCGAACCGCTGGAAGACGCGCACCGGGTCGTCGGAGCTGAGCACGGTGACGCCGGACGCGAGCCGGATCCGCTCGGTGCGGGTGGCGATGCCCGCGAGCACGGTCTCGGGCGAGGACAGCGCGAAGTCCGGGCGGTGGTGCTCGCCGAGCGCGATGACGTCCAGGCCGACCTGGTCGGCGAGCACGGCCTCGTCCACCACGCGGCGGATCGCCTCGGGGTGCGTGAGCAGGCGCCCGGTGGCGTCGTCGGTCGGCAGGTCGCCGAAGGTGTCCAGGCCGAGCTGCAGGGCGGTCATGACGGGGTCCTCCCGGGTCGTCGTCGGCACCCATCGTGCGCGGCTTCCGTTGAACAATCAACTACCCGTCGGGATTCCGGCCCGGCGCCGGGGGCGCGCGAGCGCCCGACCCCTCAGGCGACGACCGTGCGCGCGGGCACCGCGGCCCGCACCGCGGCGCCCACCGTCGACTCCCGCGCGACCACCTCGAAGTCCGTGATGACCTCGACGTGCTCCGGCGGCGCCGTCCCGGCGACCCGGGCGAGCAGCAGGTCGACGGCGGTCTGCGCGATCTGCTCCCGCCCCGGGGCGACCGACGACAGCGGCGGGGACGCGTACGCCGCGTCCTCGATGTCGTCGAAGCCGATGACCGCGACCTCCTCCGGCACCGCGACGCCGCGGTCGTGCAGCACGTGCAGCGCGCCGATCGCGAGGGCGTCGTTGAGGCCGAACACGGCGTCGATCTCGGTGCCGGCGTCGAGCATCCGCGCCATCGCCGCGGCGCCGGTCGACCGGTGCCACCGGCCCGCCTCGCCGATCAGCGCCGGGTCGAGCGGCAGGCCGGCCTCCGCGAGCGCCTGCTCGTACCCGCGCTGGCGCAGGGCGGCGCTGCCGACGGTCTCGCCCGCGTGCGACCCGAGCAGCGCGATCCGGCGCCGGCCGGTCTCGACGAGGTGCCGGGTCGCGGCGCGGGCGGCCTCGACGTTGCTCATGGTCACGTGGTCGGCCGGGCCGCCGAAGATCCGCTCGCCGAGCAGCACCATCGGGAAGTCGACCGCGAACGCCGCGCGGTCCTCGGTGCCCAGCGCGAGCGGGGAGAAGATCAGCCCGTCGGTCAGGTGCCGGCGCTGGCCGTGCAGCACCTCGAGCTCGCGCTCGCGGCTGGCGTTCGTCTGCTCGATGAGGACGATCACGCCGCGGCGCTCGGCGGCCCGGATGACGGAGTCCGCGAGCTCGGCGAAGTACGGCAGGCTCAGCTCGGGCACCGCCAGCCCGATCATCCCGGTCCGGCCCTGGCGCAGGTTCCGGGCCGAGAGGTTCACCCGGTAGCCGAGCTGCTCGATGGCGGCCTCGACGCGCTCCTTGGTGCCCGGGCGGATGTACGGGTACCCGTTGATGACGTTCGAGACCGTCTTGATGGACACCCCGGCCAGCGCCGCGACGTCCTGCATGGTCACGCCCGCCTGGCGCCGCTTGGCGGTCACCGGCCCACCTCCTCGGTCACGTCGCGCACGGTCGACCCCTCGGACGGCGCCGCGCCGCGCCCCAGCGTAGGGGCGCGGCGCGGCTCGCGGGTCATGCGTCCGGGGTGGACCCGGGCGTCACCGGCCGCCCAGGCCGGTGGTGGCGACCGCCTTGACGATCTGCCGCTGGAACAGCATGAACAGCAGGATCAGCGGCAGGGCGGCGATCACGGCCGAGGCCATGGTCTGCGCGTAGATCGTGCCGTAGGCGTTCTTCACCGTGGACAGGCCGACCGGGAGGGTCATCAGGTCGGGGTTGTTGGTGACGATGAACGGCCACAGGAAGTTGTTCCACGCGCCGATGAACACGAAGATCGCGACCGCCGACACGATGGGCCGGGAGATCGGCAGCACGATGGACCAGAACGTCCGCCAGTGCCCCGCCCCGTCGACCCGTGCGGCGTCCTCGATCTCCTGCGGCACCTCCGCGAAGAACTTGCTGAAGATGTAGACCATCACCGGCGCCACCAGCTGGGGCAGGATCACGCCCTGGTAGGTGTCGACGAAGCCCAGGGCCTCCATCTGCCGGAACAGCGGCACGATGAGGATCTGGCCGGGGACCGCGATCAGCGCGATGGTGCCGGCGAACAGCAGGTTCTTGCCGCGGAACCGGGTGCGGGCGAACCCGTAGCCGGCGAGCGCGCACGCCGCGACGGTGAGGACCGTGACCGACCCGGCGACGAGCAGGGTGTTCGCCATCCAGCGCGGCACCTCGCCGCGCGCGAACACCGTGCGGTAGTTCTCCAGCGTGAACCCGCCGTCGGGGAACCACTGCAGCGGCACCGACTGGGCCTGCGCCTCGGTCTTGAACGAGGTGTCCACGGCCCAGAGCAGCGGCAGCAGCCAGGACAGGGCGAGCAGCACGAGCAGGACCACCGACAGCACGGTGGCGACCCTGCTGCGGCCGAGCACCAGGCTGCGGGTGCGGCGGTTCTCCTCCCGGCGCTCCGCGTAGGCGCGGCGGAACCCGCCCGTCGCGGGGGCGGTGAGCGTGTCAACGGCCACGGCGCTGCTCCTTCCGGCGAGCGGTGGTCAGCACCTGGAACCCGACGGCGACCACGATGATGAGCGCGAAGTAGATGTAGGACATCGCCGAGGCGTAGCCCATCCGGTACCCGGTGAACCCGGTGTCGTAGATGTACTGCAGGATCGGCCGGGTCACGCCGTCCGGCCCGCTGCCGCCGTTGAAGGCGATGAACATCTGGTCGAACACCTTCAGCGACGCCAGGACCTGCAGGACGGTGATCAGCACGGTCGTGGACCGGAGCTGGGGCAGCGTGATCGACCACAGCCGGCGCCAGGCGCCCGCGCCGTCGAGGGCCGCGGCCTCGTACATCTGGTCCGGGATGGCCTGCAGCGCCGACAGGTACAGCAGGAAGTTGAAGCCGACGGTCCACCAGAGCGTCAGCAGGGCCATCGACCACATGGCGACGCTCGGGTCGGTCAGCCAGCCGACCTTGTCCAGCCCGAGCCGGTCGAGCCAGTAGTTGAAGAAGCCGATCTCGGGCTGGTACAGCCACACCCAGATCTGCACGACGACCGCGACGGGCAGCATGTACGGCGCGAAGAACGCCAGCCGCCAGACCCACTGGCCCGGGAGCCCGGTGTAGACCAGCAGCGCCATGGCCAGCGCGATCACCACCAGGGGGATCGTGCTCATCAGCGTGAACGCCACGGTGTTGCCCAGGGTGGACCACATGACGGGGTCGCCGAACGCCTCGGCGTAGTTGTCGAGCCCGACCCAGCCGCCGTTGCCCATCAGCGACTGCTCGGTGAAGCTCAGACCCAGGCCCCACAGGGTCGGGACCACCAGGAACAGCACGGCGATCACGACGAACGGGATGACGAACGGCCAGCCGCTGCCCTCGCGGCGGCCGCGGCTGCG
>NZ_JAANNB010000179.1 GCF_011603975.1 Cellulomonas sp. IC4_254 | reverse complement strand
GGCCGCCGCCGTCGCCCGGCTCGAGGTGCTGCGCCCCGGCTCCGGGGTGCTGCACGCCCCCGGCGCCCCGCCCCGGCCGCTGTCCCTCCGGCACGCGGAGCTGCTGCTCCTGCTCGCCGCGCACCCGCGCGGCCTGCACGCCGACGAGCTCGCCGTGCTGCTGCACCCCGACGCGATGTCCGACGTCGCCGTCCGGGCCGAGGTGTCCCGGCTGCGCCGCGCGGCCGGCGGGCTGGTCGACCGGTCCCGGCCGTACCGGCTGGCCGCCGCGCTCGCCACCGACGTGGCGGGCGTCCGGGAGGCGCTGGCCGGCGGTGACGTGCGGGCCGCGCTCGACCGGTACGCCGGGCCCGCGCTGCCGCGGTCGCGGGCGCCCGGCATCGAGCAGCTCCGGGACGCGCTCGCCTCCGACGTCCGCGCCGCGGTGCTGCACGCGACCGACCCGGTGGTGCTGGAGCGGTGGCTCGACCGGGACGAGGGCGCCGAGGACTGGCAGGCGTGGGAGCGGCTGGTGGCGCTGACCCCGCCCGGGTCGGCGGCGCACGCCCGGGCGGCGGGCCGGCTGGACCTGCTGGTGCGGCGGCTCGACACCGGCCCCGCGGCGCACCCCTGGCGGTGACCGGCCGCCACCTGCGGTGCAACGCACCTGCAACCATCGCCGCCCTAGCGTCCGGGGCACGCGCCGCAACGAGGCGGCGCGCCCGGTCGCCGCCGCACCCCGCCGGCGGCCGGTCAGCCTGCACGGAGGGCGCACATGACCGTCTACGCAGCGCCGGGGCAGCCCGGCAGCCCCGCCACCTACCGCGAGCGCTACGACCACTGGATCGGCGGCGAGTTCGTCGCCCCCGCGTCCGGCCGGTACTTCGAGAACCCGTCGCCGGTGACGGGCCGCACGTTCACCGAGGTCGCCCGCGGCGACGCCGCCGACATCGACCGCGCGCTGGACGCCGCGCACGGCGCGGCGCGGTCGTGGGGGAAGACGTCCGCGACGGAGCGGGCCGTCATCCTGAACAAGATCGCCGACCGCATCGAGCAGAACCTCGAGATGCTGGCCGTCGCGGAGACCTGGGAGAACGGCAAGCCGGTCCGCGAGACGCTGGCGGCCGACCTGCCGCTCGCCGTCGACCACTTCCGGTACTTCGCCGGGGCGGTCCGGGCGCAGGAGGGGTCGATCTCGGAGATCGACGCCGACACCATCGCCTACCACTTCCACGAGCCGCTGGGCGTCGTCGGCCAGATCATCCCGTGGAACTTCCCGCTGCTCATGGCGACCTGGAAGCTCGCGCCCGCGCTGGCCGCCGGGAACGCCGTCGTCATGAAGCCGGCCGAGCAGACCCCCGCGTCGATCCTGCTGCTGATGGAGCTGATCGCGGACCTGCTGCCGCCGGGCGTCGTCAACGTGGTCAACGGGTTCGGCGTCGAGGCGGGCAAGCCGCTCGCGTCCAGCCCGCGGATCCGGAAGATCGCCTTCACCGGCGAGACCACCACCGGGCGGCTGATCATGCAGTACGCCAGCCAGAACATCATCCCGGTGACCCTGGAGCTCGGCGGCAAGAGCCCGAACATCTTCTTCGAGGACGTCGCCCGCGCGAAGGACGACTACTACGACAAGGCGCTCGAGGGGTTCACGATGTTCGCCCTCAACCAGGGCGAGGTGTGCACCTGCCCGTCGCGCGCGCTGATCCAGGAGTCGATCTACGACGGCTTCCTCGCCGACGCCATCGCCCGCACCGAGGCGGTGAAGCAGGGCAACCCGCTCGACACCGAGACGATGATCGGCGCGCAGGCGTCCAACGACCAGCTCGAGAAGATCCTGTCGTACATCGACATCGGCAAGGCCGAGGGCGCCAAGGTGCTGACCGGCGGGACGCGCGCCGAGCTCGACGGCGACCTGGCCGGCGGGTACTACGTGACGCCGACGATCTTCGAGGGCAAGAACTCGATGCGGATCTTCCAGGAGGAGATCTTCGGCCCAGTCGTCGCGGTGACGTCGTTCTCCGACTACTCGGACGCGATCCACACCGCCAACGACACCCTCTACGGCCTGGGCGCCGGCGTCTGGTCCCGGGAGTCGGCGATCACCTACCGCGCGGGCCGCGACATCGAGGCCGGCCGGGTGTGGACGAACTGCTACCACGCGTACCCCGCCGCGGCGGCGTTCGGCGGCTACAAGGGCTCGGGCGTCGGGCGCGAGAACCACAAGATGATGCTCGACCACTACCAGCAGACCAAGAACCTGCTGGTGTCCTACTCGGGCCAGAAGCTCGGGTTCTTCTGATCCGACGCGGTCCGCGGTCGGCCGCCGGCGAGGGCGGGCGGCCGGCCGCGGCACCGGAGGGAGGAGGGCACGTGGACGCACCCACGCGGGTCGACCTGACCCCCGCGGCCGCCACGCTGCTGCGGAGCCTGCGCGACCAGCACGGCGAGCTGATGTTCCACCAGTCCGGGGGCTGCTGCGACGGGTCGTCGCCGATGTGCTACCCCGCGGGTGAGTTCCTCACCGGCGACGCGGACGTCCACCTGGGCGACCTGCGGGTCGACGACTTCGCCGTGCCGGTATGGATGAGCCGCAGCCAGTTCGCGTACTGGCGGCACACGCACCTGACGATCGACGTGGTCCCCGGCCGCGGCGCGGGGTTCAGCCTGGAGGCCCCCGAGGGCGTCCGGTTCCTGATCCGCAGCCGGCTGCTCACGGACGAGGAGTGGGCCGCCGACGGCGCCGACGCGGGCAGGGCGGTCGGGCCGGCCTGAGCGGCCCCGGGGGTCCTCAGCCGTCGAACCGGTCCGGGTGCGGGCCGGTGCGCAGGCCGCGGTCCAGGGCGTCGACCGCGGCGAGCTCCGCCTCGTCGAGGACAAACCCGGTCAGGTCCAGGTTGGACCGGATCCGGCCCGGGGTCACCGACTTCGGGATGACGACGGTGCCCCGCTGCAGGTGCCAGCGGAGCACGGCCTGCGCCGGCGAGACGCCGTGCCGAGCGGCGACCGCGGTCACCGCCGGGTCGTCCAGCACCGCGCCCTGGGCGAGCGGGCTCCACGCCTCGGTCACGACGCCGAGGCGCTCGTGGTGCGCCCGCAGCTCGCGCTGCTGCAGCCCGGGGTGCAGCTCGACCTGGTTGACGACGGGCGTCACGCCGGTCTCGCGGACGACGCGGTCGAGGTGCGCCGGCTGGAAGTTCGACACCCCGACCTCGCGCACGAGGCCCTCCTCGCGCATCGCCGCCAGCTCGGCCCAGGCGTGCACGTAGCGGTCGAGACCGGGCGCCGGCCAGTGGATCAGGTACAGGTCGAGCCGGTCGAGGCCGAGGCGGTCGAGCGTCCGCCGGTACGCCTCGCGCGGGTGCTCGAGGTCGGCGACCCAGAGCTTCGACGTCACGAACAGCTCGTCGCGCGGCAGGCCGCTGGCGGCGATCGCCCGGCCGGTGCCCGCCTC
This sequence comes from Cellulomonas sp. IC4_254, assembly GCF_011603975.1. GTDB lineage: Bacteria > Actinomycetota > Actinomycetes > Actinomycetales > Cellulomonadaceae > Cellulomonas. The sequence goes on along the minus strand of NZ_JAANNB010000179.1, from coordinate 4,398 downwards.
GTTGCCGTAGACGGCGGCGGTGTCGATGCTGCGGTAGCCCGCCTCCAGGGCGGTGGCGACGGCGGCGGTGGTCTCGGCGTCCGGGACCTGGAACACGCCGAAGCCGACCTGGGGCATCCGGGTGCCGGTGCGCAGGGCGACGGTGGGGAGGGTGGACATGCGGGGTCTCCTTCGTGGGTCAGGCGGCGGCGCGGGCCGGCGCCTCGGTGGTGGCGGGAGCGGCGTCGACCGTGCGGCGCGCCGCGGCACGACGCGCGTGCGCGGTGGCGGCCAGCAGGGCACCGAGCCCGAGGACGGTGATCGCGGCGCCCGCCCAGATGGGCGACGTGTACCCGAGGCCGGCGCCGATGGTCACGCCACCGACCCACGCCCCGAGCGCGTTGCCCAGGTTGAACGCCGCGATGTTCGCGCCGGACGCGAGCGTGGGCGCTCCCTCGGCGTGCCGCATGATCCGCATCTGCAGCGCGGGGACCGTGGCGAACCCGGCGGCGCCCATGAGCACCAGCCAGACGACGGTCAGCGGGCGGCTGCCGGCGGTGAGCGCGAACGCCACGAGGACGACGGTCAGGACCACCAGCACCGCGGCGAGCGTGCGGGTCAGCGAGCGGTCCGCGGCGCGGCCCCCGGCCAGGTTCCCGACGAACATCCCGGCGCCGAACACCACGAGCAGCCACGGCACGGTCGACGCGGCGAAGCCGGAGACGTCGGTCAGCGTGAACGCGATGTAGGTGAAGGCGCCGAACATGCCGCCGTAGCCGAGCACCGTCAGGACGACCGACCACCAGACCTGCGGCTCGCGGAACGCCGCCAGCTCCGCGCGCAGCGACGCGGCGGGCGCGCCGTCGCGGGCCCGGGCGCCGGGCACGAGGACGAGGATGCCGACCAGGGCGACCACGCCGATCGCCGTGATGGCCCAGAACGTGGACCGCCAGCCGAGCTGCTGGCCGAGGAGCGTGCCGAACGGCACTCCCAGGACGTTCGCGGTGGTGAGGCCGGCGAACATGGTGGCGACCGCACCGGCGCGCCGCTCGGGGGCGACGAGGCCGGCGGCGACGACCGCGCCGATGCCGAAGAACGCGCCGTGGCACAGCGCGGCGACGATCCGGCCGGTCAGCATCACCCCGTACGTCGGTGCCGTGGCCGACAGCAGGTTGCCGACGATGAACAGCACCATGAGCCCGGTCAGGACCCGCTTGCGGTCCAGCCGCGTGACCGCGGCCGTCAGGGCGACGGCACCGACCGCGACGGCCAGGGCGTAGCCGGAGATGAGGTAGCCGGCGACCGGTTCGGTCACGTCGAACGACGCGGCGACCTCGGGCAGCAGGCCCATGATGACGAACTCGGTGAGTCCGATCCCGAAGCCGCCCAGGGCGAGGGCGAGCAGGGCGAGGGGCACGACATCCTCCATGCGTATGCAACATCCCGCGTCTGCACTAGTTGCAGACGCAACGGCACAGATGTTTGCACGCGCCGCATATCTGCGCAAGCGGCGTAGGATGGCTGACGACATCGAGGAGGCGGCATGGGGATCGGCGACGACGCGGTGGAGGTGCGCGCCCAGGGCTGGCGCACGCTCGCCGCCCTGCACGGCGCCCTGGACGCGGCGCTGGAGCGCGCCCTGCAGGGGGCGCACGAGCTGTCGGTCGTGGAGTTCACGGTGCTCGACGCGCTGTCCCGCCAGGACGGCTGGCACATGCGGATGCAGCAGCTCGCCCGCGCCGCGGCGCTCAGCGCGAGCGCGACCACCCGGCTCGTGACCCGCCTGGAGGACCGCGGACTGCTGACCCGCATCCTGTGCCAGGACGACCGCCGCGGGATCTACACCGAGCTGACCCCGGCCGGCGAGGCGCTCCTGCGCGCCGCCCGGCCGACGCACGACGCGGCGCTCGCCGAGGCCCTGGAGCGCGCGGAGGCCACGCCGGAGCTGGCGCCCCTCGTGGCGGCCCTGCACACCCTCCCGGCGGCGGCGGAGCCGGTCCGCGCGGGCTGACCAGCAGGTGGCGCGCGAGGTCGGCGGTTCCGCCCGACACGCCGCGCCGACACGCCGGGTCCCGGCGCGGAACCGCCGACCTCGGCGAACCGGTGGGGTGATGCGTCAGCAAACGGCTGACCTCGGGGTGCGGGGGCGCCTAGGGTCGAGGCAGACCACCCGCCCGACCGGCCTCGCGGCCGTGCCCGAGGAGTCCCATGGAGCTCGCAGGAACTGCCCTCATCGTCGTCCTGGCCGTCGTGATCGTCGTCGCTGTCGCGATCGTCGGGGCGATCTACGCCAAGGTCCGGTTCAAGATCGCGACGCCCGACGAGGCGCTGATCATCACCGGCCGCAAAAGCGGCAAGCCGGTCATCAACCCGGAGACGGGCGACGAGACCACCGACCTGTCCGGCCAGCGCGTGGTGATCGGCGGCGGCACGTTCGTCAAGCCGATCTTCGAGCAGGTCGTCCGGCTGTCGCTCGCGTCGCAGAGCTTCCCGGTCGCCGCCGAGGACGCCACCACCAAGTCGGGCGTCGGCGTGACCCTGCGGTCGATCGCGGTCGTCAAGGTGGGCGGCACCGAGCGCATGGTCCGCGCCGCCGCCCAGCGGTTCGCGGGCCGCAGCCAGGAGCAGGTCATCGAGCAGCAGACCTCCGAGGTCCTCGTCGGCGTGCTCCGCACCATCGCCGGCACGCTGACCGTCGAGTCGATCCTCTACGAGCGCCAGGAGTTCTCGAAGGAGGTCAAGGACATCGCGGTGCCGATGCTGGCCGAGCGCGGCCTGATCCTGGAGAACTTCGAGATCCAGACCGTCGAGGACACCGGCGAGTACATCCGCAACCTCGGCCGGCCGCGCGCCGCCGCCGTGGCCCGGGACGCCGAGATCGCCGAGGCACAGGCCCGGCAGGAGAGCACCGAGCGGTCCAACGAGGCCGCCGTGCAGATCGCCGAGTCCAACAAGGCGCTCGCGCTGCGCAACGCCACCATCGCCCAGGAGACCGCGACCGCCCAGGCCGACGCCGCCGCCGCGCAGGAGCGCGCGCAGGCCGAGGCCCAGCAGGAGGTCCTGATCCAGCAGGAGCAGGTGGCGCTGCGCCGCGCGGCCCTGCGCGAGCAGGAGCTGCAGACCGAGGTCCGCAAGCCCGCCGAGGCCCGCAAGTACGAGGCCGCGCAGGAGGCCGACGCCCGCAAGTACGCCGCCGAGCAGGAGGCCGAGGCGTTCAAGACCTCGGCGATCCGCAAGGCCGAGGCCGAGGCCCAGCGGACCACCGCCCAGGCCGACGCCGAGGCGTCCGCCTCCCGCGCCCGCGCCGAGGCCGCGCTGATCGAGCAGCAGCGCCGTGCCGAGGGTGCCCTCGCGATCGCCCGCGCCGAGGCCGACGGCATCCAGGCGCGCGGTGAGGCCCAGGCCGCCGCCGAGCGTGCGCAGGGCGAGGCCCGCGCCGCCGCCATCAAGGCGGAGTCCGACGCGTACCAGGCGTTCCCCGAGTCGGCGCGGCTGCAGATGGTGCTCGACGCCCTGCCGAAGGTCGCCCAGCCGTACGCCGACGCGCTCGGCACGATCGGCGACATCACGATCATCGACAAGGACGGCGCCTCCCGGCTGCCCGGCCAGGTGTCGACGGGCGTCCAGGAGCTGGCGACGATGCTCAAGGCGCAGACGGGCATCGACCTGCTCGACCTGCTCCGCGGGCTCGGCGGCGGCTCGGCGGCGACCGCCCCGCACACCGTCCCCGCGCAGAGCCACGCGGCCGTCGCCCCGGTGCACGCCCCCGCCGACCGGCCCGCGGCCGGCTCGGCCGGCTCGACCGGCGCGACCGGCGCCGAGGGCTCCGCGGACTGAGGGGCCGCGGGATGTCCTGGCTCACGCGACTGCTCGGCGGCTCCGAGCGCGCCCCGCGGGGCGCCGACCTGACCGCCGAGCAGTTCGCCGAGCGCGTCCGAGCGCTGCCGGTCACCGCGTTCCGCGAGGGCTACGACCAGGAGGACGTCGCCGCGTTCGCCGCGCGCGTGACCGCCGCGCTCGGCGGGACGGACGCGCTCCACGGGACCGACGCCGCGCTCCGGCCGGAGGACGTGCTGAACCAGCGGTTCCGCTCGACCAAGTTCCGCCAGGGCTACGACCAGGACGCCGTCGACGACCTGCTCGACGAGGTCGTGGTCGCGCTCCGCGCCCGCGGCTGACCGGCGGGCCGCGCGGGCGCCCGGGTGCTGGCACCCAGGCGCCCGCGCCCACCTCTCAGAGGTGCCGGCGCGCGACCGATCGGTCGGACGCGCCCGTCGACGGCGCCGTCGCTCCCCCGGGCAACGCCCCGACCTGGAGCCTCCTGTGGCAGACCTCTTCCGGCGGCCCGTGACCGCCGAGCCGCCCGCCCCGTCCCCGGCCCCCCGCGGCGGGCGCCTCCGCCGCACGTCCGCCGCGCCC
>NZ_JAANNB010000178.1 GCF_011603975.1 Cellulomonas sp. IC4_254 | reverse complement strand
TGAGCGCCCCCGCGCTGGACGGGGGTCCGGGGGAGCCCGCGCGACCGTCTACCCTGGCGGGCGTGAAGACGTTCGACGCGCTGTTCGCTGAGCTCACCGAGAAGGCGGCCACCCGGCCCGCAGGCTCGGGCACCGTCAAGGAGCTGGACGCCGGCGTCCATGCGATCGGCAAGAAGATCGTCGAGGAGGCCGCCGAGGTCTGGATGGCCGCCGAGCACGAGGGCGACGCCCGCACCGCCGAGGAGATCTCGCAGCTCCTCTACCACCTGCAGGTGCTCATGGTCGCCAAGGGCCTCACGCTCGAGGACGTGTACGCCCACCTCTGACCCGGCCCGCTCGACCCGCCGCTCCCTTTCACACCTGAACACCCCGGAGAACCCCCGTGCTGAGGATCGCCGTCCCGAACAAGGGCTCGCTCGCCGAGCCCGCCTCCGACATGCTGCGCGAGGCTGGCTACCGCCAGCGCCGCGACTCCCGTGAGCTCGTCCTGCCCGACGCCGACAACGGCGTCGAGTTCTTCTTCCTGCGGCCCCGCGACATCGCCGTGTACGTCGGCACCGGCACCGTCGACGTCGGCATCACCGGCCGCGACCTGCTGCTCGACTCCGAGTCGCCCGCCACCGAGCACCTGCAGCTCGGCTTCGCCCGGTCGACCTTCCGGTTCGCGACCCAGGCCGGCCAGATGAACGACGTCCGCGAGGTCGCCGGGCGCCGCGTCGCCACGTCGTACCCCGTGCTCGTCGCCGACTACCTGCGCAGCCAGGGCGTCGCGCCGTCCGAGGTCGTCCGGCTGGACGGCGCCGTCGAGACCGCGATCCGGCTCGGCGTCGCGGACGTCATCGCCGACGTCGTGGAGACCGGCACCACCCTGCGCGCCGCCGGCCTCGACGTGTTCGGCGACCCGATCCTCAAGTCCGAGGCCGTGCTCGTGCGGCGCGCCGACGTCGAGGAGCCCGCGGGGCTGGACGTCCTGACGCGACGCCTCCAGGGCGTGCTCACCGCGCGGGAGTACGTGCTCATGGACTACGACGTGCCGACCGAGCTGGTCGAGCAGGCCGTCGCGATCACCCCGGGCCTCGAGTCGCCGACCGTGTCGCCCCTGCACAACCGCGACTGGTCCGCCGTCCGCGCGATGGTGCGGCGCTCCGAGACCAACCGGGTCATGGACGCGCTGTACGACGTCGGCGCCCGCGCCATCCTCGTCACGTCCATCCACGCCTGCCGGCTCTGACCCCGGGCGACGGGCGATGACGGGGGATCCGGGGCGGGGCTCGCGCGACGGGGACGGCGCTGGCCGGCGCCCCGCGCTGGACGACGTGTTCCGGCCGCGTGCCGCGCGCCTGGTGACCGGCACCCTGGCGGTGGTGGTGGCGGCCTCGACCGTGCTGCTCATCGTGCTGCTCACCACCACCGGCATCGAGGGGTGGTCCACGGCCGACCTCAGCGGCATCGCGCTCGTCGGCCTGGCGATCGTGTGGTTCCTCTGGCGCCAGGCCACCGTCGCCGCCACCCCGACGGCGGAGGGCCTGCGCGTCCGGAACCTCGCCAGCACCCGCACCGTGACGTGGGGCGAGATCGTGTGGGTGCGGTTCGGCGAGGGCCGGCCGTGGGTCCAGCTCGACCTCGACGACGGCGACACCCTCGCCGTCATGGGCGTGCAGCGCTCCGACGGCGAGCGCGCCCGGGCGGAGGCGAAGCGGCTCGCGACGCTCGTGGCGGCACGGCAGCGGACCGCGCGGGACGACTGACGGCCTGACTGTCGCCGCCTCGGATCGCCGACCTGGTGGTCGGCCCTCGGCCGTCGCCCGTGCGGCCTGAGGTCGTTGCCCGTCACCCTCGCCCGGGCGGCCTGACGTCGCGATGGCCGTAACCGTCGCCGGGGTCACCTGACGTCGCCGTCGCCGTCGCCGTCGACCGGCCGGCGGCACCCCAGGGCAGACGTCACGGCAGGGGGATCGGCGTGTCTGGCGCGCGCGTCAGAACGGTGGTGGGTCCTCGGTCGCGTCCCTGCCGGGTCTGCCCGGTCGAGCCCGCGCGGTCGGTTCGTCGGTCCCGACCCTGCGCGCCGGCCGGTCCTGCACGGCGCGCGACGAGTCACGCACACGGCGCGGGCCGGTGAGGTGCTCGGGCGGCGCCGCCGTCCCGGGACGCGTGCGGTAGCGGTGGCCGGTGGGATCGGTCCACTCGTGGACGCCGGGCGCGGGTTGCCGCACGTCGAACCGGGCCTGGTGCTTGACGCGATGGTGGCGCGGGCAGATCGGACCGAGGTTGGTGTGGCTGGTGCTGCCCGGCGGCCGCGGGTCGTCGGGACCGGGTGACCAGTCGTCGCTGTGGTCGAGGTCGCAGCGCTGCGCGGGTACCGAGCAGCCCGGGTAGGTGCAGGTCCGGTCGCGGAACCGCACGTGGTCGGCCAGCGCCGCCGGGGGCCGGTAGGTCGTGCGTCCGACGTCCAGGACCGAGCCGGACAGGCCGTCCGTGACCAGCCGGCGCCAGACGCCGCCCTGTGCGAGGGCGCGCGCGGTCGCGGCGTCGATCGGACCGAACCCTGCCAGGTCCGCCGGTGCGTCGTCCTCGCCGATGAGCGAGGACAGGGGGACCGTCACGAGGACATGGGTCCGCGGGTCCCGGGTGCCGGACCGCTGCGCGGGGCCTGCGGGCGAGAGTGCACCGGCCCCGATCCCGGCACCGCCCTCGACGCGCGCATCGAGGTCAGCGTGAGCATCCTTCCGCGTCCCCATCCCCGCACCGGCCCCGCGCCCGGCACCGCCCTCGGCGCGGGCATCGAGGTCAGCGTGAACATCTCTGCTCGCCCCGATCCCCGCACCGGCCCTCATCCCGGCGTCGTCGGCAGCGCCGTGACGGGACTCAGCGTCCCGCGTCGCCCCGGCTGGCACCCGTGCGCCGTCCCGGGGTGCCGGCAGCGACCCGGGCACCGCCGTGGGTGACGCGTCCTGCGTGGTGGGCGGCGTGCCGGTCAGGATCGAGTCGACGAGGCCGTCGGCGCGCAGCTGGTCGAGCGTGCGCGGGTCGCCACCGGTGCGGGCGGAGCGGGCCGCGCGCTCCAGGGCGGTGTCGATCGCGACGGCGTGCTCGGCGGGCAGGACGACGTGCATCGCAGCCATCTGGTCGGGGAGCGCGCGCGGGTGGGTCACGCGCCGCTGCGCACGCGCGACGTCCCGTCGGTCCCTTGCGTGCTCGGGGTCGACCTCGAGCAGGGCACGCTCGAGGTCCGCCTTCACCTGGGTGACCGTCGAGTGCTCCGCGCGCGGCAGCACGACGTCCTGCACCGGTTGCGACACCCAGGTCACCTGGTCGGCCAGCCGTGCGGCGATCGCGCGTGCCGCCGGCACGCTGATCCGGCCCGCACGCAGCGCCTCCCCGGTGGCGGCGAGGTCGCCGGAGAACTCGCTCCCCTCCCGGACGAGGGCCGCGGTGTCCTGCGGTGACCGCCGCAACCGGGCGGACAGCGCGGTCGCCGCGACCCGCTCGGAGGTGATCCGGGTGCCGCCGCCGGAGCGCGGGTCCAGTCGCGGGGCCATGGCGGGGCGCCGGGCGAGCTCGACGGCCACGGCCGCGAGGTTCGCGTGCACCCACCCGGCCATCCGGCTGTACCCGGCCGCGAGCTCGACGAGGTCGTAGTCGTCGAGCGACCGCGGGTCGAGCGCCTCCAGCAGCCGCACCAGCGGCACGCCGGTCGGGGTGCGGTCGAGCGCCTCCTCCACCTGCTCGTGCCTCGGCAGGTCCGGGTCGAGGCATTCGGCGACGACGGCGGCCGCGGCCGCGGCCTCGCGCGGTCCTGGGCCTCTGCTCGCGCTGTCGTCGCGGCCCCGGCCCCCACACCCGCACCCACGGCAGCACGCGCGCGCCGCGGAGCGCGGCGAGGCGCCGGGCTCCGGGAGGGATTCACGCAGGTCAGCGGGCATGTCACCACCCTAGGGACGACCACCGACACGGCTTGCGCCCGGAGTCACGAACCTGGGGACGCATCGCGCGACCCGGCCTGTGGAGGACTCGGCGTCCGCGCCGTGAGCCACCGACCCGCCGCCGCGGGACACCGCGCCCCGCTGGGCGGACTCCCCGGCGCGACCGTCGCGATCAGGCGACGCGGGCCAGCCGCGCCCGACGCCATGCCCGCTGGGCGGACCGCGCCCGGCGCGCCCGTCGCGCTCAGGCCCCCCGCGCCAGCCGCGCGGCGTGCACACCTGCGGCCGCGGCTGCGAGGAACGCCGCCGGGTCCTGCGCCAGCCCCCGGCCCATGGTCGACAGCCGCACCGGTGACCCGCCGAGCGCGGTCAGCAGGTCGGCCCCGGCCGGCACGTCCACGAGCCGGTGCCGGCCGGCGGGCTCGCCGAGCGACCGGGCCTGCTGGGCGACGCGCCGCCCGACGGCGGCGAGGTGCGCGTCCAGGTGCGTCTGCGGGTCGGGCACGTGCAGGCCGGGCTGGTCGCCGGGACCGGCACCGCCGTCCGCGGGCCCGGCGCCGGAGCGCAGCGCCCCCGGGGCGCCGCCGGTGCGCAGGGCACCCGGGGCGCCGGCCACCGGCGCGTCGGCGACGGGTGCCGCCGCCGGGTCGAACACCGGGACCACCACGTCGGCGGGGGCCAGCGCGACCCGGCCGTACGCGGTCAGCGAGTGGTGCGACACCCCGAGGTGCCGCTCGCGGGCGTCGGCGCCGGACACGCGCAGCGACGCCACGGGCCGGCCGCCGAGCACGGCCGCGGCGTTGACCGCCTCTCCGGCGGCGACGCCGGAGAACCCCCACCGCGTGCCCGTGCCGAGGTTGCCGGGCCCCTGGGCGACCACGACGACGTCCGCGCCGACCACGTGCCGCGCGGCGAGCAGGGCGGTGTGCAGGGTGACGGCCTCGTGGTCGCCGCCGAACGCCTGCCCGGCGGTGACGCACGCCTCGATCCAGCCGGCGTCGCGCAGCCCGGCGACGGCCATGGAGAACCAGGCGGGCAGGGCGCCGCCGTCGGTCATGACGTAGGCGACGCGCAGCGGAGGGACACCGGAGCCGGGCCGGTGCAGCAGCGCGTCGGCGTACCGCACGCCCGCGACGACGGCCGGCAGGGCGGAGTGCAGGTCGGCCACGACGACCGGCAGCCCGGCGAGGTCGTCGGCGTCGCGCAGCACCTCGTGGTGCGGGGACTCCTGGTCGTCGACGCCGAGCACCATCGCCTGCAGCGGGGTGTACCGGGCCTTCACGAGGTGGCCGGGCCCCGCGGGCGGGTCGGCCGGGAGCCGGTCCGGCGACCCGGGGGCGACGACCAGGGCGTACCCGCCGGTGCCGAGGCCGCGCGCGAGCGCCGAGACGTTGAGCAGCACGGTGTCGCCGGGGCGGAGGTCGCCGACGAGGGCCGGGTAGGCCAGGGCCCGCACGGTCACCGGGTCCGGTCCGGAGACGCCGTCGGCGACGACGACCGTCAGTTCCTGGGCCCCGGGCCACGACCGTCCGACCTGCTCCACCGTGCCCGAGCGCCATGTGATCACCGGACCACGCTACCGGCCACTACGGTTGTCCCCGATGCCCGAACAGATCCACCCCGCCGAGCGGCTGCTCAACCTCGTCATCGCCCTGGTGCACACGCCCGGCCGGATGACGAAGGAGCAGATCCGCCGCACGGTCGCGGGCTACGGCGACGCCCCGTCCGACGAGTCGTTCGAGCGGATGTTCGAGCGGGACAAGGACACGCTGCGCGACCTCGGCATCCCGGTGGCGACCGTGACGTCGGCCGGGCACGGCGACGACGTCGGCTACCGGATCGACCAGGACGCGTACGCGCTGCCGCCGCTGGAGCTGACGTCCGCGGAGCTGGGCGCGCTGTCGCTGGCGGCCGAGTTCTGGCAGGACCGGTCGGTGCGCGCCGACACGTCCCGCGCGCTGACCAAGCTGCGCGCGGTCGGCGCGGGCGCGGGGTCGAGCGACCTCGCGGCCGGGCTGGCGCCGCGCGTGCGGGCGGGCGGCGATGCGTTCCCGCCGCTGCTGGACGCGGTGCAGGTACGCCAGCGGGTGCGGTTCACCTACCGCGCGGCGAGCACGGGCGAGGTGCGCGAGCGCCTCGTCGAGCCGTGGCGGCTGGTCGCGCGGCGCGGCGGCTGGTTCCTCGTGGGCTTCGACGTGGACCGCGGCGGCACCCGGTCGTTCCGGCTGAGCCGGATCGAGGGCCGCGTCCGCGTGGTCGGCGCCGCCGGGTCGTTCGAGGCGCCGACGCCGGACCAGACCGCGGCCGCGCTGCGGTCGTGGGACGTCAGCGACGAGCGCACGGCCGTGCTGGCGCTGCGGGCCGAGCGCGCGGAGGCGCTGCGGGCGCGCGGCGAGCCGACCGGGCTCCCGGCGGACGCGTCGCCGGAGCTGCGGGCCGCCGTCGCGGACCGGGACCTGGTGCGCGTGGGCTACCGGGCGACGTGGGAGCTCGCGGAGGAGGTCGCCGGCTACGGCGACGCGGTGCTGGTCGCGGACCCCCCGGAGCTGCGGGAGGCCGTGCTCGGCCTGCTGCGGGTCGCGGCGACCCTCGACGGGGGCGCCCCCGACGCCGCGGGCACCCCCAGCACCCCCGACGCCGAGGAGGACCGCCGTGGCTGAGCGCGCGAGCGAGCGGCTGCTGCGGCTGCTCGGCATGATCGGCTACCTCGACCGCAACGACGGCGTGTCCGTCGAGCAGCTGGCCGAGCACTTCGGGGTGACCCCGTCGCAGGTGATGGCGGACGTCGACACGCTGTGGATGAGCGGCACGCCCGGCTACTACCCGCACGACCTCATCGACTTCGACGCGGACTCCTACGACCGCGGCGAGATCCGGCTGACGGAGTCCCGCGGGATGACCCGGCCGCTGCGCCTGGGCACCCGCGAGGCGGTGACGCTGCTCGCGGCGCTGCGCGCGATGGTGGCGGACCTCGGCCCGACGCTCGACCCCGAGCAGGCGGAGGTGCTGCGCTCGACGCTGGCCAAGCTGACGGCCGCGACGGGGGAGGCCGCGGGCGCGGTCGACGTCCGGCTCGCCGTCGACGGCCGGCCCGAGGTGGTCGCCGAGATCCGCCGCGCGCTCGCCACGGGCCGCCGGCTGCGGATCCGGTACGTGAACGCCTCGGACGTGACGAGCGACCGCGACGTGGACCCGCTGCGGATGACGACCAGCGACGAGCGGTCCTACCTGCAGGCGTGGTGCCTGCGCGCGGGCGACGAGCGGCTGTTCCGGCTGGACCGGGTGCTCGCCGCGGAGGTGCTGGACGTGCCGGCGGAGCCGCACCCCGGTGCGGGCCGCGGTGCGACGGCGGAGTTCCGGTTCGACCTCGAGGGCGACGTGGCCACGCTGCACCTGCGCAGCACGGGGCGCTGGGTCGCGGAGACGGTGCCGGTGGAGGACGTGCGGAACCTGCCCGACGGGTCGTTCGAGGTGGACGTGCGCGTCGGGCAGCGGGCGTTCCTGCGCAGCCTGCTGCTCCAGGCCGCGGACGACGTCCTCGACGTGCGGCCCCCGGAGGTCGCGCGCGACGTCGCCACCCGGGCGCGCGCCGCGCTGGCCGCGTACGGCCCGCTGGCCGACGGCACCGACCGCACGCCGGCCGCGGGCTGACGGGATAGGTTGGCCCGATGGTCTGGGTGGTCGTGTGGTCCGTGCTGGTCCTCGGCACCCTGGTCGGCGCGTTCGTCCTGGGCCGCGACCTGTGGCGCCGGTTCCGCGCGCTCGTCGCCGAGCTGCAGGAGGCGTCCGCGGTGCTCGGGCAGCTCGCCGAGCACGCGTCGACGCTCGCCGAGCAGGCGCAGGAGGCCGAGCGCGCCGCCCGCGCCGCGCGGGAGGCGGTGCTGCTGCCGGAGCCGCAGGAGTCGCGCGACCGCTGGGCGCTGCTCCGCGCGCAGGCGCGCGAGCGCCGGGAGCTGCGTCGGGAGCGCGACCGCCGCACCCGCGAGGGCTGGCGCGCCTACACGCGCTGACGCCGGGCACCCACCCCGCCGAGCACGCACCCGC
>NZ_JAANNB010000177.1 GCF_011603975.1 Cellulomonas sp. IC4_254 | reverse complement strand
CGACCCCGCCGCCGCGCCGGAGGGCGCCCGGGACCACCTCGGCCAGGGTCTGCGCACCCGGCACCTGACGATGATGGGCCTCGGCTCCGCGATCGGCGCCGGGCTGTTCCTCGGCAGCGGCGTCGGCATCGCCACGGCCGGCCCGGCGGTGCTGGTGTCCTACGCGATCGCCGGGGTGCTCGTCGTCCTGGTGATGCGGATGCTCGCCGAGATGGCGTCCGCGCTCCCCGCGAGCGGGTCGTTCTCCGTGTACGCCGAGCACGCGCTGGGGCGGTGGGCCGGGTTCACGCTCGGCTGGGTCTACTGGTTCACGCTGATCATGGTGCTCGGCGCCGAGGTCACGGGCGTGTCCCGGATCGTCACCGGCTGGCTGCCGGGCGTGCCGCAGTGGGCGGTCGCGCTGGTGGTGGTCGCGGTGTTCGCCGCGGCGAACCTGGCGGGGGTCCGCAAGTTCGGCGAGCTCGAGTTCTGGTTCGCGCTGGTCAAGGTCGCCGCGATCGTGGTGTTCCTCGTGCTGGGCGTCCTGCTGGTGCTGGGCCTCCTGCCGGGGACCGACCCGGTCGGCACCACCAACCTGCTCGGCCACGGCGGGTTCGCGCCGGCCGGGGTCGGTGGCGTGGCGGCGGGCCTGCTGGTGGTGGTGTTCGCGTTCGGGGGCATCGAGATCGTGACGATCGCCGCCGCCGAGGCGCGGGACCCGCAGCGCGCGGTCGGCCGGGCCACCCGCACGATCCTGTGGCGGATCCTGCTGTTCTACGTCGGCTCGGTCGCGATCATGGTGCTCGTCCTGCCGTGGGACGCCCCGGTGCTCCAGCAGGGGCCGTTCGTCGCGGTGCTCGACGTCGCCGGGCTGCCGGGCGCGGCGCGGCTGATGGAGGCCGTCGTCGTCATCGCGCTGCTGTCCGCGTTCAACGCGAACGTGTACGCGACGTCCCGGATGGCGTACTCGCTGGCGGGCCGGGGCGACGGCCCCGCTTTGCTGCGCCGGGTGTCCCGCCGCGACGTGCCGTGGGTCGCGGTGCTGGTGTCGGTGGCGTTCGGCGTCGTCGCCGTCGGCCTGAACTGGGCGCTGCCGGACACGCTGCTCGGCATCCTGCTCAACGCGGTCGGCGCGGCGCTGCTGGTGGTCTGGGTGCTGGTCGCCGTCGCGCAGCTCCGGCTGCGGCCCCGGCTCGAGGCGCAGGCCCGGGAGCGCGGCGAGCGGTTGCCGCTGCGGATGTGGGGCTACCCGTGGCTGACGTGGGCGACGCTCGCCGCGCTGGCCGGGCTCGTCGTGCTGATGCTCGCGGACGGGTCCGCCCGGGGGCAGCTGCTCTCGACGGCGGGGCTGGTCGCGGTCGTCGTGGCGATCTACGGGGTGACGGCTCTGGTGCGCCGGCGCCGGGCCGCGGCGGCCTGAGCCGGGCGGTCACAGCCCCAGCAGCAGGCTGAGCGCGATCGCCGTCATCACCAGCGCGATCACCCCGTCGAGCACCCGCCACGCGCCGGGCCGGGCGAACAGCGGCCGCAGCAGCCGCGCCCCGTACCCGAGGCCGGTGAACCACAGCAGGCTGCCGAGCACCGCGCCGCCGCCGAACCACCACCGGTCCGCGCCGTGCGTGCCCGCCACCGACCCGAGCAGCACGACCGTGTCCAGGTACACGTGCGGGTTGAGCCAGGTCAGCGCGAGGCAGGTCGCGACCACGGGCCACACCCGGGTGGGGGCGGCGGCGTCCGCGTCCTCCGTCGTCAGGGCCCCGGCGGGACGCAGCGCCCGCCGCGCCGCGACCACCGCGTACCCGAGCAGGAAGGCCGCGCCTGCCAGCCGCGCCACGGTCAGCACGGCCGGGTGCTGGTCGACGAGGGTCCCGAGACCGGCGACCCCGGCGGCGATCAGCGCCGCGTCGGACAGCGCGCACACGGCGACCACCGGCAGCACGTGCACCCGGCGCAGGCCGGTGCGGAGCACGAACGCGTTCTGGGCGCCGATCGCGACGATCAGCGACAGGCCGAAGGCGAGGCCGGTGAGGACGGCGGCGAGGGAGGTGGGCACGGGCCGACGGTAGGGCGCCGGGTCGACATCAGTCCAACGACTGATAGTGGTGGTGCATCAGCGTGGCTGATGGGACCTCCGGCCCGCCCGGGCCCGGCGGTCCTCGGTAGGGTCCCCGCATGGCCGACGTCGACCTCCCGCAGCTTCGCGCCCTGCTCGCCGTCGTCGACGAGGGCTCGTTCGAGGGCGCCGCCGTCGCCCTGCACCTCACGCAGTCCGCGGTGAGCCAGCGGATCCGGGCGCTGGAGACCGCCGTCGGGCAGGTGCTCGTCCGGCGGACGCGGCCCGCGGGCGTGACGGCGGCCGGCGAGGTGTACCTCCGGCTCGCGCGCCAGCTGCTCGCCCTGGCCGACGAGGCGCACGCCGCGGTCACCGCCGGCGCCACCTCCGGCCGGCCGGTGCTGCCGATCGCCGTGAACTCCGACTCGCTCGGCACCTGGGTGCTGCCGGCGCTGGCGCCGCTCGCGGACGAGATCGTGTTCGACCTGCACCGCGAGGACCAGGACCACTCCGCCGACCTGCTGCGCGAGGGCACCGTGGTCGCCGCGATCACCACCGCCGCCCGCCCGGTCCAGGGCTGCACCTCGCACCGGCTCGGGGTGCTGCGGTACCGGCCGATGGTCGCGGCGCACCGGGCGGCGGCGCTGCTGCCGGACGGCCCGACGCCGGCCGGGCTCGCGACGGCCCCGCTGGTGGTGTTCGACCGCAAGGACGACCTGCAGGACCGCTACCTGCGCGGCCGCGGCGCCGACCCGGCGCTGCCGCCGCGGCACCACGTGCCCGCCTCCGCCGACTTCACCACGGCGGTCCGCCTGGGCCTGGGCTGGGGGATGCTGCCCGACGCGGACGCCAGCGCGGGGGAGGCGGACGGCACGCTCGTCGACCTCGACCCCGGGCGGCACGTCGACGTGACCCTGCACTGGCAGCAGTGGACCGTGCGGACGGCCGCGCTCGAGCGCACGGGCGCCGCCGTCCGCGCGGCCGCGGCGGCCTACCTGCGCTGAGCCCGCGCGCGCCGAGGTCGTCGGTCGTGCCCCGGCACGCGGTGCGACACGCCGGTCCCGGGGGCGGGACCGACGACCTCGGCGGTCAGGTCTCGTCGAACACCGGGTGCCGGTGCGGCGGCTGCGGCGGGCTGGGGTGGTGCTCGGCGGGCGGCTGCGGGCGCTCCTGCTCCGGGGCCGCCGTCGTCAGGTGCACCGGGTCGCCGTGGTGGGTGAGCCGCGCCTCCTCGCCGGACAGCAGCCGGTAGGCGACGACGTCCTGCCGCACGTCGACCTCGACCCGGGCGCCGGCCTGGAGCACCGTGAACGCGATCCGGGTGAGCCGGCGGGGCAGCCGCGGCGTCAGGTGCACCGCGTCGCCCCGCTGCCGCAGCCCGCCCAGCCCGACGACCAGCGCGGTCCACGCGCCGGCCAGCGCCGCGACGTGCAGCCCCTCGGCGCTCGACGCGCGCAGGTCGGACAGGTCGATCAGCGCGCACTCCCGGGCGTACGCGTAGGCGAGGTCCGGGTGCCCGACCTCCGCGGCGACGACGGCCTGCGCCGGCGCGGACAGCGAGGAGTCCCGCACGGTGATGGCCTCGTAGTACGCGAAGTCGCGGCGCTTCTGCTCGACGGGGATGTCGTCGGCGGCGACGTGCAGGGCGAGCACCAGGTCGGCCTGCTTGGTGACCTGCCGCCGGTAGATCTCGACGAACGGGTGGTGCTCCTGCAGCGGGTACCGGGTGTTCTCGGGGGCGGTGAAGTCCCACGGGGCGCGCCGCGTGAACCCCTCGTGCTGCTCGGTGACCCCGAGCTCGGCCGAGTGCGGCACCATCATCCGGTCGGCCGCGCGGCGCCACTCGGCGCGCTCGGTCGCGGTCACCCCGAGCCGCGCGGCGACCTGCGGGTGCCGCTCGCAGGCGTCGGCGGCGGCCCGGAGGTTCTCCCGCGCGACGAGGTTCGTGTACGTGTTGTTGTCGACGACCGCGGTGTACTCGTCCGGGCCGGTGACCCCGTCGATCCGGAATCCGTCGGGCGTGTGGTGCCCCCGGCCCGCCCACAGCCGGGCGGTCGGCACGAGCAGGTCGACGGCGACGTCCCGGTCGAAGACCTCGTCGCCGGTCGCCGCCACGTGCCGGGCCGCGGCCATGCCGATGCCGGCGTTGACGTGGAAGGCCGCCGTCCCGGCGGGCCAGTACCCCGAGCACTCGCGGCCGCTGATCGTCCGCCACGGGAACGTGACGCCCGGCAGGCCGAGCTCGACGGCCCGGGCGCGGGCCTGCGGGAGCGTGGCGTGCCGCCAGCGCAGGTGGTCCGCCGCCGCCCGGGGCAGCACGTGGTCGAGCACGGGGAGCACGAAGCACTCCGAGTCCCAGAACGTGTGCCCGTGGTACCCGGTCCCGGCCAGCCCCTTGGCCCGGATGCCGGCGCCGTCCGCCTGCGCCGAGGCCTGCACGACCTGGAGCAGCGCGTAGCGCGCCGCCTGCTGCAGCTCGTCGTCGCCCGCCACCAGCACGTCGCCCCGCGCCCAGACGCCCGCCAGCTCGGTCTCCTGCTCGTGCCGCAGCCCCGACCAGCCGGCCGCGCGGGCGGCGCGCAGCTCGGCGTCCGCCTGGGTGTGCAGCGCCTCCGGGTCGGACCCGCCCGCGTACGCCGCGAGCACGACGACCTCGACCGACTGGCCGGCGCGCAGGTCGACGGTCAGCACCGCGCCGTGCGGGTCGTCGGTCGACCAGGTGGCCGCGACCCCGTCCTCGGCGGTCACCTCGTGCGCCGTGCGGACCACCACCTCGCGGCCGGACCGCTCGGCGCGCTGGTGCACGGCGGAGCCCTCGGGGTCGTGCCGGCAGGTCAGCGTCCGCACCCCGGGCTCCTGCGCCGGCCCCGCGTCCGCGTGCCCGCAGCCCGGGACCGGGCGGGCGGTCAGCGTCACGTCGGCCTCGGCCCGCAGCCGCCACCGGGTCGCGACGACCCCGCGCCGGGTGAGCGGGACGAGCCGGCGGGAGCTCAGCGTGACGGTGGCGCCGGTCGAGGGGGCCGTCCAGCGCTGCTCGCGGTCGAGCACGCCGCGGCGCAGGTCGAGGACCCGGTCGTCGTGCGGCGTGTCGTGCCGGGGCCCGTCCTCCTCGGCCGGGGGCATGTCGGCCGGGGGCGCGTCGACCGGGTCGCCGTCCACCGCCCAGCCGAGCGCCCACGCGTCCACCACCGGGACGAGCACCTCGTCGACCGCCGGGTAGGCGTACGCGCGCTCGGCGTAGGTGTGCGGCACCTCCTCGTAGACGGTCGCGAGCAGGGTGCCCGGTCCCAGCCCGTGCCCGGGTCGTTCGGGCACGGCGCGCACGCCGAGGTAGCCGTTCGACAGCGTCAGCACGGAGGCGGCGGCCGCGGGGTGGTGCAGGTCCAGGCGGGACTGCCGGACGTGCCAGGGGTCGTCGGATCGGTGGAGCACGGGGTCACTCCACCACAGCGCCGACGGACCGGCGCGGGGAGCGTGTTGAACAGATGTGCAACACCGGCGTAGGTTCGTCGTCATGGCGACGCGCACCATCGGTTTCCGACCGAGCCCGGAGGACGAGCGGATCCTCGCGGCCGCGGCAGCGGCGGGCGAGAGCACGACGGACACGATCCGGCGTGCGCTGCGCCTGCTCGACCACGAGCGGTGGCTGGAGCAGATGCGCCGGGACGCCGACCGGCTGCGGGACGAGAACCTCGCCGACGAGCCGGACGCCTGGTGATCCGCGGGGCGGTGCACCGTGTCGACCTCGGTGCACCGCGCGGGCACGAGCAGGGTGGTCGCCGCTACGCCGTGGTCCTCTCGCCCACCGATCTGAGCTGGTCCGTCGCCACCGTCGCGCCCACCTCGACCAGTGCGCAGCCAGCGCTGTCCCGACCCGAGGTCGAGGTGCTCGGCCGCCCGACGCGGGTGCTCGTCGACCAGATCAGGACCGTCGACGTCGACTACCTGTCCGCCGACCCGGTCGACTACCTCGGCCGGGACGCGATGGCGCAGGTCGACCACGCGCTGGCGCACTACCTCGGCCTGGTCGCCGCGGACGGCCGCGGGTCGTCCGCGCGACCCTGATCAGCCCAGGAGGTCGCGCAGGTCGTCGGCGGTGAGGGCGGTCGAGAACAGGTCGCCGTCGTCCAGCACGGCGTCCACCAGCGCGGCCTTGCGCGCCTGCAGCGCGACGACCTTCTCCTCGATGGTGTCCTCGGCGATCAAGCGGTAGACCAGCACCGGCCGGTCCTGCCCGATCCGGTGCGCGCGGTCGACGGCCTGCTGCTCGGCGGCGGGGTTCCACCACGGGTCGAGCAGGAACACGTAGTCGGCCTCGGTGAGGTTCAGCCCGGTGCCGCCCGCCTTGAGGCTCAGCAGGAACACGGGCGCGTCCCCGGTGCGGAACTCGTCGACCACCTCGCCGCGCCGGGTCGTCGACCCGTCCAGGTACACGTACGGCACGCCGGCGGCGTCGAGCCGGTCGGCCGCGCGGGCCAGGTACGACGTGAACTGGCTGAACACGAGCGCGCGGTGCCCCTCGGCGACGACGTCGTCCAGCTGCTCCAGCAGCGCGTCGAGCTTGGCGGACGGGCTGCCGGCCAGTGCCGGGTCGATGAGCGAGGCGTCCAGGGCGAGCATCCGCAGCAGCGTCAGCGACCGGTAGACGATGAACCGCTGCCGGTCCAGGTCCTCGATCAGGCCGAGCACCTTCTGCCGCTCGCGCTGCAGGTAGCGGTCGTAGACGTCGCGGTGCACGGGGTCGAGGGCGACCGTCAGCGTCTGCTCCTGCTTCTCGGGCAGGTCCGCGGCGACGAGGTCCTTGGTGCGGCGCAGCAGGAACGGCCGGATCCGGCGGCGGAGGCGTTCGAGCCGGCCGGCACGCAGCCGGGCGGCCGACTCCGGGACGTCGCCCGCGCCGGGCCCGGTGGTGATGCCGGCGTGCGCGTCCTCGATCGGGCGGACGTACTGCAGCGCGAACGTGGCGGCGGGCGGCAGCAGGCCGGGGGTCACGAGGTCGAGCAGCGCGTGCAGCTCGGTGAGCGAGTTCTCCACCGGGGTGCCGGTGAGCGCGACGGTGAACGGCGCGCCCAGGTCCTTCGCGGCGCGGTGCACGCGGGACGACGGGTTCTTCACCTGCTGCGCCTCGTCGAGGACGAGCCCGGCCCAGCCGACCGCCCGGTACGCGTCGGCGTCCAGGCGCAGCAGGGCGTAGGACGTGACGACGACGTCGGCGCCCGCGGCGACCTCGGCGATCGGCGTCGGTCCGGCGGCCTGGGTCGCCTCGACGCGGCGCACCGTCAGGCCCGGCGTGAACCGTGCGGCCTCGGCCACCCAGTTCGGGGTCACCGACGTCGGCGCGACCACGAGGAACGGGCGGCGTTCCTCACCCGGCTCCCACCCGTCGACGGCGTGCTGGAGCAGCGCCAGGGTCTGCAGGGTCTTGCCCAGCCCCATGTCGTCCGCCAGGATCCCGCCGAGCCGGTGCCGCCAGAGGAACGCCAGCCACGCGAACCCCTCGGCCTGGTAGGGACGGAGCTGGGCGCGCAGCCCGGCGGGGGTCGGCACCGGCGCCGGGGCGTCCCCGGCGGCCTCGGCGAGCAGCCCGCGCCACGCGTCCGGCGCCTCGGCCTCGTCGGCCAGCTCCGCCAGGTCGGCCCACAGGCTCGTCTGGTGCCGGCTGACCCGCAGCCCGGTCTCCCACTCGGCGAGCTCGCGGGCCTCGGCGACGAGCGCGGCCAGCGGCTCGAGCGCCGGGTGGTCGAGCGACAAGTAGGTGTGGTCGACCAGGCGCATCCGCCGGCGCCCCTGGGCCAGCGCGGCGAACAGCGGGCCGAACGGCACGGTGCGGCCGTCGATCGTGACGGTGACGCCCAGGTCGAACCAGTCCGTCCGCTCGCTGGGCTGGGCCGTGACGGTGAGCACCGGGGCGTCGTGCAGCACCCGGTAGTCGGGGGCGGTGCCCACGGTGTCGACGCGGACGCCGGGCAGCACGGCGATCCGGGGGAGCGCCGCGGTGACGAAGTCGGCGGCGTCGGCGTCCCGGAGCGTGGACGGCGGGGGG
>NZ_JAANNB010000176.1 GCF_011603975.1 Cellulomonas sp. IC4_254 | reverse complement strand
GGTCGACGGTGACGACGGGTGCGGGTGCGGCGGGTGCGGCGGGCGCTGCGGGTAGTGCCGCCCCCGCCCGCCCGGGACGAGGACCGGGCGGGCGGGGACGGGGACTGCGGGTCGGTCAGCTCAGCGCGGTGAGCGTGAGCGTGGCCGTGTAGGTGCCCTGCGGGGCGTCGAGCGGCAGCTGCAGGTCGAGGTCGGCGCCGACGAGGGACGAGCCGCGGGCGTGCCCGGCCTCGGCCTCGGCGAGGGTGCGGGCCACGGACAGGCCGTCGCCCTCCTCGAACCCGGACGGCACCGCGGGCCCGGCCACGGCGTCGCCGCCGTTCTCGAGCACCTCGGGCGTCCAGCCCAGGTACTTCGACGACAGGGTCTGGCCCCCGGCGACGAAGTCGCTGACCTGCGCGGTGATGGACCACTCCGGGTCGCCCGCGCGGGTGTCCTGCACCCGCACCGGCACGATCTCGCCGGTCGCCCGGTACCGGTCCTCGAGCTCCTCGGCCACGCCGAGGTTCACCAGGCCGGAGGTGCCCTCGAGCGACCAGACGAGCTCGCCCGCCCGCTGCTCGGGGACGGTGACGGCGAGCGCCTGGTCGCCGGCGGCCACCGCGCCCGGCGCCTCGCCGGTGTGGTCGCCCTCGAGGCCGCCCGCGGTGTTGCCCGGGCCGAACGCGGCGGCCGGGTCGTTGTCCGCGAGCCGGATGGTGCCGAGGACCGTGGTGCCGGCCACCCGCAGGTTCGCGGTGTTGCCGGTGAGCACCAGGTCGCCGCCGACGGTGTTGCCGAAGGTGTCGGCCGCGCCGTCGACGGTGGCGCCGACCAGCACGTCCCGGCTGGAGCCGGTCACGGACAGGGTGCCGCCGACGACGGCCCCGGCCACGGTCACGCCCCAGTCGGAGTCGGCGATCGACACCTCGCCCTGCACCCCGGTCTGCAGCAGGTCGACGTAGGTCGCCGCCTGCGTGGTCAGGCCGCCGCCGATGGACGAGCCGGTCACCTCGACGTCGAGACCGCCGGCCGCGACGCTGCCGCCGACCTCCAGGTCGTTCAGGTACAGGAACCCGACGCGCGAGCCGGTGGTGTACGCGCTGACGTCGCCGTCGACCCGGGTGCCGTCCAGCAGGACGCCGTACGCGTCGGTGGCGACGACGTCGCCGGTGACGGTCACCGACGTGGCGTCCAGCCAGGCGTCGGCGCCGACGGTGATGGAGCCCTCGACGGTCGCGCCGGCGAGCACGCAGTCCGCGCCGGCCGGGACGACGAGGTCGCCGGTGATGGTCTGGTCCCCGAGGTCGGTGGTGCAGTCGGTCGAGGCCGCCTGCGCGACCGTGCTGCCGAGGGCCACGAGCCCGAACGCGCCCACGAGCGCCGCGGGCACCGAGTAGATCCGCTTCATGTCCGTGTCTCCTTCTCGCTCAGCCGCGCAGGCCGGCGATGGCGTCGTAGCTGCGGTCGGCGTTGCCGAGGGAGTTCAGCGGGTTCGGCGGCTCGGCGACCGTCGCGGCGTTGTCCTGCTCGTACAGGCCGAAGTGCTGGCCGCGGGAGCGGAGCTGGGACAGGAACTGCTGGTAGGGCAGGTCGCCGGCGCCGAACTCGATGATGTCGTAGCCGTTGGCGCTGGCCTCGTTGGCCTTGCCGTCCTTGAGGTGCAGCAGCGGGTAGCGCCGCGGGTTGCGCAGGACGTAGTCGACCGGCTCGAACCCCGGGTACTTGTGCTGCCCGACGTACGCCCAGTAGATGTCCATCTCCAGGTACACCAGGTCCGGGTCGGTGTTGTCGTAGAACACGTCGTAGAGCCGGACGGACGGGTCGACCGGGTCGAACCGGAACTCGCCGTCGTGGTTGTGCTGGTAGAGCTTGAGGCCGGCGGCCTTGACCTGCTCGCCCCAGCCGTTCCACTCCTCCGCGGCGGCGAGGTACCCCTCCTTGGTCGCGGTGTTCGTCGGCGCGTTGCCCGTGCCGAGGTGCGGCATGCCGAGGGTGTGCGCGATGTCGATCTGGTTGGCCAGGTCGGTGCGCAGCAGCTGCGTGCTGACGTGCGAGCCGACCGCCTTCAGGCCGTTGTCGTCGAGCAGGGTGCGGATCTCCGCCGGGGTGATCGCGCCGACGTTGCCCTGGGTGTAGCCGGCGAACTCCACCTCGGCGTACCCGATCCGGCCGAGCTCCTCGAACACGGCCCGGAAGCCGAGCGAGCTGACCTTGTCGCGGATCGTGTAGAGCTGGATGCCGATGCGGTTGGCCGGGACCAGGCGGGTGCGCCCGGTCGTCGGCGCGGCCGCGGGCGCGAGGCCGGCGGCGGACGCGCCGGAGGCCCCGAGGGCGGTCCCCAGCCCCACGGCCACCGTGGAGGCGCCGAGCGCCTTCATCAGCGACCGCCGGCTCATCGGCCGGGCGGGGATCGAGTCGTGCTGGTGCGTGCTCATGTCTCTCCTTCGAGACGGCCGGGTCCGGGCGGGGCTGCGGCTCGCAGCCCCGCCCGGGGTCCGGCGCGCGGTCAGCTGCGGACGGTGAGGGTGGTGCTGGTGGTGGAGCCGGAGATGCCGGCCGTGCCGCCGTAGGCGACGTCGACCTTGTAGGTGCCCTCGGGCAGGCGCCCGAGGGAGACGACGCTCGCGCCGGAGGCGTCGAGGGTCCCGGTGAGCGTGGCGACGGTCTGGTTGTTGCGCTTGACCGTGACCGTGACGTCCCCGGCGGCTGCGACGCCGCTGCCTGTGGTCACCTGGACGGTGGCCTTGGCGGCGACGGCGGGCTTGACCGGGTTCGGCGACACCGTGGCGGCGACCGTGGACGTGGTGCGCGCCACCGTGAGCCGGACCGTGCCGGACGAGGGCTTGAAGACCTCGCCGCCGGTGAAGGACGCGGTCACCGTGTGGGTGCCCACGCCCAGGGCCGGGTCGAGGGCGACGACGGCGGTGCCGTCCGCGCCCAGGGTGCCGCGGCCGACCTCGGTCTCGCCGACGGTCAGCACGACCTCGCCGGTGGCGACGCCCTCGGCCGCCGCGACCGCGACCGTGACCTCGCCGGGAGCGCCGAACGGCACCCGGCCCGCGGCGACGGTGGCCGTGGTGGTGGTGTCGACGGTGGGCTCCTCCGGGGCGTCCAGGTCGATCGTGAACTGCACGGCGCCGACCTCGGAGACGAGCCCCTGGGTGTCGGTGGCCCGGTACCGCAGGTCGTACGCGCCGGACTCGGAGAACGTCACGGCGTACTGCTGGTTCGCCGCCAGGTTCGTCCAGGTGGTGCCGCCGTCGCGCGAGTACTGCACGCTCGCCAGCGCCCCGTCGTCCGCGGCCTGCACGGCGAACCGCACCGGCTCGGTGAACACGCCGCCGGCGCCGGTGGGCGCCGCCGGGGTCAGGGTGTGCGCGACGGTCGGGGCCGTGACGTCGGCGACGCCCGGGCCCACCATCGTGATCGCGTCCACGGCCAGCTCGTCGGCCGAGGTGACGACCAGGTCGCCGGTGCCCTCGGGGGCGTCGAAGGCGATCTCGACGTCCTTCCACCCGGAGCCCGCCGGGATGGTGGCGGTCGCGAACGGCGCCGCGTCGGCCGAGCCCCAGCGGAGCTGGACCTGCCCGCCGCCGCTGGCCCGGACGACCGCGCCGGTGATCCCGCTGAAGCTCACCGGGGTGAACGTCAGGGAGTCGCCGGTGCCGAGGCCCCGGACCGCGTTGCCGCCGAGCGCCGACTCGTCCGCGTACACCGTGACGCCGGTGCGCGCGGCGTGCTCCGCCTGCTGCTCGCGCGGGTTGAGGCGCAGCGTGGCCTCCCCCGTCGCCGCCGGCAGGCCGTTGGCGCCCGCGTCGCGGTACGTCACCACGACCGCGCCGTACAGCAGCGCGCCCGGGCCGTGCTCCGGCGAGTTCGGGTCGGTCTTGAACGCGCCCTGGCAGCCCGTGCCCGACACCTCGGGGTGGGCGTGCTCGTCGTGGCCGAGGCCGTACGTCCAGGACACCCGGGTGCAGTCGGTGGCCGCCCCGTCCTCGGCGTCCTGGGTGGTGACGCGGAACGGCACCGCGTCGCCCCAGGTGAAGAAGCCGCCGTTCTCCGGGTAGGTCAGCGTGACCTCGGGCGCCTGGTTGCCGACCGAGATCGGGTGCGAGGTCAGCGTGAACTTGCCCTCGGGGTCGGTGACCTTGAGCCGCGCCGTGTACGCCGCGATCGCGGTGTAGGTGTGCTCCGCCTCGACGCCGGTCGCGTCGAAGGTGCCGTCACCGTCGAAGTCCCAGTCGTAGCGGAGCGTGCCGCCCTCGGGGTCGCTCGACGCCGAGGCGTCGAACTGCACGGTGAGCGGAGCCGAGGACGACGACGTCGGCGTGGCGGTGAACTCGGCGCGCGGCGCCTTGTTCCCCTCGGCGTAGGCGATCCGGTGCAGGCCCGCGTCGGGGTTGGCCCGGAAGAAGCCGTCGCCGTAGTCGAGGACGTACATCGACCCGTCCGGGCCGAACTCGATGTCCATCGGGTTGTCGATGGGCGGCCAGCCGTCGGCCGTGACCGCCGCGTTCGGCGTGACGTCCTCGATGTGGGTCACCTCGAACGTGTCCCAGTCGACGGTGAACGCCGCGATGTAGTCCTGCGAGAACTCGCCGAAGAACGCCTTGCCCTCCCAGTACGCGGGCCACGCGTCCGGTCCGGCGTCGGCCGGCCGGTGGTAGACCGGGCCGCCCATCGGTCCCTGGCCGTTGCCCGTGCCGAAGTTCACCAGCTCGTCCCAGGGCTGGTCGCCGGGGGCGTCGCCGTAGTAGAGCGTGGCGGGGCGCGCCGGGGGCAGGTCCGTCAGACCGGTGTTCCACCGCGAGTCGTTGACCAGGTTCTCCGGGTCGAAGAACGCCCCGGGGGTGTTCGTCGCGAAGTCCCAGTCGTTGTAGGCGAAGTTGTCGCCGGTCACGAAGGGCCAGCCGGAGTTGTGCGGGTCGTCCAGGCCGACGACGTTCCACTCGACCAGCCCCATCGGCCCCCTGCCCGCGGTGGCGGCGGCGGCCTTGGTGGCGTCCGGGCCGTAGTCGCCCCAGGACAGCGAGCTCGTCTCCGGGTCCACGTCCAGCTTGAACGGGTTCCGGACGCCCATCACGAAGATCTCGGGCCGGGTACGCTCGGTGCCCTCCGGGAACAGGTTGCCCTCGGGGATCGTGTACGACCCGTCCTCCTCGACGTGGATCCGCAGGATCTTGCCGCGCAGGTCGTTCGTGTTGCCCGCGCCGCGGCGGGAGTCGAAGCCGGGGTTCATGCCCGGGGCGTCGTTGTTCGGCGCGAAGCCGTTGGCGCCCGGAGTGCCGGCCGGGGTGTTGTCGCCGGTGCCCAGGTAGAGGTTGCCGTCGGCGTCCCAGTCGAAGTCGGCGCCCACGTGGCAGCACTGCCCCCGCTGGACCTCCACGTCGAGGATCTGCTGCTCGGAGGCCAGGTCGAGGCCGTTCCCCGTCCACTGGAACCGGGACAGCCGGTTCACGCCCTTCCACTGGTCCCAGTAGGACTCGTCCTGGCCGGCCGGCAGCGTGTTCGGCGCGGAGCCGGCCGGGGTGTTCCCCGGCGGGGCGTACACGAGGTACACCCAGTTGTTCTCCTCGAAGTCCGGGTCGATGCCGATGGACTGCAGGCCGTCCTCCGAGTTGGCGTACACCGGGATCGTGTTGGTGATCCGGGTGACGCCGGTGCTCGGGTCGGTGAGCCGGATGTCGCCGTTGCGGGCCGTGTGCAGCACCCGGCCGTCGGGCAGCACCGCGAGGTCGATCGGCTCGCCGACGTCCTTGGTCAGGGTGGTCTTCTCGTAGTTGTCCCAGTCGAGCGCGGCCTCGGCGCCGGGCTCGGCCCCGTGGTCCAGGCCGTCGTGGGCCACCACGGGCCCGGCGCCGAGCGCCAGCCCCGTCACGGTGAGCACCCCGGCGAGGGTGAAACCCACCAGTTTGGTGCCGCGCTGCGAGCGCGGCTGCGTACGATCCATGAGTGATGCAGCTCCTTACGGGATCTCGTCACAGAGGTCGGGCTCCTGCGTCGTCCCCACGGTTCGGGAACCCGGCCTCCTCAGCCGACCGGCGACTCTGCCGGTCGTGGCGCGGTCCCACCTCCTCCCCCTCGAGCGGTGAGCTGATCGTCGTCTGACGGGTGGTGCTGGTGCGGGCGGGTCGCCCGCGCGGGCGCGCCGCCCCGGGCGGGTCAGCCCAGGGCGACCCACCTGCTTCCGTCGGCCGCGCTGCGCTCGACGGCGTCGAGCACGCGCTGCACGGCGAGTCCCTCGGCGAACGACGGCGACGGGTCCTGGCCCGCCGCGATCGCGCCGACCAGGTCGACGACCTGGTGCGTGAACGCGTGCTCGTAGCCCAGCCCGTGCCCCGCCGGCCACCAGTGGCCGACGTAGGCGTGCTGCGGCTCGGTCACCACGATCCGCCGGAACCCCGCGACAGCGGCGTCCTCGGTGGCGTCGTGGAAGTGCAGGACGTTCATGTCCTCGAAGTCGAACGACAGCGACCCGCGGTCGCCGTTCACCTCGAGCCGGATGGCGTTCTTGCGGCCGGTGGCGAACCGGGTGGCCTCGAAGACCCCGAGCCCGCCGCCGGACAGCCGGGCCAGGAACACCGCGGCGTCGTCGACCGTGACCGGCCCGCGCGCGGCGTCCGGGCCGGCCGCCGAGCCGTGCAGCCCCGCGAACTCGGCCGCGACCGGGCGCTCGTGCACGAAGGTCTCCATCAGCCCGGACACGCCCGTGAGGCGCTCGCCGGTGATGAACTGCGCCAGGTCCACGGCGTGCGAGCCGATGTCGCCCAGCGCGCCGGACCCGGCCTGCTGCTTGTCCAGCCGCCAGGACAGCGGCGCCTCCGGGTCGGCCAGCCAGTCCTGCAGGTACTGCACGCGCACGTGCCGCACCGACCCGATCCGGCCGTCCGCCACGAGCTGGCGCGCGAGCTGCACCGCCGGCACCCGCCGGTACGTGTAGCCGACCATCGATCGGACTCCGCGGGCCGCGGCCGCCTCGGCCGCGGCGACCATCGCCTCGGCCTCCTCGATCGTGTTGGCCAGCGGCTTCTCGCACAGCACGTGCTTGCCCGCCTCCAGCGCGGCCACCGCGATCTCCGCGTGCGTGCGGCCCGGGGTGCAGATGTCGACCAGGTCGACGTCGTCCCGCGCCATCAGCTCCTGCCACGACGAGGCGGTGTCCCGCCAGCCCAGCCGGTCCGCCGCCGCCTTCACCGCGACCGCGTCGCGCCCGCCGAGCACCCGCATCTCCGGGTGCAGCGGCAGGTCGAAGAACCGCGGGGCCGTGCGCCACGCCTGCGAGTGCGCGGCGCCCATGAACGCGTACCCCACCATGCCGACGCCGAGCGGCGCGGCCGTCGTCCCGTCCATCACGAGACCTCCTTGCCTGGGCGCGGGGGCACCGGCGCGGCCGGCGCCCCCGCGGTCCGGATCAGGACTCGAAGGCCGAGTCGATGTACTGGTCGACGTTGTCGGCCGTGACGACCGGCGCGAACAGCTGGACGGTGCGCGGGACGCCCGAGGAGGCCAGGTCGCTCAGCGACTTCTCGTGCGCCACCAGGCGGGCGAGCTTGATGCCGTCGGCCGCCTGCGTCGACGGGTAGATGACCGTCGCCTCGACGACCGACGCCTCGTCCTGGATCTCGCGCATCATGTTCGCCGAGCCGGCGCCGCCGACCAGGAAGAACTCGTCGCGGCCGGCGTTCTCGATCGCCGCCAGGACGCCGACGCCCTGGTCGTCGTCGTGGTTCCAGATCGCGTCGATCTGCGGCGCGGCCTGCAGCAGGTTCGCCGCCGCCTGCTCGCCGCCCTGGACGGTGAAGTCCGCGGCGACCCGGTTGTCGACGTCCAGGCCGCAGTCCTCGAGCGCGTCGGCGAAGCCCTGGCTGCGGTCCTGGGTCAGCGGGAGCGAGTCGATGCCGGCGATCTCGGCCACCACGGCGTCCGGGTTGTCGCCGAGCCGCTCGCAGATGTAGGTCCCGGCCGAGACGCCCATCCCGTAGTTGTCGCCGAGCACGGTGGCCCGCGACGCGAACGGGCTGGAGAACTCCCGGTCGACGTTGATGACCGGGATGCCGGCCTCCATCGCCTGGGTGGCGACGTCGGTCAGCGCGCCGCCGTCGAACGGCAGCAGCACGATCGCGTCGACCCCGTCGTTGATGAAGCCCTCGATCTGGCTGATCTGGACGTTCACGTCGTTGGTGCCCTCG
>NZ_JAANNB010000175.1 GCF_011603975.1 Cellulomonas sp. IC4_254 | reverse complement strand
GACGCCGGACCGGACCATCCACATGATCGGGAACTCGCACATCGACCCCGTCTGGCTCTGGCCGTGGCAGGAGGGCTACCAGGAGGCGCGCGCCACGTTCTGGTCGGCGATCCACCGCATGGACGAGTACCCGGACTTCGTGTTCACCTGCGACCAGATGGTGCTGCTGTCCTGGGTCGAGGAGCAGGACCCCGAGCTGTTCGCCCGCATCACCGAGCGGGTCGCCGAGGGCCGGTGGGTCAACGTCGGCGGCTGGTGGGTCGAGCCGGACTGCAACATGCCGATGGGTGAGTCGTTCGCCCGCCAGGGCCTGTACGGCCAGCGGTACCTGATCTCCCGGTTCGGGCAGCCCGCGACGGTCGGGATGAACGCCGACCCGTTCGGGCACAGCGCGAGCCTGCCGACGGTGCTCCGCGGGCACGGCCTCGACTCGTACCTGTTCCTGCGCCCCGGCCCGCACGAGAGCACGCTCGACAACACGCTGTTCCGGTGGCGGGCGCCGGACGGCAGCGAGGTGCTGGCCTACCGGATCCCGTTCGAGTACTGCTCCCCCGCCGGGTCGGTCGACGGCCAGGTCGACAAGGCGCTGGGCGCGCTCGACCGCTCGCTCGGCGACGTCATGGTCCTGTACGGGGTCGGCAACCACGGCGGCGGGCCGACGATCGCGAACATCGAGTCGATCCACCGCTACGACCGGATGGGCTCGTTCGGCCGGCTGCGGATGTCGTCCCCGCGCGAGTACCTGGACGGCGTGCGAGAGCGCGGCGCGGAGTTCCTCGACGGCCTGACCACCTGGGCCGACGACCTCCAGCACCACGCCCCCGGCTGCTACTCGGCGCACTCCGGCATCAAGGCCTGGCAGCGCCGCGCGCAGTACGCCCTGCTGTCCGCCGAGCGCTGGGCCGCGGTCACCGCCGTGCACGACGGCACCCCGTACCCGCGCGAGGACCTGGAGCGCGCCTGGAAGCAGGTGCTGTTCAACCAGTTCCACGACGTGCTGCCCGGCTCGGCGATCGAGCACGCCTACGACGACGCCCGCGACCAGCTCGGCGAGGCCGTGTCCGTCGCCAAGCGGATCATCACCCGCGCGCACAACACGATCGCCCGGCAGGTCGACATCCCGCAGGACACCGCGACCCAGCCGGTGCTCGTGTTCAACCCGCACCCGTGGCCGGTGCAGACGGACGTCGAGCTGCACTACGGCTCGCACGCGGGCGCCGTCCACGTGGTCGACGGCGACGGCCGGGTCGTGGTGTCGCAGCCGACGCAGTCCCGCGCGGCCACCAACCAGACCGGACGGGGCGCCCTCGTGCTCCGGGCCGAGGTGCCGGCCCTGGGCTACCGGCTGTACCGGGTCCGGATGGAGGCGGAGCCGGCGCGCCCGGAGTGGAGCGGCGACGCCCCGGGCGCGCTGTCCGCGAGCGAGACGGTGCTGGAGAACGACCTGGTCCGCATCGAGCTCGACCCCGCGACCGGCTGGATCCGCTCGTACCTCGACAAGCGCACCGGGCTGGACGTCCTGCGCGGGGTGGACGGCCGGCAGCACACCCAGGTCTGCGACGACCCGACCGACACCTGGGGCCACCGCGTCGTGTCCTACGCGTGGGCGGGCGACAGCATGGCGCTCACCCGGGTCGTCGTCCGGGAGTCCGGGCCGCTGCGCGCCCGGGTGCGCGTGGAGCGCGCGTGGGGCGCCTCGACGCTGATCGAGGAGCTGCTGCTCGACCACGACTCCGCCGTCCTCCGGGTCGACGTCACCCTCGACTGGCGGGAGCGCGCGCACCTGCTCAAGCTCCGGTTCCCGACCGCCCTGACCGACCCGCGGGCGACCTACCAGATCCCGTACGCCGAGCTCGAGCGGCCCGTCGACGGCGCCGAGGAGCCCGGCCAGGGCTGGGTCGACCTCACCGGCACCCTCGACGGCCGGCCCGCGGGCCTCACGCTCGTCACGACGAACAAGCACGGCTACGACGTGTCGCCCGGCGCCGAGCCGAGCATCGGCGTCACCGCGGTGCGCAGCCCCGTCTACGCCTGGCACGACCCGCGGCTGCTCGACGGCGACGACGTCTACGCGTACCAGGACCAGGGCATCCAGCGGTTCTCCTACGAGCTCGTCGTGCACGCCGGCGACCGGCACGCCGCCGACCCCGGCCGTCGCGCCGCCCTCCTCGGGTCGCCGGTGCGGGCCATGCTCGAGTCGTTCCACGCCGGCGCGCTGCCGCACACGGGCTCGTTCGCGACCGACGACGGCGGGCCGGTGTCGATCACGGCGCTCAAGGGGTCGGAGGACGCCGTCGACGCACCCGGGGGCGCCGACCTCGTCGTGCGGGCCGTCGAGACCCGCGGCGAGGCCGGGACCGCGCGGATCGCGCTGCCGTTGGTCGGGCGCACGATCGAGGCCGAGTTCGGGGCGTTCCAGCTGCGGACGTTCCGGGTGCCGGCCGACCCGGACGCGCCGGTGGTCGAGGTCGACCTGGTGGAGCGCCCGCTCGCCGGGGCGGGGGACGACGTGCGGACGGTCGCGGCGGGCGCAGGCGCGCCGGGAGCGGGGGCGGCCGCCCACCCGGCGACCGACGACGAGCCCCCGACGGACGACCACGCCGCCACCGGCGCCCTGACGGCCACCGAGGCGTCCACCCCGGACGCGACCGGCCGCCCGCGCCCCGCCGAGGCCCCCTTCGCCGACGACGCGGGCTGACCGCGGCCGTCCCGCCGCGCGCCGCGATGCCGGCCGCCGCGACCGAGCAAGAAACACGTCGAGTGAGCATCCGCGGGATGCTCACTCGACGTGTCTCCTACCCCCTCGGCGATCCGCGATCGGCGACGGCCGGCGCTCAGCCCTCGCGGCGCAGCCGCACCTCGCCCACGCCGTACGGGCCGAGGCGCACCGTGCCGCCGCCCAGGACCCGTCCCGGGCCGTCCCACGCCACCTCGGCGTCGACGGGCTCGCCGCCGGCGTTCCGCAGCCGCACCCGCACCGTCCCGTCCGGCAGGGGGCGGACCTCGGCCAGCACCCGGTCCGCCGGCGACACCCGCAGCCCGAGCCCGCCCTCGGCGGTCACCGGGCCGTCGTACGCACGGGCCTGCAGCGGCTCGGCCAGGTCCCGCCCGAACACCCGGACCCGCTCCCGGGTCACCGGCCCGTCGACCGCCGCGAACCGGTACCGGTAGGTCCGCGTGCCCTCCTGGCGGGCCTGGAAGTTCGTGAAGTGCAGGTTGTTCATCAGCCAGGACGACACCGACCCGGTCGGTGCGTGCAGCGTGCGGGCCCACTCGCCGGTGTGCAGGCCGCCGAGCTGGACGAGCGGCGCGTCGACCGCGCCCCAGAGCACCCCGCCGGCCGACCCGGGCCGGTGCACCCCGACGGCGTGCTGGATCGAGTACCAGTCCTTGCTGGTGTCGGGCAGCTGCTCGGTCTCGGCCGCGTACACCGCGCCCGCGGTCTCCAGCAGGAACTCCGGGTCGGCGACGCGGAACGGGAACGCCACGTGGATGCTCTCCGGCCCGAACGCCTCCGGCTTCACGAGGGCGACCTCGAGGTCGACGACGTCCAGGTCGCGGTACAGGGTGAGCGTCGTGGTGGCCGCCGGCAGCCCGGGCGGGGTGGTGCGCCAGGCGATCCGCGCCCAGGACCCGCCCTCCGTGACGAGCGGCTCCTCGTCGCCGGTGGCGTGCCGCCGGTCGAGGTCGGGCCCGGGGAAGTCGGGGTGGAAGTCCTTGGGGTCGCGGACGACCATCGGGTGCGTGCTGCCGGGCACGACGGTCTCCGTCACGACGGCGCCGAGCCCGTGCCCGGCGGTCTCGGCGTCCACCAGCTCGCGCCCGCTCGGCACGTGCAGCAGCGACACCACGCCGCCGCGCGCCGGGTCGACGACCGCCCGGTACCTGCCGCACGCGACCTCCCGGCCCGCCCGGGCGACCCCGGGTGCGGCCGGCAGCGGCACCGTCACCACGCCGAACGCGGGCACGGTCGCGACCGTCCGCGCGCGGGTGCGGCCGTGCACCTCGACGTCGACGGGATCGGTGCGGGCGCGCCCGGTCGGGTTCACGACGACGACCCGCGTGCCGTCCCCCTCGTCCGCCCCACCGGCGGCCGACCCGTCCGGCCCGCTCGCGACCACCCGGAACAGCCCCTCGACCGCGAGGTCCCGCGCCAGGTCGAACGCCCCGTAGGCGAACCCGGCCTTGGCGTTCCAGTGCGCGTGGCTGAACGTCGAGAACGGCTTGGAGTAGGTCTCCCACGACCCCCAGGTGTGCTCCGCGAACAGCAGCAGCTCCGCGTCCACCCGGTCCAGGTCGCGCGCGACCTGGGCGTCGGACCGCAGGCGCACCGGGCCGCGCCGGTACCCCATGACGTCCGCGAGCGCCGGCGACCCGTCCCCGCGGAGCCGGGTGAGCCCGAGCGTGGTCTGCGCCGCGCGCGCGAACGTCCGCGCCTCCCGGTAGACCGCGACCTCGCGCGCCGTCGAGCCGTGCCCGTGCGCCCACCAGTCCGACCACTCCCCGCGCGCGACCGGCACGTCGGCGGCCTCGGCCTGCGGGCGCAGCACGTCGAGCGCCTCGTCGATGGTCGCCGTGCGCATCGGCACGTCGGGGTGCCGGGCGTTCCAGTGCCGCACGACGTCGAGGAACAGCGCCGTCGGCCACCGGTTGTCGTTGGCCGCGTGCACGACCGCGGTGTCGTACGGGTAGTCGTCCCGCTTCTCCAGCCGTGCCACGAAGTCGGCGACGTGCGCCTCGGCCGCCTCGACGTCCCCGTCGACGATCCCCCACTCCTCGCCGACGCCGTAGTGGGTCGACAGCCAGGTGAAGACGCGCTCCCCCGCGGGGCCCTCCCACCAGAACCCGGTCGGCTGCGGGTACGGCGCCCGTCCGTGGTCGGGGTTGAGCGCCATGACCAGCCGGTCGACGCCGGCCCGCCGCATCGCGTCGACCGCGCCCCAGGCGATGCCGTTCACGTCCCCGTGCTGCTCGGTGCGGACCGGCAGGCCGGCGGACCGCAGCCGGTCCAGGGCGTCGTAGGCCGCGTCGAGCTCCACGTCGCCGAGCAGCTGCGTCATGTTGAGGTAGCCGCCGGTGACGGCGACCCTCCCCTCGGCCACCCGCCGGCGCAGCCGCTCGACGTCCGCGGGGTCCGCGGTGTCGAGGAACCGCAGCACCGGACGGGCGACCTCGAACGTCCAGCGGAAGGCGTCCGGCCCGTCGCCGTCGTTCGTGTCGCACAGGTCGAGCACCCGCAATACGGTCGCGGCGTGCAGGTCGTCGACCAGGCGCGGGCTGTTCGTGTAGCCGACGTCGTGGTGGGTGTGTCCCACCAGCAGGACCTGCCGGATCGGGCGGTCCAGCAGCGGGCCGTCGCGGGGCGGTTCCGTCGGAGCGGCCGAGGGGTCGATCGGCGTCTCGTCGGGTGTGGACGACATCTCGGAGTCCTCACTTTGTGGCATCGTTGCCATATGAGCCTAGTCACACGACAGGCTGTCAGTCCACGGTCGTCAGGCTCGGGACAGGCGTGATCACACCGTGATCGCTCAGGTCTTGTCTCACCCGAAGGCCCTGAACTACCGTCCGATGTGGGAAGGTTTTCAGATCCTCGGCACTGCAGCCGGGGACTCTCCCGCGGGCCGGCGACGACGCCGGGCCGCCGGTGCGAGGAAGGGAAGACGTTCATGAGGAAGAGTCGCCGCGCCGCGATCGCCCTGCTGCCGGTCACCGCGCTGGCCCTGGCCGCCTGCAGCTCGGGCGGAGGTGGTGACGAGGGGTCCAGCGGGTCGACGGACTTCAGCACCGAGGCGTCGGGCTCGCTCGCCGCCTGGGGCTTCGAGAACGCCGACGACGTCGGCCAGTCGCGCCTCGACTACGCCGCCGAGCAGCTGTCCGACGTCGACATCGAGCTCGACGCCACCGCGTTCGACGCGCAGAAGTTCACCACCCGGCTCGCCTCCGGCGACGTCCCGGACGTGGTGCAGATGGACCGCCGGTACGTGACCACGTACGCGGCGCAGGACCTCATCCTGCCCCTGGACGCCTGCTACAGCGCCCACGACGTCGACCCGGACGAGCAGTACTACCCCTCGGTCGTCGACGACGTGCGGTACGGCGACCAGGTCTGGGCGGTGCCGCAGTTCTACCAGCCGCCGGCCATCATCCTGAACAAGCGGGTCATGGACGCCGCGGGCGTCACCGCGGACCAGATCGACACCTCGCAGCCCGACGTGCTCGTGGCCGCCATCCAGAAGATGTACAAGGAGAGCGGCGGCGTCCCGACCACGCTCGGCCTCGACCCCGTCGCCACCGGCCAGGGCGGCCTGTGGATCCTCGGCCAGGGCGGGCAGCTCACCGACGCGGACGGCAAGCCGACGCTCGACGACCCGTCCAACGTCGCCGGCATCGAGCTGCTCAAGCAGATCACCGACGCCCAGGGCGGCTTCGCCAAGGTGAAGTCGTTCACCGACTCCTTCGACACCTTCGGCGACAACAACCAGTACGTCACCGACCAGGTCGGCGCGCAGGTCAACGCGCAGTGGTACCCGAACGTGCTCGGCGCCTACGTCGGCCAGATCCAGATCGAGGCGGTGCCGTTCCGCGACCAGGACGGCAACCCGTTCTCCGTCGCCTCGGGCACGGCCTTCGTCATCCCGGCGGGCGCCCAGAACAAGGACGCCGCCTGCGCCTGGATGCTCAACCTGACGTCGCAGGACGCGTGGATGGCGGCCGGCGAGGCCCGTGCCGACACCATCGCCTCCGACGGCGGCATCAACACCGGCCTGTTCACCGGCTCGCCGGCCGCCGACCAGGCGATCCGCGACCAGTACGTCACCGAGACCGGCGACGCCGGCTTCGACCAGGTCATCTCGACCTACTACGACGTGGTCGAGTACGGGAAGACCTTCGGGTCCTCGCCCGCCGGCCAGGAGATCCAGAACGAGCTGAACAACGCCATCACCGCGGCGCTGCTCGGCGACAAGACCCCGGAGGAGGCGCTGGCCGACGCCCAGACGGCGGCGCAGCGGGCCTACGACAACATCACGGGCGGCTGACCGACCCGCCACCCCGCACGACGAGGGGCCCCGCCGCGGTCGACACCGTGGCGGGGCCCCTCCTCGCGTCCGCGGGTCAGCGGTGCTGCGCGAAGAACTCCCGCAGCACCGCGCCGCACTCCTCCTCGCGCACCCCGCCGACCACCTCGACCCGGTGGTTCAGCCGCGAGTCGCGCACCACGTCCCACTGCGACCCGCACGCCCCCGCCTTCGGGTCCCACGCGCCGAGCACCAGCCGCGGCACCCGCGCCAGCACCGTCGCACCCGCGCACATGAGGCACGGCTCCAGGGTGACCACGAGCGTGCAGTCGTCGAGCCGCCACCGGCCGAGCGCCGCCGACGCCGCGCGCAGCGCCAGCACCTCGGCGTGCGCCGTGGGGTCGGCGTCGGCCTCCCGGCGGTTGCGGCCCGCGCCGACGACCTCGCCCGCCGGCCCGAGCACGACCGCGCCCACCGGCACGTCCCCGGTCGCGACGCAGCCGGCCGCCTCGGTGAGGGCCAGGCCCATGGCGGTCAGGTCGTCGGGGCGCGCGAACATGCGGCCCATCCTCGCGCACCCGGGCCTCGGGGCCGGGCGACGGGAGCCCGGGCACGGGCACGGGGGCGCGGTGCGACGGCGGCGCGGTGGACGGGCCCACCGGCCCGCGCTCAGCGACCGGCGCAGCCCACGCAGGTCCGGGCGGTGGGCACGGCGCGCAGCCGCTCGACCGGGATCGGCCGGTGGCACCGGGCGCACGTCCCGTAGGTGCCGGCCGCCAGCCGCCGCTCGGCCTCATCGATCTCCCGGAGCCGGTCCCGCTGGTCGTGCGTCAGGGCGTCGAGCAGCCGGCGCTCGTACGCGATCGTCGACCCCTCGGGGTCGTGCTCGTCGTCGGCCACGGTCTCGCGGGAGGCGGCCACCACGGCGTCGCGCTCGGCGTCGGTCCCGGCCAGCCGCGCCAGCGCCTCGCGCCGCCGCTCCGCCAGGAGCGCGGTGACCTCCGTGGGGTCCAGCGTCTGCGCCATGGCACCAGTATCCGCCCGCGAGCCGCGCCGCGGCAGGTGGAGCGCCCGTGCGCGGGTCAGCCGCCCAGCACGTGCGCCTTCGCCGCGGCGTACTCGTCCTCCGACAGCGCCCCGGAGGCCCGCAGCGCCTGCAGGCGCTGCGGGCCTCCGGGG
>NZ_JAANNB010000174.1 GCF_011603975.1 Cellulomonas sp. IC4_254 | reverse complement strand
GCGCGGCGGGCAGGGCTGCGGTCATCGGTGCGGGGCCTTTCGGGGAAGAAGACGAGGTCAGCCCTTGACGCTTCCGGCGAGGATGCCGTTGATGAAGTGCTTCTGGAGGGCGATGAAGACGAGCAGGAGCGGGATCAGCGCGATCGACGCGGCGGCCAGGAGCTCGCCGGTGACGGTGGCGTAGTCGGCGCCGATCCGGTTGCCGGTGATGTTCTGCGCGAGCGTCGACAGCACGACCTGGAGCGTCGCCATCCGCGAGGACGAGGCGGCGACGACCGGCCAGACGAAGTCGTTGTAGATGTTCATGACGGTCAGCACCGCGAGCCCGGCGAGCGCCGGCCGGATCACCGGCAGCACGATCCGCCAGAAGATGCCGAACTCGGTGCAGCCGTCGACGCGGGCGGCGTCCAGCAGCTCGTCGGGGACGGCGGCGATCACCTGACGCATCCAGAAGATCGCGAACGCGTCGACCGCGCCGGGCAGGATGAGCGCCTGGTACGTGTTGACCCAGCCGAGCTCCTTCATCTCCAGCAGCAGCGGGATGATCAGCACGATCGTCGGGAGCATGAGCGTGATGAGCACGGTGCCGAACAGCAGGTCGCGGCCGCGGAACGTGTACTTCGCGAACGCGTAGGCGGCGAGCGGCGCGCAGAACAGCGTCAGCGAGCCCTTCACGACGAGCACGACGGCGGTGTTGAGGAAGCCCTGGCCGATCGGCACGTCCGCGAACATCCGGCGGAAGTTCTCCAGGGTCAGCGACGACGGGTCGAGCCCGAGCGGGTCGCCGACGATCTGGGTGGCCGGCTTGAACGCGGACACCAGCGCCCAGACGACCGGCGCGAGGAACGCGAGCGCCAGCACGAGCAGGAACGCCTGGGTGCCGAGCGGGCCGGGCGCCCAGCGGCGTCGGGGGCCGCGGGCCGGGGCGGTCCCCGCGGTGGCGGGGTGCCGCGGCGAGCGGGGCGACGAGCCCACGGGACGGGTCTCGGTGGCGGTCATCAGTCCTCCGACCGGAGCAGCCGCACGAACCCCAGCGACAGCGCCATCACGATGATCACGAGCAAGAACGAGTTGGCCGCGCCGGTGCCGAGGTCGGCCCGGTTGATGTGGTCGTACAGGTGCAGGCCGGCGGTGGTGGTCGAGCCGTACGGCCCGCCGTCGGTGACGACGAACGGCTCGGCGAACATCTGGAACACCGCGAGGGTCTGCAGCACGACGGAGAACATCAGCGTGCGGCGCACCAGCGGGACGGTGATGCTCCAGAACCGGCGCACCGGCGAGGCCCCGTCGATCGAGGCGGCCTCGTAGACCGCACCGTCGATGGACTGCAGCCCGGACAGCAGGATCACCACGATGAAGCCGGTGGTCTTCCACAGGAACAGCAGCGCCAGGGTCGGTTTGGCCCACTGGGTCGTCGTCAGCCAGCCGACGTCGGGCAGCCCGACCAGGTTGAGCAGCCCGTTGACCGCGCCGTAGTCCCGGTCGAACACGACGACCCAGATCTGCGCGACCGCGACCAGCGGCGTCACGAACGGCACCAGGAACGCGATCCGGTAGAAGCCGCGCATCCGGGTCTTCGCGTTGTCGAGCAGCACCGCGACGACGAGGGCCAGCGCCATCTGCACCGGCACGATCAGCAGCCACAGCACGGCGGAGTTGCCGAGCGAGGACCAGAACGCCTCGTTGCCGAGCAGGTAGGTGTAGTTGCCCAGCCCGACCCACTCCGCCGCGCCGCTCCCCCGCCAGTTGGTGAAGGACAGCCGGAGCGTGAACAGCATCGGGTAGACGCTGAACGCCACGAAGATCGCGACGAACGGGGCGACGAACACGTACGGGGCCACGGCCCGGGGCAGGTGCGGACGCCTGCTGCCCCGGGTCGCGACGGGTGCCGTCGTGGCGGCAGCGGTCACTGCCGGTCCACGAGGTCGGCCTGGATGTCGGCGGTCGACTGCTCGATCACCTGGTCCGGCGTGAGCTCGCCGTCGAGCATGCGCTGCACGTCCGTCCCCAGGTAGTCGACGGCGCCCGCCCACCACGACGGCGTCGGCGCGCCGCCGGGGATCTCGGACCCGGCCTCGACGGCGGTGGTCCACAGGTCCTGGTCGCCGAGCCCGGCCACCGGGCCGAACAGCGGCTTCTCGGGGTCGGCCGCCGGCGCGTACGCCGGGATCGAGGTGGCGAGGCCGTTCGGGTACGTGTCGTTCGGTCCCCAGACCGCGGAGTAGCCGGCCTCGTCGTACATGAGGAACTCGTAGAACAGCCACGCGAGCTCGGAGTTCTCGCCCGTCTTCGGCAGCACGAACGACGAGCCGCCCATCGCGCCGGACCGCGCGCCGCCGTCCTCCCACGCCGGCAGCGGCATGGCCCGCCAGTCGCCGGACGTCTGGGTGAGCTGCTGCTCGGGCGCGAACGAGAACCAGATGGCCCACGGGTAGAACACCTGCTGGCCGTTCTCCAGCGGGCCGACGTCGCTCGGCGACAGGTACTCGGCGCGGGTGCCGAGGCCCTCGGTCTGGACCGTGTCGAGCCAGCCGAGGATCTGCCGGTAGGCGTCGGAGTCGAGGCGCAGCTCGCCGTTCTCGTCCGCGATCGACGTGCCGAGCTGGCTCGCGAACATCTCCAGCTGCAGCTGGCCGAGGAACGCGCTCTGCTCCAGGTGGATCGGCTTCGACCCCGGCACGGCGGCCTGGTACTGCCGCGCGGCCTCGAGCAGGTCGTCGTACGTCTCGATCTGCGTGGCGTCGACGCCGGCCGCCTCCAGCGCGGTCGCGTTGTAGAACAGCAGGCCCGGGTCGAGGTCGAACGGGACGCCGTAGAGGCCGCCGTCGAGCGAGTTCACGTCGATCTTCTGCGGCGCGATGTCGTCGACGTACGGCTCCAGGACGTCGGTGAGGTCCCACAGGTAGTCGGCGTAGCCGGCGACCTTCGCGTCGTCGAGGAACACCCCGTCGGGGACGTCGGTCTCGGTGATGAGCGTGTTCTGCAGCTTCGCGTCGATGTCGACCGCCTCGTGGTGCACCACGATGTCCGGGTACACCTCGTTGAAGTCGTCGATGACGGCGTCGAAGACGTTGAACAGGTCGCCAGAGCGGTCCCAGATGGTGATCTCGCCGCTGGGGCTGTCGCCGGTCGGGGGCTGAAGGCGGTCGGCGTCGGCCGCGGCGGTGCTGCCGCCCGCGCCGTCGTCGGAGCCGCCGGAGATGGAGGGGCCGCAGGCGGCGAGGGCGGTCGCGGCGGCGAGCGCGGTCGCCACCAGGGCGATCGGCCGGCCGCGGCGGGCTCGCCGCGCGGGGTGGGTCGGGTGCATCGGCACTCCCTTGTGCGATCGGGCGACGACGCCGCGGGGGGCGGGGCGTCGACGGGTCCGGCTTGCGTCTTTGCCAACGTGTGCAAAGTAGCCCTTCTTTGCACACGTTGCAAGACCCCTATGCTGGGGATGACCCACGACGAGGAGGTGGCATGGCCGCGACCCTGCGCGACGTCGCCGAGCACGCCCAGGTCTCGGTGCGCACCGTGTCGAACGTGGTCAGCGGCTACACCCACGTGAGCGAGCGGATGCGCTCCCGGGTGCTCGCCGCCATCGAGGAGCTCGACTACCGCCCCAACCCCGTCGCGCGCACCCTGCGCACCGGTCGCACCGGGGTGCTCGCGCTCGTCGTCCCCGAGATCGACCTGCCGTACTTCGCCGAGCTGGCGCGCGAGGTCATCAACGCCGCCGCCGACCTCGGCTACCGCGTGATGGTCGACCAGACCGGGCACGACCACGAGCGCGAGCGGCAGCTCCTCACCGGGGCCGACCGGACCATGCTGTTCGACGGCGTGCTCTTCAGCCCCCTCGTGACCCGGGCGGAGCTGCTGGAGATGCAGGGCGCGTCGACCATGCCGCTGGTGCTGCTCGGCGAGCACGACTTCGACGGCCGGTACGACCACGTCGCGATCGACAACGTGCAGGCCGCGGCCGACGCGGTCGGGCACCTGGTCGCCGTCGGGCGGACCCGGATCGCGGCGATCGGGGCGCAGCCGGAGGAGTCGTACGCGACGCCGCAGCAGCGGACCACCGGGTACGAGCGGGCGCTGGGCGCGGCCGGCCTGCCGGTGGACCCGTCGCTCCTGCGGGCGGCGGCGCACTACCGGCGCGCGGACGGGTACGCCGCGGCGGCCTCCCTGCTCGCGCTGCGCGACCGGCCGGACGCGATCTTCTGCTACTCCGACCTGCTGGCGATGGGCGCGATCCGCGCCGTGTTCGACGCCGGGCTGCGGGTGCCGGAGGACGTCGCGGTCATCGGGATCGACGACATCGAGGAGGGCCGGTACTCCCGGCCCACGCTGTCGACGGTGTCGCTGGACACGCCGTTCATCGCCCGGGAGGCGGTGGCGCGGATCGCCGCGCGGATCTCGGACCCGGACACGCCGGCCGTGGAGGTCACCGCGCCGCACACGGTCCGCGCGCGGGAGAGCACGAGCGCCGCCTGACCTCGCCACCCTCTCGCTGCCCTCTCGCCGAGATGGCAACTCTCGGCTGCGCACGGGCGCCCACGCGCAGCCGAGAGTTGCCATCTCGACGGATGCGGCGACCCGGGCTGCGAGGGGCGCTGCCAGCATGACCGGCATGGACACCCGCCGCGCCCGCCGCCCCCGCACCCGCGTGCTCGCCGCCGTCGGGATCGCCGCCGCGACCGTGCTGCTGCTCGCGGCGTGCGCCGCCGGGGTGAACCCGGAGGTCGGTCAGGCGCCGCCGGGGGCAGAGGAGCCCGCCGGGTTCTGGCTCGGGCTCTGGCACGGGATCATCCTGCCGATCACCTGGATCGTGTCCCTGTTCACCCGGACCGTCTCGCCGTACGAGGTGTTCAACTCGGGGAACTGGTACGACGTCGGGTTCGTCCTGGGGATCACGATCGTGTTCGGGGGGCCGTTCGGGGCGGGGCGGGCGCGGCGACGCTGACCGCCTCCGGAGCGGCGTCGCGGCCGCCCCGCACCTCCCGCACCACGCAGGCCGCCCGTGCGGCCCGCGCCTCGACCGCCAGCACGACCGCGACCCCCGCACCGCACAGGGCGAACCCGGTGAGCGTCACCGCCGTCAGCCGCTCCCCCAGCCAGACGGCGCCGGCCGCGGCCGTCGCGGGCGCGACCAGGAACAGCAGCGCGTTCAGCGCCGTGACGCCGAGCGTGCGGAGCAGCCACCAGTAGAGCCCGTACGCGGCGAGCGTCGGGAACGCGGCCGCGAGCGCCGTGGCGACCCAGAACCCGGCGTCGGCGGGCGGGACGAGCGCTCCGGTCGCGGCCGCCACCACGAGCAGCACCGCCGCCGTCACCACGACCTGCACCGTCAGCACCACCAGGACCGGCGGGCGTGCGGCCGACCGCCGCTCGAGGAACGTCCCCGCCACCAGGCACGCCATCGCGGCGAGCGGCAGCAGGTAGGCCGCCGCGGGGGCCGTCGACCCACCGAGCTGCGACCGCACGACCAGCAGCACCCCCACCGCGCCGACGCCGAGCCCGGCCCACTGCGCGCCGCGCACCCGCAGCCCCAGCAGCGGTCCGACGAGCGTCGCCACCACCAGCGGCTGCACCGCGTCGATGAGCGCGGTGGTCCCGGTCGCGACGCCGGCGGCGATCGCCGCGTACACGCACACGACGTACCCGAGCTGCGCGAACAGCCCGATCACGGCCTGCCTCCGGAGGTCGGCGCGCGGGACGGCCCGGGCGGCGCTCGTGGCCGATGTGACCACCACCAGCCCGAGCGCCACCGGGAGGAACCGCCAGACCAGCAGCGTCAGCGGGGCGACGTCCACCGTCGCGACCTTCGCGAGGACGAAGCCCGAGCTCCACGACGCGACGAAGGCGACGGCTGCCGCCGCGGTCAGCACAGGAGCGAGTACACCGGTCTGTCTACTCATGGCCGGCGACTATACCGACCGGTATACATCGGCGCGCGTCGACACCTCAGGCGCGGCTCGCTACCAGCGCTCCAGGACGGCCAGCATGCCGGCCACCGCCTCGCGCTGCGCCGGCGGGAGGTCCGTTCGCCCGAGCAGCGCTCGGCACGACTCCTTGCCGCTCAGCACGGCGGACGTCCCCATGCCGGATCGCCCGAGGCCCCCGGTCACCGACGCCTGCAGCGCGTCCGCCTCCACTGCGGCCTCGAAGCCCGCGTCGGTGGCGTCGGCCGGGCTCCCGAACGCCGCGTCGACCGCCGCGAGGGCGGCCCGGGTCTCGTGCGCCAGCGCCTTCGCGTCGGCCCTGGTCCCCCGCGGGCCCGGGCGGCACGGGGCACCGGCCGCACCGAGCACCACGGCCTCGACGTCCCGCGCCGCACGCGCCACCGTCGCGGCACGGGCGACGGTGCCGCGCAGGACGAGCGGGCGCGCCGACGCCCGCTCGACGACCAGCATCGACAGCATCCCGGAGCGGCTGAACCGGTTGGCGAAGCCCGAGTAGCCGACGACCGCGACCGCCGTCACGTCGGCGACAGGCACGCGGCGGGTCACCAACCACGAGACGCACCGCAGGTCGCGCCCGTCCGAGAACACGCCCATCCGCGTCATCCGCACGACCAGCGCCATCCCGGCCGCCCCGGCGGCAGCAGCCGCGACCGGCGCGTCATCCGCCTCCAGCGCCACCGCGAGCGCGCACATCCCGACCCAGTAGGCGCCGAGCAGCCGGGCGACCGGCCCGGTGCGCACCAGCCGCCGCCTCGTCGGCATGCCACCCCGCCAGCGCCTCACTCGGCGACCCTCAGGTGCCAGCCGGCGTGCGCGAACGCCTCCCGGACGCGAGCGACGACGAGGTCGGCGCGCTCGCGGGGCAGGTGCGCGAGCGACTCGGGGTACAGCTCGAAGCCGGTCCGCCGACCGCCGCGGGCCTCCGCGCCCACGTCCACGTCCCCGAGGTCGTCCGAGTAGCGGATCGTGAGGGGACCCACGACCACCACCGACCAGCCCTCGCTCGACCGGACCCGGCCCACCGGCGTCATGCGCAACCGGGGAGCGCGGTGCGCGCCCGCACCTGCGGCATGACCCATGGCGCCTCCCCGGGCGGCGGTCGACCGCTCGATCGAGGCGGCGCTCCGTACCGTAGGGGACCCGCGGGGACCTGGTGACGGAGAAGCCCCCCGTTCACCCTCCCGGTCGCCAAGAGCCCCGCTCGCGCCCGTCCCGCCGTCGGAGACGGGCAGCAGGGCCGTCGGCACGCCGAGCGAGCCGGGCCGGTCCCGCTGGACCGACCCGGCTCGGACGGCACGGGGTCAGTGCGCGCCGTGCGGCCCGGGCGCCGCCGAGCCCGTGTACTCGCCCAGGTCGGAGACGAGCTCCGTGAGCACGGCGTCGCTCTCGTACCGCCGCTGGTGCAGGGCCGCGATCTTGGCACCCATCTCGGGGTCCTCGTCGTCCGTGATGTCGAACGACGCGAACCGGTCGACCAGCGGCAGGCCGACGCGGTCGGTGTTCCGGTGGGCCGGGTGGACGAGGTACTCCCAGTACCCGTCGAGGTCGTCGATGACGAAGGTGGCGCCCCACTCGTACTCGCCGCC
Organism: Cellulomonas sp. IC4_254; assembly: GCF_011603975.1. Taxonomy (GTDB): domain Bacteria; phylum Actinomycetota; class Actinomycetes; order Actinomycetales; family Cellulomonadaceae; genus Cellulomonas. Next base: position 687 of record NZ_JAANNB010000174.1, on the reverse strand, counting down.
GAAGTCCCGGCCGACGACGAACGACCGGACGGACGGGATGACGCGGCCCTGGTTCCGCAGGCTCTCCAGGGCCTCCTCGAGCTGGGCCTCGGTGACGCCGGCCTTGATGGTGAAGCGGTTGCCGTGGACGATCATGATGGTCTCCTTCAGGTGGTGGTGGTGGGTCACCGGCCGCGGCGCGGCCGGAGGAGGACCGGGGCGGCGAGGACCGCCCCGGCGGTGGTCAGCAGCCCGGCAGCGGTGAACGCGCCACCGGGGCCTAGGGCGGCCACGAGCGGCCCCGCCGCGAGCGGCGACAGGAACTGCCCGAGGAAGATGCCGGTGACGAGCCCGGCGAGCACCCGCCCGCGGCGCGCGTCGGCGGCGAGGTCGCCAAGGCGGAGGTTGAGGTTCGGCACGGTCAGCCCGACGCCGACGCCCCCGACGAGGAGGCCGGTGACGACCGGCGCGAGGCCGCTCGCCCGGCCGATCACGAGCCAGCCCACGCCCAGAAGGGCCAGCGCGAGCAGCGTGATCACGGCCGACGGCAGGCGCCGCCGCACCGCCGGGAACGCGAGGGAGCCGGCCAGCCCGCTCAGGGTGGACCCGGCGATCGCCAGCCCGACGACACCGGGCCCGAGGCCCAGCCCGCCCAGGAGGAACGGGAGCTGCGTCGGGGCCAGGTAGAAGACCGCGGTCGCGCCGAGG
>NZ_JAANNB010000173.1 GCF_011603975.1 Cellulomonas sp. IC4_254 | reverse complement strand
ACCTCGCGCCCCGCGGGGTCGCCGGGCGGGTCCAGCCGCCCCGCCGGCCGCCGCGCCCGGCGCCGCTGGTCGACCGCCGTCGCCGCCCTCGCCGTGCTCGCCGCGATCGCCGTGCCGAGCACCGTCGCCTGGCGGCAGGCCGACCGCGCCGCCGAGGCCGAGGCCCGCGCCGACCGGATCACCGCCCTGCTCGCCGAGCCCGGCGCGCAGGTGGTGTCCGCCCCGGTGACGTCGGGCGGCACCGCCGTCGCGGTCGTCACGGCCGACGCCGCCCTGGTCACCGCCTCCGGCGTGGCCGCGCCGGGTGCCGGCGAGGTCTACCAGCTGTGGGTCATGCGGGACGGCTCGCCGGTCCCCGACGGCACCACCGGGGTCACCGACGGCACGCTCCAGATCCGCACCGACGCCTACCGCACCGGCGACGCGCTCGCCCTCACGGTCGAGCCGGAGGGCGGCTCGGAGCAGCCGACGAGCGAGCCCGTGGTGGTCCTGGCCCCGGCCTGACGCCGCGGGCCCGCGGCTCAGTCGGCGGCGGTGTGCGCCGCGCCCCGGGGGATCACCAGCGGGGTGCCCGCCAGCGGGTCCGGGATGACCAGGCACGGCAGGCCGAACACCTCCTCGACGAGCTCGGCCGTCACCACCTCGGTCGGCCGCCCCTGGGCGACGACGGCGCCGTCCTTCATCACGACCAGGTGCGTCGCGTACCGGGCCGCGTGGTTGAGGTCGTGCAGCACCGCGACCAGCGTGGCGCCCTCGGCGTGCAGCCGGGCGAACAGGTCCATGAGCTCGATCTGGTGCGCGATGTCGAGGAACGTCGTCGGCTCGTCGAGCAGCAGGATGCCGGTCTCCTGGGCCAGCGCCATCGCGACCCACACCCGCTGCCGCTGACCGCCGGAGAGCTCGTCCACCGGGACCGTCGCCAGGTCGGTCACCCGGGTGGCGTCCATGGCGTCCGCCACGGCCCGGCGGTCGGCGTCGGACTGCTGCCGGAACAGGTTCTGGTGCGGGTACCGGCCGCGCGCGACCAGCTCGCCGACCGTGATCCCCTCGGGCGCCAGCGCCGTCTGCGGCAGCAGGCCCACCCGGCGCGCGACCTCCTTGGTCGGCATCCGGTGGATCGACGTCCCGTCCAGCACGACCTCGCCCGCGGCCGGGCGCAGCAGCCGGGCGAGCGAGCGCAGCAGCGTCGACTTCCCGCACGCGTTCGGCCCGACGACCACGGTGAACGAGTCGTCCGGCACCGCCAGGGTGAGGTCCGTCGACACCGTCCGGCGCTCGTACCCGAGCGTGACCGCCTCGGCCCGCAGCCGCTCCTGCCTCACCATCGCCGCCGCGCCTCCTGCACGATCAGGGCCAGCAGGTACCCCCCGCCGAGCACCACGGTCACCACGCCCACCGGCAGCGCCGTGGGCAGCACGTGCTGGGCCAGCACGTCCGCCGCGAGCAGCACCAGCGCGCCGGTCAGCGCCGAGGCCACCAGCGGCAGCCCGGCCGACCCGGCGAGCCGGCGCGCGATCTGCGGCGCCGCCAGCGCCACGAACGCGATCGGCCCGGCGGTCGCCGTGACGGTCGCGATCAGCGCGACGCCGAGCACCACGACCGCGAGCCGCGCCGTCTCGACCCGCAGGCCGTGCGACCCGGCGGCGTCGTCGCCGAGCTCGAGCTGCCGCAGCGGACCGCGCACGGCCCAGACCAGCGGCGTCAGCACGGCGAGCACGACGAAGGCCGGGAGCGCCTGCGTCCAGCCGACCAGCGAGATCGACCCCGCGCCCCAGATCGAGGCCGCCAGCGCCACCTCCGTCTCGGCGCGGAGCAGCAGCCAGACGTTCAGCCCGTGCAGCATCCCGGTCACGCCGATGCCGACGACGATCAGCCGGAACCCCTGCACCCCGTCCCGGTACGCGAGCAGGTACACCACGAGGGCCGTGAGCAGCCCCGCGACCAGGGCCCCGGCGGACACGCCGAGCGTCCCGGCGCCGAGCACGGTCGTCACGACCAGCACGCCGGTGTACGAGCCGGTCGCGAACCCGATGACGTCCGGCGAGCCGAGCGGGTTGCGGGTCAGCGACTGGAACAGGGCGCCCGACACCGCGAGCGCCGCGCCGAACACCAGGGCCACCAGCACCCGGGGCAACCGCCACTGCGTGACGATCGTGCTGGCGAAGCCCTGGTCACCCCCGAGCGCGCGGACGACCTCGGGGACGCTCAGCGGGTAGTCGCCCAGGCCCAGCGCGACGAGCGCGAGCAGCAGCGCGGCGACCGCGAGGCCCGCGACGGCGAGCCGCGAGCGCCGCCGCGGGTCGACGGGCCGGCGCGGCGCGGTGCCGGGCCGGGGCGTGGTCGCCACCCGCACGCCGGTCACAGCCCGGTCGCCTTCCGCCGCCGCACCAGCGCGATCAGCACCGGCGCACCCACGAACGCGGTCACGACGCCGACCGGCAGCTCGCCCGGCCACAGCAGCACCCGCGCCGCCACGTCGGCGAGCAGCACCAGGACCGGGCCCGCGACAGCCGACAGCCCGAGGACCCACCGCTGGTCCGGGCCCACGAGCCAGCGCACGACGTGCGGCACCATCAGCCCGACCAGCGTGATCGGCCCGGCCATCGCCGTCGCCCCGCCCGCCAGCAGCGTGATCGCCACGACCGCGAGCACCCGGGTCCGGCCGACCGAGGCACCCAGCGCGGTCGCCAGGTCCTCCCCGAGCCCGAGGGTGTTGAGCGCCCCGGCCACCACCCCGGCGACCACCAGCCCGAGCAGCACGAACGGCAGCACGGGGACGACCACGTCCCAGCCGCGCGCCTGGAACGAGCCCGACTCCCAGGTCAGCAGGACGGCGAACCGTTCCTGGTCGGTCAGCCGCAGCGCACCGACGACGCCGGTCAGCACCGCGCTCAGCGCCACCCCGGCGAGGGTGAGCTGGACCGGCCCGGCGTTCGAGCGCCCGGCCGAGCCGACCAGGTACACCGCCACGGTCGCCAGCAGCGCGCCGCCGAACGCGAACCACACGTACCCGGACGGCCGGGTCACCCCGAGCAGCACCACGCCCATCGCCACCGCGAACGCCGCGCCGCTCGTCACGCCGAGGATGCCGGGGTCCGCCAGGGGGTTGCGGGTCAGCGCCTGCATCAGCCCGCCGGCCACGGCCAGCCCCGCGCCGACCAGGACGGCGAGCACGGTGCGCGGCAGCCGCAGCCCGACCACCGCCGCGTAGTCCGCCGGCGGCACGTCCCGGCCCGTGAGCGCGCCCCACACGGTCGACAGGTCGACCGGTCGCGACCCGACGGCCAGGCTCAGGGCCAGCGCGGCGACGAGCAGCCCCAGGAGCAGCAGCAGCGCGGTCCCGCGCCGGGGGGTCGAGTACGTCGTCGGGCGGACCGCCGCGGGGTGCGGGGCGCCGACGGCGCTCACCCGGGGTTCCCGCATCTCATGAGGCTAGGCTAACCTTCCGAGGCATCCGCTCGTTCGTGACTCCGTTCCCGAAGTCGCGCCGGGCCCCCTCCACGAAAGGCCTTCGATGAAGTCCATGCGTGTCGCCGCCGTCGCGGCGGTCGCGGTCCTGGCCCTGAGCGCGTGCTCCGGCACCGACGACTCCGCCGGCGCGGGCGAGACTACCGCCGCGAGCGGCTCCGGCTCCGCGTCCGAGGGCACCTTCCCCGCCACCGTCGACACCAAGTTCGGCGAGGTCACCGTCGAGTCGCGGCCCGAGCGGATCGTGGCGCTCGGCTGGGGCGACGCCGAGACCGCGCTGTCCCTCGGCTACCAGCCCGTCGGCGCCTCCGACTGGCTGGCGTTCGGCGGCGACGGCGTCGGTCCGTGGGCCGAGGGCGAGTACGACGAGTCGCCCGAGATCATCGACACCCTCGAGCCGTCCTACGAGGCCATCGCGGCGCTGGAGCCGGACCTGATCCTGGACGTGAAGTCGTCCGGCGACCAGGACCGGTACGACCGGCTCTCCGAGATCGCCCCGACCGTCGGCGTCCCCGAGGGCGGCGACTCCTACCTGACCACGGGCCAGCAGCAGCTCGAGCTCATCTCCGCCGCCCTGGGCGTCCCGGAGAAGGGCGAGGAGCTGGAGGCGCAGCTCGACGACGCCTTCGCGGCCGCCCGCGAGGCGCACCCCGACTGGGACGGGAAGACCATCGCCGCCGCCACCCGCACGTCCGAGGGCTGGGGCGCGTACATCGAGGGCGGCGACCGCGTCGACTTCCTGGAGAACCTCGGCTTCGTGCAGTCGCCGACGATCGCCGACCTGCCGGTGTCCTCCTCGGGCTTCAGCGTCGACATCTCGTCCGAGCAGCTCGACCTGCTCGACGCCGACCTGATCGTGGCGTTCCCGATCTACATCGACACCGCCGAGATCACCGACGACCCGCAGTGGCAGGCCATCCCGGCGGTCGCCGACGGCCGGGCCGTCGTCATCGACGGCGACCTGTCCTCCGCGTACTCGCTCGGCACCATCGGCGCCCAGCAGTACGCGCTGGACAACCTGGTGCCGCTCATCGAGGACGCGCTCGGCTCCTGAGGCGCGCCGCGCACCCGACCACGGCGGGGACGTCGCTCACACCGTGAGCGACGTCCCCGTCAGCCGCTCGTAGGCCTCGAGGTACCGGTCCCGGGTCCGCTCGACGACGTCCGCGGGCAGGGCCGGCGGCGCACCGTCGGCCGCGCGGTCCCAGCCGGACGCCGGCGACGCCAGCCAGTCCCGGACGAACTGCTTGTCGAAGCTCGGCTGCGCCCGGCCCGGCTCCCAGGCGTCCGCCGGCCAGAACCGCGACGAGTCCGGGGTCAGCACCTCGTCGCCGAGCGTCACGGCCCCCGTGGTGGGGTCGACGCCGAACTCCAGCTTGGTGTCCGCCAGGATCACGCCGCGCTCCCGGGCGATGCCCTCGGCCCGCGCGTAGACCGCCAGCGTGAGGTCGCGCAGCTGCTCCGCGCGCTCCCGGCCGAGCCGGCCCGCGACGACGTCCAGGCTGACGTTCTCGTCGTGCTCGCCGAGCTCCGCCTTGGTCGCGGGCGTGAAGATCGGCTCCGGCAGCCGCGAGCCGTCGACCAGGCCGGCCGGCAGCGGGATGCCCGTGACCTCGCCGGCGGCCCGGTACTCCGCCAGGCCCGACCCGGTGAGGTAGCCGCGGGCCACGCACTCGACGGGGAACATGTCCAGCCGGCGGCACACCATCGCCCGGCCGAGGACCGCCTCCGGCACCGCGTGGGCGTCCGCCGACACGACGTGGTTCGGCACCAGGTCGGCGAGCTGGTCGAACCACCACAGGCTCAGCCGGGTCAGCACCACGCCCTTGCCGGGGATGCCGGGGCTGAGCACGTGGTCGAACGCGCTCACCCGGTCGCTCGCCACCACCAGCACGACGTCGCCGTGCTCGGCCGCGACCGCGGCCCCGGCCTCCTGGGTGGTGTCCGGGACGTACAGGTCGCGGACCTTCCCGGAGTAGGTGTGCGTCCAGCCGGGCAGCGCGGGTGCGGTCATGGGGGCCATCCTGCCGCAGCGGCGGCGGCCGGTCCGGCGGGTGTCCGCGGCGCGCGTCAGACCAGCGTGAGGACGCCGAGCAGCGCGACGGCCGCACCCAGCAGCATCGACACCGTGATCAGCACGAGGTGCACGGTGAGGAACCGGGTCGGGCGCCCCTGCGCGTCCCGGGCCCGCGGGTCCTTGGCGATCCGCGCGCCGAACCGCGGCCAGACGAGCAGGCTCCAGGCACCGGCGACGACCAGGACGAGGGACCAGGCGAGGGGCAGCTCCATGCGGGTGAGTATGCCCGCTCCGCAGGGCCGCCCCGGCGTCGAGGTCGCCGGTTCCGCCCGAGGTCGCCGGTTCCGCCGACCTTCCGTGGCCGGAACCGCCGACCTGGGCCGGCGTGTGGGCCCGGCGTCAGCCCTGCGCGGCCGCCTGCGCGATGTCCGAGCGGTGGTGGGAGCCCGACAGGGCGATGCGCTCGACGCCGGCGTAGGCCGTGGCGCGCGCCGCCGCGAGGTCGGCGCCCGTGCCGACGACCGACAGCACGCGGCCGCCCGCCGAGACGACCGCGCCGTCGGCGCCGGCGGCGGTGCCCGCGTGCAGCACGTGCACGCCGGGGACGGCGGCCGCGTCGTCCAGGCCCTCGATGACGTCGCCGGTGCGCGGTGCCTCCGGGTAGCCGTGCGACGCGACCACGACGGTCACCGCGGCCTCGTCGGTCCACTCCAGCGGCGGCAGGTCGCCGAGCCCGCCGGTGGCGGCCGCGAGCAGCACGCCCGCGAGCGGGGTCGCGAGCCGGGCCAGCACCACCTGGGTCTCCGGGTCGCCGAACCGGGCGTTGAACTCCACGACCCGGGTGCCGCGGCTGGTCAGCGCGAGCCCGCAGTACAGGACGCCGACGAACGGGGTGCCGCGCCGGGCCATCTCGTCGACGGTCGGCTGGGCGACCTGCGCCACGACCTCGTCGACCAGGCCGTCAGGGGCCCACGGCAGCGGGGTGTACGCGCCCATGCCGCCGGTGTTCGGCCCGGTGTCGGCGTCGCCGACCCGCTTGAAGTCCTGCGCGGGCACCAGCGGGACCACGTGCGTGCCGTCGGACAGCACGAACAGTGAGACCTCGGGGCCGTCCAGGTAGTCCTCCACGACGACCCGGCCGCCCGGCTTGGCGAGGCACGCGAGCGCGTGCTCCAGCGCGACCGCCCGGTCCTCGGTGACGACGACGCCCTTGCCCGCGGCGAGGCCGTCGTCCTTCACGACGTACGGCGCGCCGAACGTGTCGAGCGCGGCCTCGGCGGCGGACGCCTCGGTGACGACCACGGGGTCGGCGGTCGGCACGCCCGCGGCGGCCATGACCTCCTTGGCGAACGCCTTCGAGCCCTCGAGCCGCGCGGCCTCGGCGCTCGGGCCGAACACGGGGACACCCGCGTCCCGCACCGCGTCCGCGACGCCCGCGACGAGCGGCGCCTCCGGCCCGACCACGACCAGGTCCGCGCCCAGCGACGTCGCGAGGGCGGCCACGGCCGCGCCGTCGAGCGGGTCGACCGCGTGCAGGGTGGCGAGGGCGCCGATCCCCGGGTTGCCGGGGGCGGCGTGCAGCTCGGCGACCTGCGGGTCGCGGGACAGGGCGAGGGTGAGGGCGTGCTCGCGGGCGCCGGTCCCGACGACGAGGATCTTCACGACGCCGACCCTACCGAGCCGTCGGCGCCGCCGGGACGGCCGTCCGTCGGCCGGCCACCGGGCGCGCCGACGGCGCCGGGGTCGCCGGCCCGCAGCGTGCGCACGACGTCGAGGACCTGATCGACCACCACGTCCGGCCGGTCGTGCGGCACGAGGTGCCCGCTGCCCTCGGCTACCACGAGCCGTGCGTCGGTGGACAGCCCGAGCATGTCGCGCTGGCCCTGCTGCCAGATCCGCTCGAGCTCGGCACCCCCACCCGCCGAGATGCCGGCGGCAGCGTAGTCCTGCGCTTCGCCCCGTGCGATGACGCGCACCGGGAGGTCGCCGAGGTCCTGACCGCGGACCGCGTCCTCGGTCGACCCGATGCGGTCGGCCTCGTCCTGCCGCGCGGCGAAGAACGCCGGGGTCGCGACGACGTCCAGGAACCGCTCCTGGTCCGCCGGGTCGACCACCCCGGCGAGGAGCTCGTCGGCGAACAGGCGCAGCGCGCCCGTGCGCTGCAGGGCGCCGAGCGCCCACGCCGGCGGGTCCGCCGGTCGGCCCTCGGCCTCCAGGAGGGCGGCCGTGTCACGGGCGTCGTCCTCCGGCCGGGCGTCGACCAGCACCAGCCCACCGACGTCGCCCGGGTGGCGGTGCGCGTACAGCCGGGCGAACAGCCCGCCCATCGAGTGGCCGACCAGCACGTACGGGCCGGGCAGCCCGGCGCCGTCGAGGGCGGCGTGCAGGTCGCGCACGACCGCGTCGCCGGTGCGGGGCTCGGGCGACGGGTCGCTCCAGGCGTAGCCCGCGCGGTCGTAGGCGACCACCGTGGTGTGCTCCGCCAGCGCGTCCGCGACCGCGTCCCAGCCGATCGACGTCTCGCCGCTGCCCGCCTCGAGCACGACCACCGGCGAGCCGGTGCCCCGCACGTCGAGGTGCATGGAGCGGCGGCCGACGTCCACCAGCCGGCCCGGCACCGGGTACCGCTCGGCCGCGCCCCGGGCGGCGCTCGCCTCGTACGCCGCACCGGCGGCGGGCGGGACGAGCACCGCGAGGAGCGCGGCGAGGGCGACGCGGCGCCAGCGGCGGCGGG
>NZ_JAANNB010000172.1 GCF_011603975.1 Cellulomonas sp. IC4_254 | reverse complement strand
GGTTCCGGACCACCCGCCCGAGCGCGGCCCCGTCCCCCCGCGCGCGGCCGGCACCGACCACCTCGACCCCCGTGCCCGCCGCGGCACCCGCCACGGCCAGCGCCGCCGTCTCCCGGGCGACGTCCCCCAGGTCCACCTCCGCGTCCGGCACCGGCCGGGACCCGAGCCGGGCGAGCAGCAGCAGGTCGTCCACCAGCGCCTGCATCCGGCGGACCTGGCCGCCGAGCCCGTCGACGAGCTCGCCCGGGGCGTAGGCCTCGGGGTGCGTGCCTGCGACCTCCAGCTGGGCCCGCAGCGCGGCGAGCGGGGTGCGCAGCTCGTGGGCGGCGTCGGCGACGAACGCGCGCTGCCGGCCGGCGGCCTCCTCGAGCCGGTCGAGCATCTCGTTGAGCGTGCGGGCCAGGGCACCCACCTCGTCGTCGGTGCCGGGGTCGGGCAACGAGCCCGGGCCGCCCGCGCGGGCCACCTGCGCCGCCGCGGACCGCAGCCGCTCGACGGGTCGCAGCGCGCGGCCCAGCGCCACCCAGATCGCGGCCGCGAACAGCGCGGTGAGCGCCGGCACGACACCCGCGAGCGCGAGCCGGAGCGCGCGGACCAGGCCCTCGACCTCGGCGGCGGGCACGGTCGCGACCACGACGGTCCCGTCCGGGGCGCCGGCGGGCGCGACGACCGCGACCCGCGCCGCGCGGTCGTACGCGGACGCGTCGGTCCCGCCGACGACCGTCCCGCCGGACGACGCCCGCGCCCGGAGGTGCGCGAGCGCGTCGCCGCCCAGCACCGGCAGGGTCCGGCTCGCGCTCGGCGACGTGGCCACGACCCGGCCGTCCGCGTCGAGCACCTGGACGACCTCCCCCGGCTCGGCCACCGGCAGGGCGTCGGGCACCTGGTCGCTGGCGACGAGCGCCGCGACCGTCTCCGCGCGAGCCCGGACCACCTCGTCGAGCGCCGCGACACGCCCGCGGGACAGCACGGTGCTGAGCACGACGGCCCCGACCACGAGCGCGGCGCACAGCAGCCCGGCCGTGAGCACGGTCAGCCGGGCGCGCAGCGACCACCGGGCCCGGCGCGGCCGGGCGGGGCTCACCCCGCGACCCGGTAGCCCGCGCCCCGCACGGTGACGATCGCGTCCCGGCCGAGCTTGCGGCGCAGGTACCCGACGTACACCTCCACGACGTTGCCGTCCTCGCCCGGGCCGTCCCAGACGTGGTCGCGCAGCTCGACCTTGCCGACGACCCGGTCCGCGTGCCGCATGAGGTACTCCAGCAGCGCGAGCTCCCGGGCCGTCAGCTCGACCGGCGCGCCGGCCCGGGTGACGGTCCGCGCGGCGGGGTCGAGCACCAGGTCGCCGACGGCGAGCACCGCGGGCCGCACCTGCGGCGGCCGGCGCAGCAGGGCGCGGATCCGGGCGACCAGCACGACGAACGAGAACGGCTTGGTCAGGTAGTCGTCGGCGCCGACGTCCAGGCCGTCCGCGACGTCGTGCTCGCCGTCCTTGGCGCTCAGCAGCAGCACCGGCGTGCCGACGCCCGCGGCCCGCAGGTCCGTCACCACGTCGTAGCCGTTGCGGCGCGGCAGCATCACGTCCAGGACGATCGCGTCGTAGTCCCGGTCCGTCGCGAGGCCCAGCCCCTCGGCGCCGTCGTACGCCACGTCGACCGCGAACCCCTCGGCCGTCAGCCCGCGGCGCAGGGCGTCCACCAGCCCGCGCTCGTCGTCCACCACCAGCACCCGCACCCCCGCAGCATCGCACCGCTCGCGGTCCCGGGTGCGCCACGGAGGGCCCGGTGTTCTCAGCACCGCCTCAGGGCGGGTGGCGCACAGTGGGGTCATGGCCGACACCGAGCGCCCCCGCCGCACCCTCTCCTCCCGTGCCCGCTGGGCCGTGCCCGGGGTCGTCGCCGTGGCGGTGGCCGCCGCGGTCGGCGTCCCGGCGCTCGCCTCGTCGGGCGACGCCGACCTGCCCGCCCTGACCCCCCAGGAGCTGCTGAGCCGGGTCGCCGACGCCGAGCCGACGCCGGTCCAGGGCACGGTCGTCTACACCGCGCGGCTCGGGCTGCCCGAGCTGCCGGCCGAGATGACCGGCGCGGACCCGCTCAACCTGCTGGGCGGGTCGTCCACCCTGCGGGTGTGGTCCGACGGCGCCGAGCGGTCCCGGGTCTCGCTGCTCGGGGCCACGTCGGAGTACTCGGTGGTGCACGCCGGCGCCGAGGCGTGGACGTACTCCTCGACCGACGACGCGGTCACGCACTACACGCTCGACCCGGCCGACGCGGCCCGCTACCAGGCGCTCGCCGACCGGGCCGCCGCGTCCCCCGGGGCGGAGCTGCCGACGCCGGAGGCCGCCGCCGCGCAGGTGCTCGCGCTCGCCGAGCGGGACGCGGACGTGACGGTCGACAGCCCCACGACGGTCGCCGGGCGGGACGCGTACCAGCTCGTGGTCAGCCCGACCGACGACGGCACCCTGGTGTCCCGGGTCGTCGTCGCGGTGGACGCCGCGACCGCGCAGCCGCTGCGGGTGCAGACCTGGTCGACCTCCGACGGCGCCGCCCCGTCCCTGGAGGTCGGGTTCACCGATGTCGCGTTCACCGCGCCGGACGACTCCGTGCTGGCCTTCTCCGCCCCGGCGGGCGCGACGACCGAGGACGTCGTCGTCCCGCTGCCGGACGTGCCGGACCTGCCCGCCGAGGCCGCCGACCCGACGGCCGTCCCCGCCCTCCCCGACGGCGTCGCGGTCTCCGGCTCCGGCTGGTCCACGGTCGTCACCCTGAGCGACGTCGACGTCGCGGGCCTGGTCGGCGGGGACGCCGCGTCGCTCGCCACGGTGCCCGGCGCGGAGCGGGTGCTCGGCTCCGAGGAGGCGCAGGACCTCGTGCAGCAGTTCGTGCCGAGCGACGAGGACGGCACCCCCGGCCGCCCGTCCCTCGACACCGGCGCCCTGTACGACCAGCTCACCACGGCGGTCCCCGAGGGCCGGCTGCTCAGCTCGACCCTGCTGTCGGTGCTGATCACGGACGACGGCCGGGTGCTGGTCGGCGCCGTGCCGGCGGACGCCCTGCGCGCCGCGGCATGAGCGAGCCGCACCACGACGGCGACCTGGCCGTCCGGACCGCGGGCCTGACCAAGCGGTTCCGGTCCGGCCAGGTCGCCGTCGACGGCCTGGACCTGGCCGTGCCCCGGGGCGCGGTGTACGGGTTCCTCGGGCCGAACGGGTCGGGCAAGACGACCACCATCCGGATGCTGCTCGGGCTGGCCCGCCCGACCGCCGGGCGCGCCTGGCTGCTCGGCGCCGCGATGCCCGAGGAGGCCGCGCGGGTGCTGCCCCGGGTCGGGGCGCTGGTCGAGGGGCCCGCGTTCCACCCGTACCTGACCGGCCGGGCGAACCTCGCGCGGCTGGACGCCGGGGACGCCACCGCCGACCCGCGCACCAGCCGCCGGCGCGCGGACGCCGCGCTGGACCGGGTCGGCCTCGGCGCGGCGGCGACCAAGCCGTACCGGCAGTACTCGCTGGGGATGAAGCAGCGGCTCGGCCTGGCCGCCGCGCTGCTGGAGCCGCGCGACCTGCTGGTGCTCGACGAGCCGACAAACGGCCTCGACCCGCAGGGCACCCGCGAGGTCCGGCACCTGGTGCGCGAGCTCGCGGACGGCGGGGCGACCGTGCTCGTGTCGTCGCACCTGCTCGCCGAGATCGAGCAGGTCTGCACGCACGTCGGGATCATGAGCCGCGGGCGGCTGCTGCTCCAGGGCGAGCGAGCCGCGCTGACCGACCGCGAGGGCGCCCGGCTGGCCGTGACCACGCGCGCGGGCCAGGCCGACGCGGCCGCCGACGTGCTGCGCGGGCTGGGGCTCGCGGAGGTGGCGCGGGACGGTCGCGCGCTCCCGGGCGGGGCCGGGACGGCCCGGCTCACCGCCGCGCTGGGCCCGACGCCGCCGGAGAAGGTGTCGGCCGCGCTCGTGCACGCCGGGGTCGACCTGGTCGGCCTCGAGGTCGACCGACCGAGCCTGGAGCAGGTGTTCGTGGAGCTGACCGGGGAGGGCTTCGATGTCGCGCGCTGAGCTGCTGGACGGTCCGGCGGGTGGCCCCGGGGCGGTCGCGCCCGCCGCCCCGGCGCCGGTCGCGTTCGCCCGGCTGCTGCGCTCCGAGCTGCGGCTGGTCCTGGGTCGGCGCCGCAACCTCGTGCTGCTCGCGGGGCTCGCGCTGGTGCCCGTCGTCATCGGGACCGTCCTGCTCGTGACCCGGGACAGCTCGCTGTCCGGCCAGGGGCCCGCGTTCCTCGCGCAGGTGACCGGCAACGGGCTGTTCCTGGTCGTCGCCGCGCTGTTCCTGTGCCTGCCGTTCCTGCTGCCGCTGTGCATCGGCATCGCGTCGGGCGACGCGGTGGCCGGCGAGGCGTCGGCCGGCACGCTGCGGTACCTGCTGGTCGTGCCGGTCCCCCGGACCCGGCTGCTGCTGGTCAAGGCGCTCGCCGCGCTGGCGTTCGCGGCCGCGGCGGTGCTCGCCGTCGCGGTGACCGGGCTGCTGATCGGCGCCGCGTACTTCGGCGTGCACGACGTGGTGCTGCTCTCGGGCAGCACCGTGCCCGTCGGCGAGGGGCTGGTCCGGTCGCCGGGATCGTCGCCTACGTCGGCCTGTCCCTCACGGGGCTGGTCGCGGTCGGCCTGTTCTTCTCCACGCTCACCGAGGTCCCGGTCGGGGCGATGGCGGCGACCGTGGTCGTCGCCGTGGTGTCGACCGTGCTCGACTCGCTGCCGCAGCTGTCCGCGATCCACCCGGGCCTGCTCACGCACCACTGGTTCGACTTCGCCGAGTTCCTGCGGGTGCAGGTGGACTGGGGCGTCGTGGGGACGGGGCTCGCGGTGCAGGCGGCGTGGGTGGCGGTGTTCGGGACGCTCGCCTGGGCGCGGTTCACCACCGCCGACGTGACGTCCTAGGCGAGCAGGCCGACGACGGTCGCGGCGACCGCGAGCAGCGGGAACAGCCCCTGCACCGCGGCCGCCCGCGCCTTGGCGGGCGAGGACAGCACGAGCACGAGCGCCGCCGCGAGCATCGACCCCGTGCCGGCGAGCACCAGCGCCGCGCCCACCGCGTCGGCCCCGGTCGCGGTCGCGACGACCCCGGCCACGGCCACCACCGCGAGGAACAGGTTGTAGAAGCCCTGGTTGAACGCGAGCTCCTTCGTGGCCTCGGCGCCCTCCGGCGTCGTGCCGAACGTGGCGCGGGTCCGCGGGGACGTCCAGGTCAGCGACTCGAGCGTGAAGATGTACACGTGCACCAGCGCCGCGAGCGCGGCGAGCACCAGTCCGGCGGCGATCATGGCGCCAGTCTGCCGTGCCGGGCGACCGGCCGGGGTCTTGTGACCCGTGCCACACCCGAGTAACGTACAACCACATGGTTGTACGTCAGCTGGACCCCGACGAGGTGGACCGGGTGTTCGCCGCGCTGGCCGACGCGACCCGCCGTGACATCGTCACGCGGGTGCTGCGCCGGGAGGCGTCGGTGACCGCCCTCGCGCGCTCCTACGAGATGAGCTTCGCCGCCGTGCAGAAGCACGTCGCCGTGCTCGAGCGCGCGCACCTCGTGACCAAGCAGCGGCAGGGCCGCGAGCAGGTCGTCCACCCCGACGTCGTGACCATCCGGGCCGCCGGACGGCTGCTCGACCGGTACGAGGAGATCTGGCGCGGCCGCATCGACCGCATGGCGGAGATCCTCGGGGACACGCGAGAAGGGGACGACTCATGACCGTCGTGGACACCATCAAGGACACCGACGCGCTGACGCTCACCGTGGTGACCGAGCTCGACGCCACGCCCGAGCGGGTGTGGCGGCTGTGGTCCGAGGGCGAGCAGCTCGGCCGCTGGTGGGGCCCTCCGGGGTGGCCGGCGACCTTCCCCGCCCACGACCTCACCCCCGGGTCCGAGTCGCGGTACTACATGACCGGCCCGGACGGGACGCGGGCGCACGGCTGGTGGCGCGTCCTCGCGGTCGACCCGCCGCGCTCGATCGAGATCCAGGACGGGTTCTCCGACGCCGACGGCAACCCGGACGACGCCCTGCCCGCCGCCGTGATGCGCACCGAGCTCACGCCCGTCGACGGCGGGACGCGCATGACCATCACCACGCGGTTCCCGGACGCCGAGGCGATGGCTCAGGTCATCGCGATGGGCATGGAGGAGGGCATGCGCGAGGCCGTCGGGCAGATCCCGGCGCTGCTCGCGGAGGGCTGAGCCCGGCGGCGGGTGCGGGCCGGTCGTGGGCCGGTGGTCCCAGGAATCATGGGACGACTAGGCGCATACTGGGGAGCGTGAGCGGCGTGACCCGGCAGCGACCGACCCGCACCACCCCCGAGGGGCGGCGCGAGCCGTGAGGGTCCGCACCCGCCCCGAGCACCCCGCGACCGGGGCCGCGCTGGCCGTCGTCGGCGGCTTCCTGGACGCCTACACGTTCGTCGCGCACGGCGGCGTGTTCGCCAACGCCCAGACCGGCAACGTCGTGTTCGTCGCGATCCACGCCGCGCAGGGGCAGTGGGCGCAGGCCGCCGGCTACCTGCCCATCATCGGCGCGTTCGTGCTGGGCCTGGTCGCCGCCGAGTGGCTCGCCGCGCACCGCCGGCTCCCCGGGCTGCACGACCCGACCCGCGTGGTGCTGCTCGCCGAGATCGCCGTGCTGGTCGCCGTCGCCGCGCTGCCCGCGTCCGTGCCCACGCTCGTGACCACCATGGCGGTCGGGTTCGTGGCCGCGCTCCAGGTGACGACGTTCCGGCTGGTCCGGGACACGACCTACAGCACCACGATGACCACCGGGAACCTGCGCACGCTCGTGACCGCGGCCTACGAGTGGCCGACCGGGTACGACCGGACCCAGCGCGTGGTCGCGCTGCGGCTTGCGGTGATCGTCCTGGCGTTCGCCGCCGGTGCCGGGATCGGCGCGGTCGCGAGCGCTCCCGGCGCGCTCGGCACCCGCGCGGCGCTGCTCGCGGCGGCCCTGCTGGCGGTCGTGCTCGCGGCGATCGAGACGCACACCCGGCGGACCGCGGCGACCGAGGCCACCGGGGCGGTCGCGCGGAGGTCGGGTCCGGCGACGGCCGCGCGCACCACGGCCGGGGCCCCGCGGCCCGTCCCCGCGGGGGTCGGCGCCGAGGGCGACTGACCGCGGAACCGCCCGCGGGGCTGGTGGTCGCGGGGCTGGGAGCGCTACCGTCCACCCGACATCGAGGAGGATGCCCGTGCACCGCAGCCGGATCTCGACCCTGCTCATCGACGCCCCGCACGCCGAGGCGGCCGCCGCCGCCCGGTTCTGGTCCGCCGCCACCGGCGTGGCCTCGTGGTCGGTGCCGGACGAGGAGCAGTTCACGCACCTGGAGGACCCGATCCCCGGGCTCGTCGCGGCGGTGCAGTCGATCGGCGGGCCGGCGCGGTACCACCTCGACATGGAGACCGACGACGTCGCCGCCGAGACCGCGCGACTGCTCGACCTCGGTGCCGTCGAGGTCGGCGGCTGGCTCGACTGCCGGACGCTGCGGGTGCCCGGCGGGCACCTGCTGTGCGTGATCCCGGTGCACAGCGACCCGGCGGACTTCGCCGAGCAGGCGCACGTCTGGCCCTGAGACCCCCGGGTCAGACGGCCGGCTCCTCCGGGTCGGGGCCCGGCGCCTCGGACGGCCGGGCGGCCGGGTCGTCGCCCGCGAGCACCCGGTACACGGACCGGCGCGCCTCGGCGAGGATCTCCCCCGCGCGCACCCGCTGCGCCTCGGTGCCGCCGCGCCCGACGGCCCGGACGGCCTCGAGCAGCGGGCCGACCTCGGCGCGCAGGTCCACGCCCTGCTCCGCGTCGCCGGCCGCGAACGGGTCGGGCCAGGAGGCGGAGTCCCGCTCGACGAGCGCGCGGCCCTCCTCGGTCAGCGTGGCGAGCTTGCGGCCCGCCGACGCGGTGAGCGTCACGACGCCCTCGTCCTCCAGGAGGTTGAGCGTCGGGTAGACGGCGCCGGGGCTCGGGCGCCACCGGCCGTCGCTGCGCTCCGCGATGGCCTCCATCAGCTGGTAGCCGTGCATGGGCTGCTCGGCGAGCAGCAGCAGGATGGCGTTGCGGACGTCGCCGCGGGGTCGCCGGCCGCGGCGCCCGCCGGGACCGAACCCGCCCGGGCCGAAGCCGCCGCGACCCCCGGGACCGAAGCCCCCGCCGGGGCCGAACCCGGCGCCCGGGCCGAACCCGGCACCCGGGCCGAACCCGCGCGGCCCGTGGCCGGCGAACCCCCGCCCGTGCCCGTGGTGCCCCTCGTGCGACCCGTGCGGGCCGCGACCGGACCGCTCGTCGCGGCCCTCGCTCTCGAACTCGTCATGTGTGTCGTTGTATCGCATGACGCTCACGATATATCGCTACCGCACTCGTGTGAACCCCCCCGACC
>NZ_JAANNB010000171.1 GCF_011603975.1 Cellulomonas sp. IC4_254 | reverse complement strand
CCCGCGTCCCGCGGGCCTCCTCCCACCCCCACGGGCGCGCCCTGGCGCGCGCCCGCGAAAGGCTGCTGCATGTCCTCCACCGCCCCGGTGCGGGAGCGCTCGCGCGCTCGCGCCCTGCTCGGCAACTTCGGCTTCCAGATCATCGCGGCGCTCGTGCTGGGCGTCGCGCTCGGCTGGGTCGCGCTCGCGATGGGCCCCGTGAACGCGGGCACCGACGCCGAGTCGCCCAACTGGCTCACCAGCACCCTCGACACGATCGGCTCGTCCTTCGTCACGCTGCTGCGCGCGATCGTCCCGCCGCTGATCTTCGCCGCGATCGTCGCCTCGGTCGCCAACCTGCAGAACGTCGCCAACGGCGCGCGCCTGGCCTGGCGGACCCTGCTGTGGTTCGCGGTCACCGCGCTGATCTCTGTGGTCATCGGCATCGGCCTCGGCCTCGTGCTGCAGCCGGGCAACCACACGACGATCAGCCTGGACCAGGCGAAGGAGCCGGGTCGCACCGGCTCGTGGACCGACTTCCTCGACGGCCTGATCCCCGGCAACCCGCTCGGCCTCGGCGCGAGCACCTCCGCCGCGGAGGACGGCTCGCTCAGCACGTCGGTCAGCTTCAACGTCCTGCAGATCGTCGTCATCGCGATCGTCGTCGGCATCGCCGTGCTGCGCACCGGGCCCAAGGCGCAGCCGTTCCTCACGTTCGTCCGGTCGGCGCTGGCCGTGATCCAGAAGGTGCTGTGGTGGATCATCCGCCTGGCGCCGCTGGGCACGCTCGGCCTCGTCGGCAACGCGGTCGCGTCGTACGGCTGGGACTCGCTGGCGTCGCTCGGCCGGTTCGCGATCGCCGTGTACGTCGGCCTCGCGCTGGTGCTGTTCGTGGTCTACCCGGTGATCCTGCGCGCGAACGGCCTCGGCGTGGCCCGCTGGTTCCGCGGCGCCTGGCCGGCGATCCAGCTGGCGTTCGTGTCCCGGTCGTCGATCGGCACGCTCCCCGTGACCCAGCGCGTGACCGAGCGGAACCTCGGCGTGCCGTCCGAGTACGCGTCGTTCGCCGTGCCGCTGGCCGCGACCACCAAGATGGACGGCTGTGCGTCAATCTACCCGGCGATCTCGGCGATCTTCGTCGCGCAGATCTTCGGCATCGACCTGTCGGTGCTCGACTACGTGCTGATCGCGTTCGTGTCCGTCGTCGGGTCCGCCGCGACCGCCGGGCTCACCGGCGCGATCGTCATGCTCACCCTGACGCTGTCGACCCTCGGGCTTCCGCTGGCCGGCGTGGGCCTGCTGCTCGCGATCGACCCGATCCTCGACATGGGCCGCACGGCGGTGAACGTCGCCGGCCAGACGCTGGTGCCGACGATCGTCGCGAAGCGCGAGGGCATCCTCGACCGCGCCCAGTACGACTCCGCCCAGGCGGAGGACCTGTTCACGGACGACGAGCCGGCCGACCCGACCCCGACCCGCACCCCGGAGCCCGCCGCCGCCCGCTGACCGGGTCCGCGCCCGCGAGTTCGGCAGTACCCGGTCGAGGTCGGCAGCTCCAGCTGCCGACCTCGACCCGTAGCTGCCGAACTCGGCGGCATGCGGCCCGCGCGTCAGCGCGTGGGGTGCGTGAGCAGCCCCGTGCGGGCGACCTCGCCGAGCCAGTGCGCGCTCGGCTTCGGGGTGCGCTCGAACGTGTCGCGGTCCCAGGCGATGAGGCCGAACGTCGGCGTGTAGGAACCCCACTCGTAGTTGTCGAGCGCCGACCAGTGCAGGTAGCCGCGCACGTCGATCCCGTCGGCCATCGCCTCGTGCACGCCGACGAGCGCGTCGTGGGTGTAGTCGATCCGGCGGGCGTCGTCCTGGGTCGCGATGCCGTTCTCGGTGACCACGATCGGCACGCCGCCGGTGCGCTCCCACGCGTTGCGGATGCCGATGCCGATGGCGGGCGGGAAGTACTCCCAGCCGGTCAGCGTGGTCTCGGCGCCCTCCGGGACGGGCAGCGGGTTGCCCTGCGGGTCGACGAACGTGCGCAGGTAGCCCTGCACGCCGATCCAGTCGTCGCCCTTCGCGGCGTCGAGGAAGATGTCCTCCCGCGGGTAGCCGTAGGCCTTCGTCGCCTCCTCGGCGCCGGGCGCCGCGTGGTACGCCTGCGTGGCGACCGACCAGCCCGACCGCACCTGCGGCAGCTGGGCCAGCACGGCGCGCGACCGCCGGTGCGCCTCGATGAGCGCGTCCGTGATCTGCGGGTCCGGCGCCGGGAGGCGGGACGCCGTCATCTCGGTGCCCTCCTCGCCGCGGGTCATCGCGACCATGTTGGGCTCGTTGATCGTGCAGACCCACTCGACGTCGTCGCCGAGCACGGGCAGCGCGATCTCGGTGAACCGCTCGAACAGCGCCGGGGCGTCCGGGTTCCGCCAGCCGCCGAGCTTCGCGAACCAGCGCGGGTGCGTGAAGTGGTGCAGCGTGACCGACGGCGTGAGGCCGTGCTCGCGGCAGGTGTCGACCATGCGGCGGTAGTGCTGCAGCTGCGCCTTCGACACGAACCCCTGCTCGGGCTCGATCCGGGCCCACTCGATGCTGAACCGGTAGGAGTTCATGCCGAGCGACGCGAGCAGCGCGATGTCCTCGGGGTACCGGTGGTAGGAGTCGGCGGCGTCGCCGGACGGCTCGGGCAGGTCGGTGCCCGGTGCGTGCTCGCGCACCCACCAGTCGGAGTTGACGTTGTTCCCCTCGACCTGGTGCGCGGCGGTGGAGGCGCCCCAGAGGAAGCCCTCGGGGAACTGGTGGCTGACGGACATGCGGGGTCCTTCCGGTGGTGCGGGTGGTTCGGGGGCGCGCGGGGCCGTGCCGGCGCGCCGGGGATCACTTGAGGCCGACGGTGGCGATGCCCTGGACGAAGTACCGCTGCAGGGCCACGAACAGCAGCAGGATCGGCGTGATGACCAGCACCGCGCCGGCCAGCAGCAGGCCGTAGTCGGTCGCCTGCTGCCCGGTGGAGTACAGGGACAGCGCGACGGGCAGCGTGTACATGTCCTGGCTCTGCGCCGCGACGAGCGGCCACAGGAAGTTGTTCCACGAGCCGAGGAACGTGAGGATGCCGAGCGTCGCGAGCGGCGGCCCGCACAGCGGCATGACGACCCGCGCGAAGATGCGCAGCTCGCCGGCGCCGTCGATGCGCGCGGCCTCCATCAGCGGCTCGGGGATGCCGAGCATGAACTGCCGCATGAGGAACACGCCGAGCGGCTGGGTGAGGAACGGCAGGATCAGCGCCGGGTACGTGTTCAGCAGGCCCAGCGAGGTGACCTGCACGAACAGCGGCACGAACGTGACGACGCCCGGGACCATCAGCATGATCATGACGAGCGCGAACAGCGCCTTCTTGCCCGGGAAGTCCATCTTGGCCAGCGCGTAGCCGACCATCGAGCAGAACAGCAGGTTCCCGAGCACGGTCACGACCGCGACGATCACCGAGTTGGTGAAGAACTGGCCGAAGTTCAGGTCGGTGAACCAGCGCCCGAAGTTGTCGAGCGTCGGGTCCTGCGGCCAGATGGTCGGCGGCTTGGTGAGGATCTCGCGCTGCGTCTTGACCGAGCCGAGCACCATCCACACGAACGGCAGCAGCCAGAGCAGCACGCCGACGACGAGCACGGTGTAGGTGAGCGCGCGGCCCGTGGGCAGCCGGCGGCGGCGCGACGGGGCCGGCTGCGCGAGCCGGTCGACGGCCGGGTGCGGCGACGGCGGGGTCATCGTGGACATGGCTCCCCCTCTCAGTCCTGCGACCGCAGCAGCCGGAACTGCAGCAGGCTGAGCAGCGCGATGGCCAGGAACAGCACGTAGGACGCGGCCGAGGCGAACCCGTACTTGCCGAAGCCGAACTGCTCGAACGTGTAGAACGCGGTCGACAGCGTGGAGTCGAGCGGTCCGCCCTGGGTCATCACGAACGCCTCCTCGAAGAACTGCAGGTAGCCGACCGAGATGAGCACCGCGCCGAGCAGCAGGGTCGGGCGCAGCAGGGGCAGCGTCACGCTGCGGAACCGGCGCCACGGGGACGCGCCGTCCATGACCGCGGCCTCCTGGACCTCGGCGGGCACGGACTGCAGGCCGGCCAGGAAGATCACCATGAGGGTGCCGACGTTCCGCCAGACGGCCATGAGGATCAGCGACGGCAGCGCCCAGGTGGTCGAGCTGAGCCAGTTCGGCCCCTCGATCCCGACCCAGCCGAGCGCGGTGTTGAGCAGCCCGTCCGGCTGCAGGATGTACCGCCACACCACCGACACCGCGACGATGCTGGTGACGACCGGGGCGTAGAACCCGACGCGGAACGCCGACCGGAACCGGCTGATCCCCGAGTTCAGCGCGACCGCGAGCGCCAGGGCGACCGCCATCGTCACCGGGATGCCGACGATCACGAAGGTGCCGGTGACGCCGAGCGACTTGAGGAACCGCGCGTCCCCGAACAGCGCGACGTACTGGTCCAGACCGACGAAGTTCACCGCGAACGGCGTGCGGACGTCCCGCGAGGTGAAGTCGGTGAACGACATCGCGAACGACGACACCAGCGGCACGAGCATGAAGAACCCGAACACCAGGACGAACGGCAGCGCGAACATCCACGCGACCATGCCCTGGCGCCGGCGGCGGGCGGCGGCGGGCCCGCGGGGGGCCGGGGCCGCCGCCCGGCCGGGTCGCGTGGACCCGGCCGGACGGGGTGCGGCTGTGGTCCTCGGGGCCCCCGCGGGCTCGGGAGCGGAGCGAGCGAGGCCGTGGGGTGAGGTCATGAGGCTCAGCCCACGCCGATCGACGTCGCCTGCTGCTGCAGCTCCGCGAGCGCGTCCTCGGGCGCCTCGCCGCTGACCGTCATCCGCTCGAGCACGGAGTCGGCGGCCGCGCCGACCTGCACCCACGCGGTGTTCACCGGCGGGGCCTGGGTGTCCTCGAGCTGCTCGCCGAACACCGCGAGCTTCTGGTCGTCGGCGAGCGACGGGTCGTCCCACGCGGACTGCTGCGACGGCAGGTCGCCGGTCACGTCGTACCACTGCACCTGGACGTCGGGCTGGGTCAGCCAGTCGACGAGCTTCCACGCGGCGTCCTGGTTGTCGGAGTCCTGGAACACCACCAGGTTCGACCCGCCCGCGAACGAGGTCGACGAGTCGCCGGCCGGGATGCGGGCCGTGGCGTACTTGTCCTCGAAGCCCTCGCCGCCGAGCGTGGCGAGCTGGCCCATCATGAACGGGCCGTCGATGAGCATCGGGGTGGTGCCGGCGACGAACTCGGCCTCCTGGGCGCCCGCGCTGCGGTCGGCCGAGGCGTTCGCGATGCCGTCCGAGAAGAACGACGTGTAGTAGTCGTAGGCCTCGACCATCTCCGGGGTGTCGAGCGTCCACTCGGTCTGGTCGTCGTTCATCAGGCTCGCGCCGTTCGACCACGGGGCCCACAGCGAGCCCTGGAACGAGTCGTTGCCCGCGGACTGCAGCCGGATGCCGTAGTCGGCGCCCGCCTTGGCCTGCATGTCGGCGGCCATCTGCTTGAGGTCCTCCTGCGTGGCGGGGGCCTCCGTCCAGCCGGCCTGCTCGGCCAGGTCGGTCCGGTAGTAGAGCACGCGGGTGTCGACGTACCACGGCACGCCGATCGCGGTGCCGTCCAGCTCGGCGGTGCCGAGCGAGCCCTCGAAGATGCCGCTGGTGTCGATGGCGTCCGGCACGGCGGCGAACGCGTCGCCGAACTCGGCCATCCAGGTGGTGCCCATCATCGCGACGTCCGGGGTGGTGCCGGCGGCGATGGCGGTCTGGAACTTGTCGCGCGCGGCGTCCCACGGGATCGGCACGACCTCGATGTCGACGTCCGGGTTGGCGTCGGTGAACTCCTGCACGAAGTCGGGCAGCGCCTCGCCCTCGGCGCCCATGGCCCAGACGGTGAGCTCGCCGGAGGCGGCCCCCTCGGACAGCGTGGCGGCGTCGGTGGCGGCGGCGCCGGTGTCGTCGGAGCGGCCGCACGCGGTCAGCGCGGTCACGGCGAGCGCGGTCACCACGGCGACGCGCGCAGCGGGACGGATCATGGTTCGTTCCTCCTCGAACGGACGGGCGCGCGGTCGGCGGGCGCCTCGCGCTTCTATGCGCTTAGATGTGCAGAGATGTTAAGCGCATAGAATGACCGGCGCAAGGGGGCCCGGTCCGGGGCGCCGGAACCCCTACCATCGTGCGGGGCCCCGAGGAGGTGGTGCAGTGCCGCGCAGACCGACCGTCTACGACGTCGCCGAGCGCGCGGGGGTGTCGATCGCCACCGTGTCGTTCACCTTCCGGCAGCCCGAACGGGTCCGCGACTCCACCCGCGCCGCGGTGCTCGTCGCGGCCAGCGAGCTCGGCTACGTGCCGAACGCGAGCGCCCGCGGCCTCGCCCACGGGCGCACCGGCGCGCTCGGCCTGTACTCGTTCGACCTCATGCTGGCGGCGCCGCAGAAGGGCGCCGACGGCGCGCTGCCGGTCGCCACCCCGACCCCCGTCGACGACGCCGACCCCGACGCCGACCCCCGCGCCTTCCCGCTGTACGTGGACGAGGTGCAGCGCGGGTTCGAGCTCGAGTGCTGGCAGCGCGGCCAGGCGCTGCTGCTGAGCAGCGGCAGCGGGTCCGGCGCCTCGGTGACCGAGGTCGCCGGGCGGGTCGACGGCCTCGCCGTGTTCCCGGGCCCGACCCCCGTCGGCACGCTCGAGAGCGTCGCCCGGCGCATCCCCGTCGTCGCGTTCAGCACGCCGCCGGTCGCCGACGGGCTGCACCACATCGGCGTCGACAACCGCGCCGGGATGCGCGACGTGGTCGACCACCTGGTCCGCAACCACGACCTGCGCGACCTCGGGTTCGTCGGGCGGCTGACCACCCCCGACTACGCGGAGCGGTTCGCCGGGTTCCGCGAGGCCGTGGCCGCCGCCGGGCTGCCCGAGCCGGCCGAGCCGCTCGACCCGACCGACCTCGCCGAGCCGCACCGGTTCGAGGTGCTGGCCGCGCTCGCCGCCGAGGACCGGCTGCCGCGGGCGCTGGTGTGCGCGAGCGACCAGCTCGCCCTCGGTGTGCTCGACCTGCTGGCCGCGCGCGGGGTGCCCGTGCCCGAGCGGGTCGTGGTCACCGGGTTCGACGGCATCCTCGCCGGCCGCCTGGCCCGCCCCTCGCTGACGACGGTCCGGCAGCCGATGGCCGCCATGGGGCGGCTCGCGGTGCAGGTGCTCGTGCGGCACGCGGGGGCGCCCGCGGAGGAGCCGGAGAGCCACCGCCTCCCGGTCCGGGTGGTGCGGCGCGAGTCCTGCGGCTGCCCGCCGCCGGCCTGAGCCCCCTCCGCGGAGACACGTCGCCGAGATGGCAGCTCTCGGCTGTCGGGCCGCCCGGGAACGCAGCCGAGAGCTGCCATCTCGGCAGGCGGTTGGGCCGGATCAGCCCGCGGCGTGCTCGCGGACGTGCCGGACGAGCGCGGCCGTCGCCGCCGACGGCCGGCGGTCGCGGGGGACCGCGAGCGCGAGCGGCCAGCGCAGCCCGGTCGCCAGCGGCACGGCAGGGAGGTCCGGCGCGGCGGCGGCGGTGAACCGCGGCACGATCGCGATCCCCAGCCCGTGCCGGACGTACCCCGCGACCGTGCCGATGTCGGCGACCTCGACGGTCACCCGGCGCTCCAGTCCCGCGGCGGCGAAGGCGCGGTCCGTCGCCGCGCGGTTGCCGTAGCCGGCGGGCGAGTCGATGAAGTCCAGCCTGGCGAGCTCCTCGAGGTCGACCGGCCGCCCGTCCGCCCGCGCAGCGAGGTCGTGCCCCGCCGGGACGAGCAGGTCCATCGGCGCCGACGCGAGGTCGAGCAGCCGGACGCCCGGGGCCGACCCGGTCGGCAGGGACACGAACGCCACGTCGAGGTGCCGGTCCGCCACCGCCGCGGCCAGGCCCGCCGACCCGGACGTGGAGGCGCTGAGCCGCAGCGCGACGCCCGGGTGCGCGCGGTGGAACGCGCCGAGCAGCGCGGGTACGTCGACCAGGCCGACCGACGGCATGGTCCCCACCCGCACGGTCCCGGACAGCCCGCCGCGCACCAGGTCGACGGCCTCGCGGGCGTCCCGGGCGGCGTCCAGCGCGGCACGGGCGTGCGGCAGCAGCGCGGCGCCCGCGTCGGTCAGCGCGACCCGGCGCGGGCCCCGGATCAGCAGGGACGCGCCGACCTCGCGCTCCAGCGCCTGCACCGACGCGGACACGGCGGACTGCACGAGCAGCAGCCGCGCGGCCGCGGCGGTGAACGTGCCCTCCTCGACGACGGCGACGAACGCGCCGAGCTGGCGGAGCTCCATGGCGCCGAGGGTATCGCCGTCGTCGATGGTCGGTAGCGAGAACCAGTGTTGGACGCGATGGCGGCCGCGGGCGCACGGTGGGCGCAGCACGCACCCGACCGAGAGGACGGCCC
>NZ_JAANNB010000170.1 GCF_011603975.1 Cellulomonas sp. IC4_254 | reverse complement strand
GTTCCCGCCCCCCGATCGCAGCACTCGCGACGCTGGCGCTCGCCGTCGGCATCGGCGTCACCACAGCTCCCCCGGCCGACGCCGCCCCGGACCCGCGGACGTCGCCCGCGCCCAGGCTGGACGTCGAGTTCCCCGAGGAGGAGCAGCGCATATCCGGAGGAGACGTCCCCTTCCACGGGACCGTCCGGCTCGACGACGCACCCGACCAGATCACGCGCGTCCAGTACGTCGTGGACGTCTCCGGCTCCACCGCGTCCCCGCTGCAGGACTGCAACGGAGACGGAGTGCGCGACGCGCTCGACGACTTCAACGGCGACGGGCGGTTCGGCGACGTGCTCGACTGCCAGATCTCGGCGGTCGTGGCGCTGAACGCCGACCTCCGCGGCGTCCCGGGCTCCGCCGAACACACCCGCGTGGGCCTGACGGCGTTCGGCTCGACCGCCGCGGTGGCCCAGATGGTGCGCGACGAGGACATCGACGCGGAGCTCGACGACGCCACCTTCATCGCACCCGGGACCACGGGCGACGGCAAGGACGTGATCCCGAACGTCAACGTCGTCGCGAGCTCGCTCCGCATGGGCGTTCTCGGCGAGTACGAGCGCGCGAGCGTCGGATCGGGGACCAGCTTCGACGCGGCCCTCAGGGCAGCACTGGACTCCCTGGAGCCGCACCCCGGACCGCGGTGGATCTTCCTCCTGTCCGACGGCCAGGCCACCGTCAGCCCGCACACCCTGAACCGTGTCGCAGCCTCCGGGGTCGGGGTGCGGACGTTCGCCGTCGGGAACGGCGCCGGCACCGCACCGTGCGCGGCGCCCGCCGCTCTCGCCCAGATCGCGGCGGCAGGCTCCGACGCGTGCGTGCGGGTGGTCGACCCGGCGTCGCTGACGACCTCGCTCCTCGCGTCGCAGCCCGGTTGGCTGGACTCGGTCGAGGTGGAGGTCGACGGGCGCACGGTCGTCGCGGACATCGACCCGATCGGCGGCTGGTCCGTCGTCGTGCCTGGACTGGACGCCGGGAACCATCGCGCCATCGTGACCGCGACGCTCACCGACGGCCAGACCGTCACGACGATCCGCGAGTTCCGCGTCGCCGACCACATCTCCTACGTCGCGCTCGGCGACTCGTACGCCTCGGGCGAGGGGATCCGGCCCTACCTCGAGGGGCCGCAGGACAACCTGTGCCACCGCTCGTCCGGGTCGTGGCCGGGGATGGTGTCGGTCCCCGGCTCCACCGCCCCGCTGTCCACGCGAAGGGACGCGAGTTTCCAGTTCCTGGCGTGCTCCGGAGCACGCATCGTGAACCTGGACACCGAGCCGCAGCCCAAGAAGATGTGGTCAGGAGGGCGCATCGAGATCCCGCGGCAGCTCGACCTCCTGCGACGGGACGCGGACCTCGTCACGCTGAGCATCGGTGGCAACGACCTCGGGTTCGCGCCGATCATGATTCACTGCTTCACCTCGCTGGAGTGCCAGGACCACCGCTTCATCACGACGTCCTCGGACACGAACGTCAGCCTCGACGACTGGATGGCCGTGCGCCTGGCGCTGGTCGGCAACGAGCTCACCGGCACCTATCAGGCGATCCGCTCCCGCGTCAGCGCGGACACCGCCGTCGTCGCCACCACCTACCCGCGCCTCGTGAGCGACTGGGACAACGCCCACGCGGCGTGCTCGCCGCTCATGCTCTCCAAGGACGAACGGCGGTGGCTACGCCGTCAGGTGGACGCGTTCGCCGGCATCGTCCAGGACCGGGCACGCCGCGCAGGGGCGGACGTCCACGTCGCCGACGTGCGAGACGACTTCGACGGACGCAACTTCTGCGACCGTGGCTCGGCCATCATCGGGCCGACCCTGTGGCGACCCTGGACCGACGTGGAGTTCGGCTTCACCAGCGCGGCGAGCTTCCATCCGACCGAGCGCGGGGCTCGGCTCTACGCGGCTGCGGTCGACGACACGCTGCGCTACGACGTCGACGTCCCGGGGACCAGCGCGATCCGTACCCTCGCCGAGGCGAGCAGCCTCCCGACGTCGACCACCGGCGCCGCGATCTCACCGGTGTCCACACGTGCCGTGCCCGCGTCCGTCCGCTCGACGACCGTCCGGACGGCCCCCGATCCCGTGACCGATCCGGACGGCCTGCTGGCGACCTACCCGGACGACGTGGTGTCGGCGGTCGGGAGCACCGCATTCGCCGACGTCGCACTCGGGAACGGTGCGGGTCTGGACGGGTCACCCGCATGCGAGCACGTCGTCACGCGCGAGATCGTGCCGCTCCGCGCCCTGGGGTTCGACCCCGGGAGCACCGTGACGGCGACGACCCGGGCGATCGGTCACGACGACGAGACGTGGCCCGACGAAGTCGTGAGCGAGCACGTCGTCGCCGAGGACGGCCGGCTCGAGTCCGAGATCGTCGCACCGCCGATCACCGGAGAGGGGATACTGACCGTCAGCCTGTCCGGCGTGGGGCCCGGGGGCGGACCCGTGATCGGCACAGCGCTCGCGTCGACGTCCGACGACCCCGAGTGCGCGGCACTCGTGCAGGCCGCCGGGCGGATCGCGCCGGAGGGCGACGAGCGCCCGCTCCCCGACTCGTCCCCGACTCGTTCGGCGGCGGCCGACGACGGCGCTGCCGACCGGCACGCCCTCGGGACAGCAGACGCCGTCGACGAGGCGTCCACGACGCCCGCGGGCCTGGCCCTCACGGGTGGCGCGCTCCTCGTGGCGCTCCTGGTCGCGGCGTCGGCGATCGCGGCCTCGGGTGTCGTCGTGCTCCGGCGCAGGGGCCGGAGCAGGACGGGTGCGTGAGCGCACCGCGCCGTCAGCCCAGGTCGACGTCCTCGCGGCCCGCCTCCCGCGGCACCCCGTCGGCGACCTCCAGGTACGGCCCGCTCACGCTGACGCTCATGTCCTGGCCGCCCGGGTCGGACCCGGAGACGTCGAGGCCGTCGCGCTGCCCGGAGGCCCCACCGATCGGGTTCACCTGGACGTCGGTGACGCCGGCGTCCTCCAGAGCGGCGACCAGGTCGTCGGTGTCCGCCTGGGCGCCGACCGCGATCACGGTGACGCTGTACCGCCGCCGGTCGACGACGCCGTCACCGCCCATGTCGAACTCGCCGTAGGCCTCCTGGACCTGCGCGCCGAGGGAGTCGAGGACGCCGGGGAGCACCTGCCGCGCGGCGTCGAGCACCTCGTCGCGGCTGGCGTCCAGGTCGTCGGCGGTCGACCCGCCGCCGCCCCCGCACCCCGACAGGGCCAGCGCGGACAGCACCACGACGGCTGCGGCCGCGCGCACGCGACGGTTCACCACTCCGGCCTCCGGTCCTCGAACGACTGCGGGTCGCGGGTCGCCTCGGGGTCGACCGGGCCGTCGTACCAGGGGTCGTACGAGTGCTCGGCGGCGATGACCTGGTCGTAGTCCCCGACGACGATCTGCCCGATGTTGTACAGCGACTCGGTGCCCGGGTCGAAGTACTTGGTGTGGTCGCCGAAGTTCCGCATGACGTCGGCGCGGGTGGTGGACTCGGCCTGGAACCGGTTGGCGCCGAAGTCGTCCTCGACGATGTCGTTGCCGAGCCCGGCGCCGCCGAGCATCCAGCCGCCGGCCCAGCCGTCGTCGGCGAGCGCGGCGACCAGGTCGCGGCTGTTGTTGCCCGCCCAGACGTGGTCGGCGCCCACGCCGAGCTCGGAGGCGTGCTCCACGCCGCCGCCGGCGCCGGGGCTGCCGACCAGCACGATGTCGTCGGCGGCGAGCCCGTGGTCGGTCGCGCCGTGCGCGGTGGTGGTCGAGCCGTAGCTGTGCCCGATGACGGTGAGGTGCGCGGGGTCGCCCTCGCGGGAGGCGCGCAGGCCGTCGATGTACCGCGAGAGCAGCGCGCCGCCCTCCTCGGCCCGGCCCTCGGTCGCGACCGTGGCGGAGTCCCAGTCGCTGGGGGCGTCGTAGCCGATCCACATGATCGAGGAGGCGGTCGAGTACGGGTCGGAGAGCCGCGCGGACTCGTAGATGTTGTAGGCGGCGTCGGCGTTCCCGCCGGCCTCGGTGCCCCGGCTGGTCAGGCCGGGGACCATCACGGACACGTGGTCGGCGGTGTCGGGGTTCCCGAACGCGATCGCGACCTTCCCGTCGCCGCCGAACGCCGTGGCGTCGTAGAGGTGCAGCAGCGGCACCAGCGGCTCGCCGGTCACCGGGTCGACCTTCTGCGCCCCCTCGTCCAGCGCGGCCTGCGCGGCGCGCGCGTTGTCGAGCGCCTGGTAGTCCTCGAACAGCCGCTCGCCGCGCTGCTCCCGGAGCTCCATCGCCTCGAGGTCGGTCTCGAGCAGCAGCCGGTTCGCCTGGTCGCGGGCGAGCGCCGGGATGCCGTCGGTGTTGCCGACGAGCTCGGGGCGGGCCGCGAGGACGGCGTACTGCTCCTCCTCGGTCAGCGACGCCCACCACGCGGCGACCTGCTCCGGGGTGCCGCCCTGCGAGGGCGACCCCGGCCGGCCGAGGGCGTCGTCGGCGAGGTCGATCTGACCGGACACCGCGGCGCGCGCCTGCGCGAGCGTCGAGTAGGACGAGAACGCGTCGAGCATGGCCTGCTCCGCGGTCGCGAGGTCGCGCACCAGGGCGTCGACGTCCGCGACCACCCCGTCGCGCCGGGTGGCCAGCGAGGCCGCGCGAGCCTGCAGCTCGGCGACCGCGGCGTCGTCCACCTCCCCGGCGGACCGGACGTCGGCGTCCAGGTCCTCACGGGCCGCGTGGTACGACGACCGGGCCTCGACCAGGTCGGTCCGCCGGCGGAGCAGGTCGGTCAGGGCCTCGGCGTAGTCGTCGGCCGCCCGGGCGACCTGGCGGAGCGCGACGCCCATCGCCTGGGCGTCAGCGCCCGCGGCCCGGACGTGCCGGCCGTACGCGGTGGCAGCCTCGCCGGTCCAGCCGTCGAGGGTCGCCGAGTCGAGCGCGAACGTGTCGAGGTCGTCCAGGTTGACCGCGCTGGCGAGCAGGTCCTGGGCGAACGCGGCCACGGCGGCGGGGTCGCCCTGGACGGCGGGGATCGCGTCGATCGCGGGCGGGATGTCGATGGTCACCGTGGTCACGGCGTGCCTCCCAGCCAGCTCTCGAAGGTCTCCTGGGCCGCGACGTCGGTGATCGCGTACGCCTGCTGGGCGTCGCGCAGCTGGGTGCCGATCTCCTCGGCCCGGTCGGCGACGTCACCCAGGACGGTGCCCCACGCGGACGTCCACGACGCGGCCGCCCCGGCGACGGCCGGGGTGAAGCCCGAGGTGCCGGCGTCGGCCACGCGGTCCCGCGCGGTGCGCACCCGGGACCCCTGATCGGTCCAGTCGTCGGCGGACAGCCCGAGGGTGTACGGGTCGACCTGGATCTCGTCGCTCACCGGTCGTCCTCCGTCCCGGCGACCAGCGCGCGGGCGGTCGCGGTCGCGACCGGCAGGTCCCGGCCCCGCACCGTCACCAGGACGGCCGCGTCGAGCCACGCGACCCGGACCGTGCGGTCGTCGTGCGCGGCGAGCAGCAGCGGGGTCGCGCCCGCGCGGTCCAGGTGGCCGTCCCAGCCGTCGGCGCGCAGCCGGGCGGACAGGGCGCGGCCGACGGCGATCCCGGCCTCGGGGCCGTCGATCGGCAGCCGCGCCTCCGCGACCGGCACGACGTGCGACGCCGGGGCGCTGCGCCAGGTGGCGCGGGGGACGGGTGCGGCGTCCGCTGGGCCGGCGGCGGCGAGCAGCCCGGCGAGGACGGCCTCCACCCGGGACCGCTCGGCGTCCAGCGCGGCGTCGGTGACGGGGACCGGCGCGTCGGCGGGCTCGGGCGCGGGTGCCTCGGGCGGGAGGACGACGACGTCGACGTCCGGGTGGCGCTCGTGGACCACGCGCAGCAGCGGGGCCTGCGCGAGGGCGTCCTGCGGGTCGGTCACGGCGTCACTCTAGGGGGACGTGGCCGCGGCGGCGCGGGGTTCGGCCGGCGGAGTCCACCCGGGGGACGGCCGGACGCGCAGCGGGAGTCGCCGTGGCGGCCCGAGCCGTCCCCACCGCCATGACCTGCTCGGACGGACGAACGGCCGCTCCCGCGTCCTGCTAACCTCCGGCCGAGCACGATCGAGGGGGCAGCTACCGGATGACGGAGTTCCAGGTCGACGCCGCAGCGCTCCGGGCCGAGGCGCCCGGCGTCGCTGCGCTCAGCGGGCCGCTCGACGCGGCGCAGACGGCGGTCGCGGGCGCCGGTTCGGTGGCCGGCGTCGCCGGCCACGAGCTGGTCGCCGAGGGCCTCCAGGCGTACGCGGCCTGGTGGACGCAGGCGATCAGCGGGCTGTCGAGCAGCGCCGGCGTCATCGCCGACCAGCTCACGGCGACCGCCGACGACTACGCCGCAGCCGACGACCGGGTCCGCGGGCTCCTGGCCGACACCGCCGGCCCCCTGGCGGCTCAGCCGTCCTCGGGCGGCGCGGACTACGCCCGGCGTCTCGGCGGCCCGCTGTGACCGCCATGCGGCTGGACGGTGGTGGCGGCGTCGCCGCGGCCGCCCGCTACCCGCGACCGGTCGGCGACGCGGCAGCCTTGCGCGGCGCGGCCGCCGACCAGCGCACGGCTGCCGGGCGCTGCTCCGACGCCGCCGGGCAGTGCCGCAGCAGCGCCGGGTCGGTGGGCGCGGTGTGGTCCGGGGACGCGTCGGCCCAGGCACTGGTCAGCCTCAACGGGTTCGCCGCCCTCCTCGACGAGGTGGTCGCCGGCACGACGACCGCCGCCGGTGCGCTCGAGGCGTACGCGGCCGCGCTGGAGACGATGCAGGGGGTGGCCGACCGGCTCGAGGCGGAGCACACGACGCTCCTCTCGCGGTACCGGTCGACGCTCGCGCAAACCTACCCGGACGAGGCCGAGGCGCTGGACGCGTCCTGGCAGGCCCAGGCGACCTACGCCGACGGCGTGGCCGACCTCGACCAGCAGTACGCCACCGCGGCACGGACCTTCGACGACGCGGCGCTCGCCTGCCTGCGCTCGCTGGAGTCGACGCTGCCGTCCTTCATCCGGGGGCACAACGAGAGCCTGGACGACTGGGTCGAGGGCATGCTCACCGAGTGGGCGACGCGGGTGCCGGTGCTCCGCGACCACATGGGTCTGGTCCGCGGCGCCGTGTGGGCGTCGAGGACGGCCCTGCCCGCCGCGCTGATCGCCGCGGTGACGAAGTCGATCTCGCTCGGCAAGTTCCTCAACAACCCCGTCGCGAGCCCGCTGCGCGGCGTCGGCCTCCTGGGCAGCTTCGTCGACAGCCAGATCGGCCAGCGGCTCCCGCAGTACACGCAGTTCCTCAACGGCGAGCTCGGCCGGTTCTCGCAGCTCGTCATGGGCACCGACCGCACCGCCAACCTCGCGAGCATCGCCGCCAATGAAGGGCTCGGAGCGGCCGCCCGCACCTCCGGTCTGCTGCGCGGCGCCGGGATCCTGGGTGGCGTCGCCGCGACCGGGATGAGCGCCGCGAACGTCATCGCCCAGGGGAACCCGGTGGACGCCTTCCGGGAGAACGGCGCCGCGTACGTCGCCGACGTCGCGGAGGTCGGCTTCAACGCCAGCCTGACCGCGGCCATGATCGCGCCGAACCCGGTCACGGTCGGCGCCGTCGTGGTGACCGGGGTCGTCTACGCCGGGGCGGAGGTGGTCGCGAACTGGGACGAGATCACCGAGTTCGCCGGCGACGCCGTCGACCTCGCCGGCCGCGGGTACCGGGCCGCCGCCGAGGCGGTGGACCACGTGGCCGACACCGCGACCGACCTCGCGCGCGACGCCGTCTCGTTCCTGAACCCGTTCGACTGAGAGAGAGCTCCACCCGTGCCTTCCGTCGACTCCGGGCGCCAGCGCGTCCGCCTCTCCGGCGCGCACCTGGACGTCGCCGCGCGCGTGCTGGAGGGCCGCCCGGTCACCGCCGACCTGGCCGTCGCCCGTGACGAGCTCCAGGACGCGGGGCTGCTGCCGGGCGGCGCGACCCACCCCCTCCTCGCCGATCTGATCCGCGATCTCGCAGCCGCGCAGGTGACCCTCGACATCGAGGTCGCGGGACGCGACGGCACGAGCACGCACGGCGCGGTGCTGACCGGCTCGCGCTGCTGGCTGTCCCAGGGCTGGGTCGGCTCCGAGGAGAGCGAGTACGCGCTGATCGACCCCCGGCTGCTGCCGTCCGCGGTCGGTCTCGTGATCGGGCTGCACCAGCACGGGGAGCCGGCCGGCGCCGCGGCCGAGGTGCGCACGACGCTCGAGGGCCTCGACGCCGCGTTCGCGGCCCGGGGCGACATCGAGGCCGCCCTGGACGGCGGGGCCGACCTGGCCGGCGTCGCCGGTGCCGTGCGTGACGCGGTCGCCGCACTCCCGGCGGGCTCGCCGGAGCTCGGTGCCGTCGTGGCCGCCGAGCGGTGCGCGTGGCGGGTGACCTCCGCGTCGCGCGCGGGTGCGGACGTCGTCGTCCGGGGACTGGCGGTCCTGGACGCCCGCGAGCACGGCCTCTGGGAGCGGGTCGCACCGGCCGAACCGCTCCGGGACGGACGGCCGGCCCCCGACACCGAGGTGGTCCTGGTCCGCCGCACGCCCGCCGACCTGTGGCGGTCGCTCGGGGCGCTCCTGCCCGGTGGCGGCGCACGGTGACCGAGCTCGTCGGGCAGCAGCTCCGACCCGGGGAC
>NZ_JAANNB010000016.1 GCF_011603975.1 Cellulomonas sp. IC4_254 | reverse complement strand
GTCCCCCACGGGGACCCCCGGCCGCCCGAGCGGCGACCGCAGCACCACGAGCGCCCCGCCCACGGCCGCGGACACCCGCACGTCCCGGGACAGCCGCACCCGCACCGGCCGGAGCAGCCGCGCGAGCGCGCCCGCGTCGACCACCTCCTGCACCCCGGCGACGTACAGCGGCCCGGCGACGCCGAACGCCGGCCCGGCCAGCACCACCGTATCCAGGTCGAACAGGTTCATCAGCGTCACCGCGGCGGTGCCGAGGTGCCGGGCGGACGCGGCGAGCAGGGCGGCGCACGCCGCGTCCCCCGCGACGGCGGCCCGCGCCACCCGCTGGAAGTCGGCCAGCACCGCGTCCTCGCCCCCGGCGAGCCCCAGCCGGGCCGCGAGCGCCGCGTCGGCGAGCGCGGCGCGGACCACCGCGCCGGGGCCGGCCAGCGCCTCGACGCACCCCCGGTTGCCGCACGCGCACGCCGGTCCCGCGGGGTCGACCGGCACGTGCCCGATCTCCACGGGGTTCGCGGTGCCGCCCTGGTACACCTCGGACCCGGCGATCACGCCGCCGCCGACGCCGGTGGCCATGTACAGCACCCCGAACGTGTCGACGTCGAGCGCGCCGACCCACTGCTCGCCGACGGCGGCGGCGGTGGCGTCGTTCTCCAGCAGCACCGGTAGCCCCAGCAGCCGGGCGAGCGTCCCGGTCAGCGGGTAGTCCCGCCACTCCGGGGTCGGCTGCCCGGTGAGGACGGCGCCGGCCGCGCGGTCCTGGGGCCCGTGGGTGACCAGCCCGACGCCGAGCACGCGGTCGCGGGGGATGCCGGCGCCGGCGAGCAGCAGGTCGATGTGCCGGGCGAGCACCGGCAGCGTGTCGTCCGGCGCGCCCCGGCCCACCCCGCGCACGCCGGTGGAGGCGACCCGCCGGCCCGCGAAGTCGGTGACGACGACGCTGCTCGCGCACCGGTCCAGCTGCACGCCGACCGCGAACCAGGCGCCCGCGTGGAGTTCCAGCAGCCGCCGGGGCGAGCCGACGCCGCCGGTCACGCGGCCGACCTCGTGCACCAGGCCCTCGCCCATGAGGTCCCGCACGACGTGCGTGATGGTCGCCGCGGTGAGCCCGGACCGGTCGGCGAGCTCGACCCTGCTGACCGTGCCGAGCGTCCGGATCAGGTCGAGGACGAGCGCCCCGGTCGCGGCACGGGGTGTCGTGCGCATCGCCCGACCATATCTTGACATGCTTAATTTAAGCACGTAACGATATGCCTGCGTTTCCCCGGGCCGCGACGACGCGGCCACGACCAGACCGTCGGCCGCGACGGGTGGAAAGGACCAGCGATGTTCCTCAGGTCAGCACGCACGCACCGGCGCCGTCCCCGCCAGGGGGTCGCGCTCGTCGCCGGCGCCGCGACCCTCGCCCTGCTCGCCGCGTGCAGCGGCGGCGACGGCGGCGGCTCGGGCAGCACCGGCGCCTCCGGCGACGGCACGACGCTCGTCGCCTACACCGGCCAGTCCGGCGACTACCAGGTCAACTTCAACCCGTTCTCCCCATCGCGCATCGGCGGGCTCGGCGCGATCTACGAGCAGCTGTTCTTCATCAACAAGGCCGCCGAGTCGGACCCGGTCCCGCTGCTCGGCACGGACTACACCTGGAACGACGACGGCACGGAGCTGCAGGTCACGCTCCGCGACGACGTCACCTGGAGCGACGGGGAGCCGTTCACCGCCGACGACGTGGTGTTCACCTACGACCTGCTCGCCAGCACCCCCGCGATCAACAACGTGGGCTACGCGGGCACCGCCACCGCCGTCGACGACACCCACGTGACGTTCACCTTCGAGGCCCCCGCGTTCGTGCAGGGCCCCGACGTGCTGTCCGGCGTCCCGATCGTCCCGGAGCACCTGTGGGCGGACGTCGACCCGACCGCCGACGTGGTCGAGAACCCGGTCGGCACCGGCGCGTACACGCTCGGGGACTTCAAGCCGCAGGCCTTCACCTACACCGCGAACCCCGACTACTGGGGCGGCGAGCCCGCCGTGACGACCATCCGGTTCCTGTCGCTGTCCGGCAACACCGCCGGCGCCGACGGCATCGCGAACGGCACCATCGACTGGCAGACCGGCCCCGTGCCCGACATCCAGAACGTCGCGGAGAACTTCCCGGGCTACGACACGCTGACCGCCGCGCAGAACCAGATGGTGCTCGCCACCTGCTCCAGCGTCGAGCTCGGCTGCTCCGGGCCGCAGACCGACCCGGCCGTCCGGCAGGCGCTGTACCTGGCGATGGACCGCACGCAGCTCAACCAGCTCGCGTTCGAGGAGACCGCGTCCGAGATCTCGCCGACCTTCGCGCTGACGTCCACGCAGGAGGCCACCATCTCGGCCGACGTCGCGGAGCCGGTCGCCCCCGAGAAGGCCGACCCCGAGGGTGCCGCGGCGGTGCTCGAGGCCGCCGGCTGGGCGAAGGGCTCCGACGGCATCTACGCCAAGGACGGCGAGCGGCTCACCGTGACGGTCGAGGTCGTCACCGGCTGGACCGACTACATCACCGCGGTGCAGACCATCGCGCAGCAGGCGAAGGCCGCCGGCATCGACGTGCAGACCGCGCAGTCGTCCTGGAACGAGTGGACCGAGCGCCGCACCCAGGGCAACTTCCAGCTCGCGATCGACTCGCTGTGGCAGGGCCCCGCGCCCGACCCGTACTACCTGTACACGTACTTCTTCTCCTCGGCGACGGGCGCCCCGGTCGGCGAGGCGGCGGGGAACAACTACTCCCGGTACGCGAACCCGGACGTCGACGCCGCGCTCGAGGCGCTGAAGTCGATGCCGCTGGACGACGCCGCGGCGCGGCAGCCGTACTTCGACACGATCCAGGCCGCCGTCGTCGAGGACATGCCGTACATCCCGATCCTCACCGGCGGCACCACGAGCGAGTGGAACGTCGGCGAGTTCACCGGTTGGCCGACCGAGGACGACCTCTACGCCTTCCCGGCGGTGTGGTCCGCGTTCGACGCCGCGGAGATCTTCAAGCGCCTGGAGCCGGCGGCCGGCTGAGGCGACCCGGGCCGGGCGGCCGCGCGCACCGTGCGGCCGCCCGGCACCGGGCCACCCCGGACCTCCCCCCGCCGTCGGAAGGGTCGCGACGTGAACTACGTCCTGCGCAAGCTCGGCTTCTACGCGGTCGCCCTGTGGGCCGCCGTCACCCTGAACTTCCTCATCCCCCGCCTGCTCCCGGGCAACCCGGTCGACATCCTGCTGGCCAAGCTCCAGCAGCGCGGCGGGACCGTCACGCCGGAGACGCGCGAGGCGTACTCCGCCCTGCTCGGCGGCGACACCACCGACTCCCTGCTGCAGCAGTACGGCACCTACCTGTCGAACCTGGTGCACGGCGACCTCGGCGTCTCGGTCACCTACTTCCCCACCCCGGTCAGCGAGGTCATCGGCACGTCGATGCCGTGGACCGTCGTGCTGGTCGGCATCGCGACCGTGCTCGCGGCGACCATCGGCGTGCTGCTCGGCGCGTTCGTCGGCTGGCGCCCCGGCACCTGGCTGGACTCGGCCGTGCCGCTGACCACCCTGCTCGCCGCGGTGCCCTACTTCTGGCTCGCGCTGGTGCTGGTCTACCTGCTGTCCCGGGTGCTCGGCTGGTTCCCGTCGCAGGGTGGCTACGACGTGGTGCTCGACCCCGGCTGGTCGCCCGAGTTCATCGGGTCGGCGATCGAGTACGGCTTCGTGCCCGCGCTGACGATCGTGGTCGCGTCCATCGGCGGCTGGCTGCTCGGGATGCGCAACATGATGGTGTCCACGCTGTCCGAGGACTACGTGCTGACCGCCCGCGCCAAGGGCCTGCCGCACGGGCAGGTGATGCGGAACTACGCCGCGCGCAACGCCGTGCTGCCGTCCGTCGCGGGGTTCGCCATCTCGCTGGGCTTCGTCGTCTCCGGGTCCGTGGTCACCGAGCAGGTGTTCTCCTACCCCGGCATCGGGTCCCGGCTGCTCGCCGCGGTCACCAACAACGACTACGCGCTCATGCAGGGCGTGTTCCTGTTCATCACCCTGGCCGTGCTCGGCGCGAACCTCGTCGTCGACCTGCTGTACGGCCTCATCGACCCGCGCACCCGCGCGAAGGGCTGAGGGGAGCCGGCGATGACGAACATCGGACCGGACGTGCAGGTGGCCGTCGAGGGGCCCGGCGGTCCCGTGGAGACCACCGCGCCGACCGACGCGCCCGAGCCCCGCCCCGCGGGGACCCGCGCCCGTCCCGCGTGGCGGATGCTGCTGCCCACCATGACCCCGTGGCTCGCCACCGGCCTCGTGCTGATCGCCGGCGTGGTGCTGCTCGGCGTGGTCGGGCCGTACCTGGTCGGCGACCCCGACGCGATCAGCGACGTCGGCCTCGCCCCGCCGTCGGCGGAGCACTGGCTCGGCACCACCCAGACCGGGCAGGACGTGCTGGCCCAGCTGGCGTACGCCACCCGCGGCTCGCTGCAGATCGGCCTCATGGTCGGCGTGCTCGCCACGCTGCTGTCGGCGTTCTTCGGGATCTACGGCGCCTACCTGGGCGGCGCCGCCGACGAGGGGTTCTCCCTGCTGTCGAACGTGTTCCTGGTGATCCCGGGCCTGCCGCTGGTCATCGTGATCTCGGGCTTCGTGCCCCGGGAGAGCCGCGGCCTGTGGACCATCGCGGTGGTGCTCGCCCTGACGTCGTGGGCGGCGTCCGCCCGGGTGCTGCGCGCGCAGACCCTGTCGGTGCGGTCCCGGGACTACGTGGCCGCGTCCCGGCTGTCGGGCGAGAAGCCGTGGCGGGTCATCGGCGTGGAGATCCTGCCGAACCTGCTGCCGGTGCTCGCCTCGCAGTTCGTGTACGCGGTGATCGCGGCGATCCTCGGCGAGGCCGGGCTGTCGTTCCTCGGCCTCGGCGCCTCGAACGCCTCGACGCTCGGGACGATGCTGTTCTACGCGCAGAACGGCTTCGCCCTCCCGCTCGGCGCCTGGTGGTGGTTCGTGCCGCCGGGCCTGGTGATCGCCCTGTTCGGCATGGGGCTGTCGCTGGTCAACTTCTCGATCGACGAGATCATCAACCCCCGGCTGAAGAACGCCCGCACCGCGCGCCGCCGCGCGAACGCCGCGCGCCGGGCCGCCCGCCGGACGGAGGCCGCCCGATGACCACCCTCACCGACCGCGTCCCGCACGCCGCCGCCCCCGCGCGCCGCCCCGTGCTCACCGTCACCGACCTCACCGTCGTCTACGACGTCGACCAGCCGGTCACCGCCGTGAAGGACGCGAGCCTGCAGCTGGGCCGCGGGGAGATCCTCGGCCTGGCCGGGGAGTCCGGCTGCGGCAAGACGACCCTCGCCTACGCGATCAACCGGCTGCACCAGCCGCCGGCCCGGATCGCGTCCGGCTCCGTGGTGTTCCACGACCGGGACGGCGGCGACGTCGACCTGCTCGGCCTGGACGACGAACCGCTGCGCCGGTTCCGCTGGTCGCAGCTGTCGATGGTGTTCCAGGGCGCGATGAACTCGCTCAACCCGGTGCGCACCATCGGGTCGCAGCTGGACGACACCCTGCGCGCGCACGCGCGGATGTCCCGGGCCCAGCGCCGGGAGCGGTCCGCCGAGGTGCTGACCCGGGTCGGCGTCGACCCGGGGCGGCTGCGGTCCTACCCGCACGAGCTGTCCGGCGGCATGCGGCAGCGCGTGATGATCGCGATGGCCATGCTGCTCGAGCCGCAGATCATGATCATGGACGAGCCGACCACCGCCCTCGACGTCGTGGTGCAGCGGGAGATCCTGCGGGAGATCGTCCGGCTCCGGGACGAGCTCGACTTCGCGGTCGTGTTCATCACGCACGACCTGCCCCTGCTGCTGGAGATCAGCGACCGGATCGCGGTGATGCTCGCCGGCGAGATCGTCGAGCTGGACACGGCCGCGCAGCTGCACCGCTCCCCCGCCCACCCGTACACCCGCCGGCTGCTCGGGTCGTTCCCGAGCCTGTCCGGCGAGCGCGGCGCGTTCATCCGCGAGGGCGTCGACCCCGAGGAGGCCTGATGACCAGCGTGCACGTCACCAACCTGACCAAGGACTACGGCCTGCGCTCCGGGCTGCGCCGCAGCACGCTGCGCGCGGTCGACCGGGTGTCGTTCGACCTGGTGCCGCGGCGGACCGTCGCCCTGGTGGGCGAGTCGGGCTCCGGCAAGTCGACCATCGCCAAGCTGCTGACCCGGATGGAGAAGCCGACCTCCGGGACGATCGACGTGCAGTTGGACGACCGCACCCCGGTGATGGGGTCGGTCTACCAGCGGCACGTGCAGATGGTGTTCCAGGACCCGTTCGCGTCGCTCAACCCGTTCCACTCCGTCGAGCACCACGTGGCGAGGCCGCTGCGGATCCACCGCCGCACCCACGACGCCGCGTCCACGCACGCCCGGGTGCTGGAGATGCTGGAGCGGGTCAACCTGCACCCGGCGGAGGACATGGCGGCGCGCCGCCCGCACGAGCTGTCCGGCGGGCAGCGGCAGCGCGTCGCGATCGCCCGGGCGCTCGCCCCCGGCGCGCAGGTGCTGATCGCCGACGAGCCGGTGTCGATGCTCGACGTGTCCATCCGGCTCGGGGTGCTCAACCTGCTCGGCCGGCTGCAGCGGGAGGACAACCTCGCCGTCCTCTACATCACGCACGACCTGGCGACCGCGCGGCACTTCTCCGACGAGATCCTGGTGCTCTACCGCGGCCGGGTCGTCGAGCGCGGGCCGTCCGACGCCGTGATCCTCGACCCGCACCACGACTACACCCGGCTGCTCGCGATGGCCGCGCCCGACCCCGACCGGGTCGGCAGCGTCGGGCGCGAGGGCGACACCGCCGTGGCGCGGGACGGCATCGACAACTCGGTCTGCTACGACCACACCCTCGGCGCGTGGGTGCCGATCGACGAGGCGGAGGCCGCGGCGCGCGCCGCGACCGCGGGCGGGGCGCGGGCCGGTGTCTGAGTTCGTCAGCGCGGTCGTGCCGCCGCCGCCCGCCGCCGCGCCGGCCGCCCCGCCCGTCCGGCTGGTCGACGGCCTCGCCTACGGCGGCGACTACAACCCCGAGCAGTGGCCGCGCGAGGTCTGGCGCGAGGACGTCGCCCTGATGCGCGAGGCCGGGGTCAACCTGGTCACACTCGGCGTCTTCTCCTGGGGCCTGGTCGAGACCGCGGACGGCGCGTTCGACTGGACCTGGTTCGACGAGGTCGTCGACCTGCTGCACACCCACGGCATCGCGATCGACCTCGCCACCCCCACCGCGGCACCGCCGTCCTGGCTGCACACCGCGCACCCCGAGGTGCTGCCGTTCGACGCCGACCTGTACCAGCAGCCGCCGGGCGGCCGGCTGGCGTGGTGCCCGAGCAGTGCGGTGTTCCGCCGGTACGCGCTGCGGTACGTCGAGGCGCTGGCGGCGCGGTACGGCCGGCACCCGGCCGTGCGGCTCTGGCACGTCAGCAACGAGCTCGGCGGCGGCAACGCCCGGTGCTACTGCGACGTGTCGGCGGCGGCGTTCCGGGACTGGCTGCGCGCCAGGTACGGGACGGTCGACGCCGTGAACGACGCGTGGGGCACCGCGCAGTGGGGGCACCGGTTCGGCGCGTGGGAGGAGATCCTGCCGCCGCGCGGGAAGCACGGGGCGCCGAACCCGGGGCTGTACCTCGACTACGAGCGGTACTCCTCGGACGCGCTGCTCGCGCACTACCTGGCCGAGAAGGCGGTGATCGAGCGGCACTCCGCGGTGCCGGTCACGACCAACATGATGGTCGGGCCCGGCGCGCAGGTCGTGGACTACGCGTCCTGGGCGCCGCACACCGCCGTGGTCGCGAACGACCACTACACGCTGGTGGACGACCCGGACCGGGAGCAGGACCTCGCGTTCGCCGGCGACCGGATGCGCGGGATGTCGGCGGGCCGCCGCCCGTGGCTGCTGATGGAGCACTCCACCGGCGCGCCGTCCTGGCAGCAGCGCAACCGCGCGAAGGACCCCGGCGAGATCGCCCGGAACGCCCTGGCACACGTCGCCCGCGGCTCCGACGGCGCGCTGTTCTTCCAGTGGCGCGCGTCGACCGCCGGGGCCGAGCAGTTCCACTCGGCGATGCTGCCGCACTCCGGCACCCGGTCCCGGGTCTGGCGGGAGGTGGTCGCCCTCGGGCGGGACCTCCGGGCGCTGGCTGAGGTGCAGGGCACCGTGGTCGAGCCCGCGCGGGCCGCGATGGTCGTCGACGACCCGGCCGGCTGGGCGCTGCAGCACGGGCTCACCCCG
The DNA here is from genome assembly GCF_011603975.1 of Cellulomonas sp. IC4_254. Classification (GTDB taxonomy): domain Bacteria; phylum Actinomycetota; class Actinomycetes; order Actinomycetales; family Cellulomonadaceae; genus Cellulomonas. The sequence goes on along the minus strand of NZ_JAANNB010000016.1, from coordinate 25,637 downwards.
CACCGCGCGCTCCGGTACGGGCGCGAGCTGCGCACCTGGCACCGGGCGCTGTGGGAGCGGCAGGTGCTGTGCGACGTCGTCCCGCCCGGGACCGACCTCGACGGCTACGACCTGGTCCTGGTGCCGACGCTGCAGGTGCTGTCCGACGCGGAGGCGGATCGGCTGCGCGCCGTGCCCGCGCGCGGGGGGACCCTGCTCGTGACCTACCTGTCCGGGGTCTGCGAGCCGACCGGCCGGGTCCGGCCCGGGCTCGGCGCGCTGGCGGACGTGCTCGGCGCGTGGACCGACGAGTTCTACCCGCTGCAGCCCGGCGAGCGCGTGCGGCTGGACGACGGCGCCGAGGTCGCGGACTGGACCGAGCGGGTCGAGCTCGACGGCGCGGAGGCGGTGGTCCGGTACGCCACCTCGTCGCTCGCGGGCGGCGCAGCCGTCACCCGGCGGTCCGTCGACGGCGGCGGGGCCGCCTGGTACGTCGGGGCGGCGCTGCCCCGGGACGCCGTCGACCGCGTCACGGCGCGGCTGGTCGAGGAGGCCGGGCTGCCGCGCACCGCCGAGGCCGACCCCGGCGTCGAGGCGGTCCGCCGCGTCGGGGACGGCGCGTCCTACCTGTTCCTGCTCAACCACACCGACGCGGACCGGAAGGCCACCGCGTCCGGGACCGACCTGCTCACCGGCGCGGAGGTCGGCCCCGTCACCACCGTGCCGGCGGGCGGCGTGCGCGTCGTCCGCGAGCGCCGCTGATCCGTCGCGGCACCCTGCGACACCCCTGCGTCACCCTGAGCCACCCCTGCGACATCCGGGAGCACCCGTGCAGCACCACACCCTCGCCGACGGCTGGACCGTCACCGCCACCGCCGGAGCCGTGCCCGACGCCGTCCTCGCCGCGGGCCCGCTCGCCGCCGAGGTGCCGGGGTCGGTGCACACCGACCTGCTCGCCGCCGGCCTGATCCCCGACCCGTACCTGGACGCGCACGAGGAGTCCGTGCGCTGGTTCCACGGCACGGACTGGCGGTACGAGCGGGCGCTCGCGCTGGAGCCGGCCGCCGAGGGCGAGCGGGTCGACCTCGTGCTGGAGGGCGTCGACACCGTGGGCACGGTGGCGCTCGGCGGACGGGTGCTCGGCACGACCGCGAACATGCACCGGTCGTACCGGTACGACGTGCGTCCGCTCGCGGACGGGACCCCGCGGGCGCTGACGGTCGACCTGCGCTCCGCCACCGCCTACGCCGACGAGGTGCGGGACGCCCTGGGCGACCGGCCCTCGGCGTACAGCCCGGTGCCGTTCAACTTCGTCCGCAAGATGGCCTGCTCGTTCGGCTGGGACTGGGGCCCCGACCTGCGCACCGCCGGGCTGTGGAAGCCGGTGCGGGTCGAGCGCTGGTCGGTGGCCCGGCTGGCCCGGGTCCGGCCGCTGGTCACCCTCGACGCCGACGGCACCGGGCGGGTCGCGGTGCACGTGGACGTGGAGCGCTCGGGGCTCGTGGCGGACGGACCGCTGACCGTCCGCGCCGCGGTGCTCGGGGTGGCGGCGTCGGTGACCGTGCCGGCCGGCGATTCCGCCGCCACGGTCGAGCTCGCGGTGCCGGACGCACCGGTGTGGTGGCCGGTCGGGCACGGCGAGCAGCCGCTGGCCGACCTGGACGTGACGCTGGCGGGCGCGGGGCCCGGGGTCCTGGGCACCTGGCGCCGCCGGGTCGGCTTCCGGTCGGTCGCCCTCGACACCGCCGACGACGAGCACGGCACCCGGTTCACGCTGGTGGTGAACGGCCGCCCGGTCGCCGTGCGCGGCGCCAACTGGATCCCCGACGACCACCTGCTGACCCGGATCACCCGCGAGCGACTGGTCCGCCGGCTCGACCAGGCGGCCGACGCGCACCTCAACCTGCTCCGGGTGTGGGGCGGCGGGATCTACGAGTCCGAGGACTTCTACGAGGCGTGCGACGAGCGCGGCCTGCTGGTCTGGCAGGACTTCCTGCTCGCCTGCGCGGCCTACCCCGAGGAGGAGCCGCTGCGCTCCGAGATCGAGGCCGAGGCGCGGGAGAACGTCGTGCGCCTGATGCCGCACCCGTCCCTGGTGCTGTGGAACGGCGGCAACGAGAACGTCTGGGGCCACGAGGACTGGGGCTGGCAGGCGCTCCTCGGCGACGCGACCTGGGGCCGGTGGTACGCCGAGGAGCTGTTCCCCGCCGTGCTGGCCGAGCTCGACCCCACCCGCCCGTACGCCACCAACAGCCCGTTCACCCCGCGGCGCGACCCCGCCGACGTGCACCCGAACGACCCCGACCGCGGCACCCACCACCAGTGGGAGGTGTGGAACCGCGTCGACTACACGGTGTACCGCTCGGAGATCCCGCGGTTCTGCTCGGAGTTCGGCTTCCAGGGTCCGCCGGCCTGGCGGACGCTGGTCGACTCGGTGCACGCGGTCGACGGCGGGCCGCTCGCCGACGCGCCGGTGCCCCAGGAGGACCCGGTGTTCCTCGTGCACCAGAAGGCCGAGGACGGCAACGGCAAGCTCGACCGCGGCCTGGCCCCGCACCTCGGCGTCCCCCGCGACTTCGCGGACTGGCACTGGGCGACCCAGCTCAACCAGGCCCGCGCGGTCCGGCACGCGGTCGAGCACTACCGCGCCTGGTGGCCGCGCACCGCGGGCTGGATCGTCTGGCAGCTCAACGACTGCTGGCCGGTCACGTCCTGGGCCGCCGTCGACTCCGCGGAGCGGCCGAAGCCGCTCTGGTACGCGCTGCGCGCGGCCGGCGCCCCGCGGACGCTGTTCCTCGCCGAGCGCGACGGCGGGGTCGTCCTCGTCGCGACCAACGACACCGACGAGCCCTGGGCGGGCACCGCGCACCTGCGCCGCGAGACGCTCGGCGGGGTGACCGCAGCGGCGGCGGCCCTGCCCGTGGCGGTCGAGCCGCGGTCCGTGGCCGTCGTGCCGCTGCCCGCCGACCTCGCGACCCCGGGCGACCCGACGGGCGAGGTGCTCGCCGCGCGGCTGGCGGACGGCGGGACGGAGCGGCGCGCGACGCACGCGTTCGTCGACGACGTCGACCTGCGGCTCGACCCGGGCGCGGTGCGGGCCACCGCGGCGCGCGAGCCGGGCGGGTACCGGGTCGAGGTCGTCGCGCGGTCGTACGCGGCGGACGTCACCCTGCACGCCGACCGGCTCGCCGCGGACGCGGTCGTGGACGACGCCCTGGTCACGCTGCTGGCGGGCGAGCGGGCGACGTTCCACGTCTCGACGGACGCGGTGCTCGACCTGGCCGACCTCACGGCGGCGCCGGTGATGCGGTCGGCGAACGACCTGCGGGGGGTGCCGCTCGCGGGCGCGCCGGACCTCGAGGCCGACCTCGAGGCGGCCCGGTGACGCGCCGGTTCCCGGACGGCTTCGTCTGGGGCGCGGCCACGGCGGCGTACCAGGTCGAGGGGTCGACCGACGCCGACGGGCGCGGCCCCTCGATCTGGGACACGTTCTCCCGGACGCCCGGCGCCGTGCTCGGCGGCCACACGGGCGACCTCGGCACCGACCACTACCGGCGGTTCGCCGAGGACGTCGCGCTCATGGCCGACCTCGGCCTCGGCGCCTACCGGTTCTCCGTCGCGTGGCCCCGCGTGCAGCCGACCGGGCGCGGGCCCGCGAACCAGGCCGGGCTCGACTTCTACCGCCGGCTCGCCGACACCCTGCTCGCGCACGGCATCGACCCCGTCGTCACGCTCTACCACTGGGACCTCCCGCAGCCGCTGGAGGACGCCGGGGGCTGGCCGGACCGGGACACGGCGTGGCGGTTCGCCGACTACGCCGGCCTGGTCGCCGGCGCGCTCGGCGACCGGGTGCCGCTGTGGACCACGCTCAACGAGCCCTGGTGCACCGCCTACCTCGGGTACGCCTCCGGCGAGCACGCGCCCGGCGTGCAGGACCCGGCGCGCGCCCTCGCGGCCGTGCACACGCTCAACCTGGCGCACGGGCTCGGCGCCCGGGCGGTCCGGGCCGCGGCGGGCGACGCGGCGCAGGTGTCCGTGACGCTGAACCTGCAGGTCAACCGGGCCGCGTCCACGGCGCCGGAGGACGTGGCCGCCAAGGCCCGGCTCGACCGGGTGGCGAACGAGGTGTTCCTCGGGCCGCTGCTGGACGGCGCCTACCCGGAGGAGGTCGTCGCCGAGACGGCGCACCTCACGGACTGGTCGTTCGTGCGCGACGGGGACCTGGACCTGGTGCGGACCCGGCTCGACGCGCTCGGGGTGAACTACTACACGACGGCGCTGGTCGCGGGGGCCGGCGGAGCCGGGGCGGACGGGACCGCCGACGTGCAGGCCGCGTCGCCTGACGGTGACCAGCGGCCGCCCGCCAACCTCGTCACCGGGGTCCGGTGGCTGCACCAGCCGGGCCCCCGCACCGCGATGGGCTGGGTCGTCGACCCCTCCGGGCTGACCGGGCTGCTCCTCGACCTGCACCGCCGGCGGCCGGACCTCCCGCTGTGGATCACGGAGAACGGCGCCGCCTACCCCGACGTCGTGGCCGACGACGGGCGGGTGCACGACGCCGACCGGGTCGGGTACCTGCACGCGCACCTCGACGCGGTCGGCGCCGCCCTGGACGCGGGGGCGGACGTGCGGGGCTACTTCGCGTGGTCGCTGCTCGACAACTTCGAGTGGGCGTACGGGTACGAACGCCGGTTCGGGATCGTGCACGTCGACTACGCGACGCTCGAGCGCACCGTGAAGGACTCGGGGCACTGGTACCGGCGGCTCGCGACCACCGGGGTGCTGCCGGAGCCGGTGCACGCCGGCTGAGGTCCCAGGTCTTGCCGGGCGGGTCGGCGGCGAGCATCCTGCTGCCGTCCCGCCCGGCCGCCGCCCGGCGACCCCGCCCGCCGCAGGAGGCACCGTGCTCACGCTGGAGCTCATCGTCGTCGTGCTGCTGGCGCTCCTCGCCGGGACCGCGCTGGGCCGCCGGTTCGGCGTCGCACCGCCGCTGGTGCTGCTCGTCCTCGGGATCGCGCTCGGCTTCCTGCCGGCGTTCCGCGGCCTGACCGTGCCACCCGAGATGGTGCTCCTGGTCGTGCTGCCCGCGCTGCTCTACTGGGAGAGCCTCACCACGTCGCTGCGGGAGATCCGCGCGAACCTGCGCGTGATCGTCCTGTCCAGCGTGCTGCTGGTCCTGGTGACCGCGGGCGCCGTGGCCGCCGTGCTGCACGCGCTCGGGATGGACTGGGGCCCGGCGTGGATCCTCGGCGGCGTGCTGGCCCCGACCGACGCCACCGCCGTCGCCGGGGTCGCGAAGGGCATGCCGCGCCGGACCCTGACCACCCTGCGCGCGGAGAGCCTGATCAACGACGGCACGGCGCTGGTCATCTACGCGATCGCGGTGCACGCCGTCGCCGAGCCGGTCACCGGCGGCTACCTCGCCGGCCGGTTCACGATCTCGTACCTGGGCGGGGTGGCGGCGGGCGTCGCCGTGTGGTGGCTGGCGGTCCAGCTCCGCGAGCGGGTGCACGAGGCCATCCAGCAGAGCGTGATCAGCGTGCTCACCCCGTTCGCGGCGTTCCTGCTGGCCGAGCTCGTGCACGCCTCGGGCGTGCTGGCCGTCGTGGTCGCGGGCCTGCTGCTCAGCCAGAGCGGCCCGCGGGTGATCCCGGCGGCCGCGCGCGTCCAGTCGCAGTCGTTCTGGGCGGTGGTCAGCCACGTGCTCAACGGCGCGCTGTTCGTGCTGGTCGGCATCCAGCTCGTCACGGCCGCCGACGGGCTCTCCTCGGCCGGGCTGGCGGAGGCGCTGGGCTGGACGGCCGCGGCGTTCGTCGCCGTGATCGGCACGCGGATGCTGTGGTTCCACACCACGCCCTACGTGGTCCGGGCGCTCGACCGGCGGCCGGTGCAGCGGACCCGGCGGGTGTCCTGGCGGCACCGGATGCCCGGGGCGTGGGCCGGGTTCCGCGGCGCGGTGTCGCTCGCCGCCGCCCTCGGCGTGCCCGAGGTGACCGCGGAGGGCGCCCCGTTCCCGGAGCGGGACGTCATCATCTTCGTCACCGGCGGCGTCATCCTGGCGACCCTGCTCGTCCAGGGCCTGACGCTGCCGGCGGTGGTGCGCTGGGCGCGACTGCCCGCCGACGACGCCGTCGACACCGAGCGGCACCAGGCCGAGCAGGTCGCGACCCGTGCCGCGCTGGAGGCGCTGCCCGCGGAGGCCGCGCGGCTCGGGCTGGACGGCAAGGTGGTCGCCAAGCTGGAGGCGGAGTACCGGATGCACGCCGAGGCGCTCGCCGAGGCGGACGCGGAGCGCACCGACGACGGCCGCCCCCGCGAGGCCGACTTCGACGCGCTGCGCCTGGCGGTGCTCGCGCACAAGCGCGCCGCCGTCGTGCAGCTCCGCGACGAGCGGACGATCGACGACATCGTGCTGCGCGAGGTGCAGGCGCAGCTCGACGCCGAGGAAGTCCGGCTCACCCGGGGCGCCCTGTCCCCCGAGTGACACGGTGCGCCGGTCGGCGGGCGGGTGTCGGAGGTCGGCGGCAGGATGACGGACGTGCTGCTCGCCGACGTCGCCGCCACCAGCGCGGGCCTGGCCGCGACCCGCTCGCGCCTGGCCAAGCGCGCCCTGCTCGTCGACCTGCTGCGCCGGACCGGCCCCGACGAGGTGCCCGTCGTCGCGCGCTACCTCGCGGGCGAGCTCCGGCAGCGGCGCACCGGCCTCGGCTGGCGGTCCCTGCGCGACCTGCCGCAGCCCGCGGCCGAGCCGTCCCTCGACGTGCGCGCCGTCGACGCCACCTTCGAGCGGATGACCGGGCTGTCCGGGCCGGGGTCCGCGGGCGCCCGCGCGGCGCTGGCGGCGGAGCTGTTCGGCGCCGCCACCGCCGAGGAGCAGCGGTTCCTCGCCGGGCTCGTCTCCGGCGAGGTCCGGCAGGGCGCGCTCGACGCCCTGCTGCTCGACGCCGTCGCCGAGGCCGCGGGCGTGCCGGTCGCGGCCGTCCGGCGCGCGGCGATGCTGGCCGGTGGCAGCGAGCCGGTCGCCGAGGCGGCGCTCGCGGCGACCGACCCGGAGGCGGCGCGGGCGGCGCTGGACGCCTTCGGGCTCACCGTCGGCCGCCCGGTCCGGCCGATGCTCGCCGCCTCCGCGCCGGACGTCCCCGCCGCGGTCGCGGGGTTCGACGGCCGCGCGGTCGTCGTGGACGCCAAGCTCGACGGCATCCGGATCCAGGTGCACCGCGACGGCGACGACGTCCGGGTCTACACCCGCAGCCTCGACGACATCACGGCGCGCGTGCCGGAGGTGGTCGAGGCCGTCCGCGCCCTGCCCGTGCGCTCGGTGGTGCTCGACGGCGAGGCGCTGACCCTGGACGACGCCGGCCGCCCGCGCCCGTTCCAGGAGACCGCCGCCCGCAGCGCCACCCGGGACGCCGAGCTCGCCGCCACGACCGCGCTGCGGCCGTTCTTCTTCGACGTGCTGCACCGCGACGGCGCGGACCTGCTCGACGCCCCGCTCACCGAGCGGCTCGCCGTCCTCGACGCGATCGCCCCGGACCACGCCGTCGAGCGGGTCGTCACCGCCGACCCGCAGGTCGCGCAGGAGGCGTTCACCGGCTGGGTCGCCGCCGGCCAGGAGGGCGTCATCGTCAAGGACGCCGCTGCGCCCTACGAGGCCGGCCGGCGCGGCGGCGCCTGGGTCAAGGTCAAGCCGCGGCACACGCTCGACCTGGTGGTGCTGGCCGTCGAGCGCGGCTCCGGCCGCCGGGTCGGCTCGCTGTCGAACATCCACCTGGGCGCGCGTGACGGCGAAGGCGGCTTCGTCATGCTGGGCGAGACGAAGCAGGACAGCGACGGAATCGGCTGGGTGATGGTTGGCAAAACCTTCAAAGGGATGAGCGACAAGATGCTCGCCTGGCAAACCGCGCGTTTTCGAGAGCTAGCCGTGGACGATGACGGATGGACTGTCACACTTCGCCCCGAGCAGGTGGTCGAGATTGCCTTCGACGGAGTTCAGCGTTCATCCCGCTATCCGGGTGGTATCGCCCTTCGGTTCGCCCGTGTACTCCGATACCGTCAAGACAAGGCAGCCATCGAGGCCGACACGATCGAAACGCTGCAAAGCATGCTCTAGAACCTGATCCATACGACGTGAGCCGCGGCCGGCTCAATCACCTGTCGATGACCTCGCGCAAACCCGAAGCAGGCTTCTAACCTCGCCCTCACGCGCTTCCGCGCCACACTCCTTACAAGGCGCAGACGGCGTCGATGTAATCAGCATGGTTGAACACGACGGGCAGATGAAGATCTCAGATTCGAGCAGCCTTGTTAGGCCAGTTAGCGGAGCCGTTGCAACTGCCGTCCGCGGGTCCCTGAATGCATACTTGTGAAGTGGCTTGGCGCCGCGACTCTCTTCGCCGATTTTCTCAACCGCTCCCGCCTCAATCCAGCTGACAATCTTGTTCCGCACCGCAGTGGTCGAAATCTTGAACACATCGCTAGCGAGACGCGTATTTGTAAATGAGGGCTGCGGGAGCCTCGTCAAGTCCTTCATGAACCGGCCAAACAGTTCCTGGCTGCGGATCTTTGCGAACTCGTGGATCCCTTTGAGAACCGTGCGCGTAGAAATCAGGATGGGGTAATCTGGCTGTCGCGTATGTTCGGCAACGATCTTCTCGCACATTCGGATCATGTCGCGTGGCGAATTCGGACTGAGATAGGCCAGCAGTCGATGCACGTCAAGATCGCAATCGGCTTCGACCAACTGGTTGAAACTCGTTATGCGATTGTCGGAAAACGCGGCCACGCGACGGCTGAGCATCTCCATCAACTCAGGCACGGTCCAATGCAGGTTCGCGACACCGAGTCGGTCGCCACGTCCGCCATTCTCCACAAAGGGCGATTCGAGAAGATCCCAAAGAAAGAACTTGAAGGCGACACCAGGCTGCTCGACGGTCGTGAGGTCCAAGAGAAGCGGACTAATCAACTCAAACGCTCGCTCAGCGCTGTTTGCAGTCTTGCTCGTCTCGTCGAGTTTGTCCACCAGGATATAGACCGCGTGGAACCCGAGTGCGCTGAAAACCTCCAGCAGTTTTGGAAAGAGGTACGCCAGGGCGGCCGACTCGCGCGCGGTCTCGGACAACTCGGCGGGCAGGTTAACCCCATCGAAGCCGAACTTCTTCATGATTGCTGCGATGCCGACAGCAACAAAGCCGCCATACTTGCGCCATGTGTCTGCCGCCTTGTCTCCCAGCGACTTGACCGACGAGATGGCAATTTCTAGCTCTTGCTGGTTGAGGTCGCTGAGCAGAGCACTCGCGGCATACTTGACCACTTGCTTATTGTGCTCGCTTAGCGCACCGGCACGCGAAGGGTCGTCGGCGATGTGACTGAGGGCGGCCACCGTCAGCAAGCGACATAAGGCCCTTTGGTGATCCGAAAGGGTCGCGGAAAGCGGATCAATCTCAGCAAAGTTCGTGTAGGTCACACATGCGAAGTCGGCACCTTTCCCCGAGGCGATCTCGATCATCCTGCGCTGCGCCGTCTTTCCACTGCCGCGAGGAGCAAACACGATGGTCGATTTCGGCGACTTGGGCGACCCGAGGACACTCTCAAAGTAAGGCGGTGGCACGAAATAATCCGCGAGGCTCTCCTCGTTCTCGGAGTTGGTCGACGCGAAAGGGTCGCCTACGAATCCACAACTCTCAAGGAAGGTCTGTGAGGACACCCTGGACTCCAATGCCGTTGGCCGCTGCGGGCCCAATCTAGCGTGCGCTGCCCTGCGGCCGCAGTCGTTCGTCACTCGTGTCGCGCAAGACGTTCAAGGACATGACGGACGAGATGCTCGCCTGGCAGACCGCGCGGTTCCGGGAGCTGGAGGTCGCCGACGACGGCTGGAACGTCACGCTGCGGCCGGAGCAGGTCGTGGAAATCGCGTTCGACGGGCTGCAGCGGTCGACCCGGTACCCCGGCGGGCTGGCACTGCGGTTCGCGCGGGTGCTCCGGTACCGCGACGACAAGACCGCGGCGGCGGCGGACACGATCGACACGGTGCGGGCGCTGGCACACTGAGACCCTCCACGAGTCTGCGACGCTCGTGACATGTCGGACGCCATCCTCCGCCTCTCGGATCTCCGAGCGGCGCTCGGTCTCGCCCTCGACGCCTTCGAGGCGGAGCACGGGACCGAGCTCCTGATCGCCCGCGACCACTACTGGCACCTTCCGGTCGACCGGGCGTTCGACCTGTCGCGGCGTCCCGCCCGGGACGCCGACCTCACGGTCGGCCAGGTGAGCGACGACCTCGCCGAGGTGCGCGCGCTCGTCGAGGCGGGAGCCGCCGCACCGGCCTGGCACTCCCTCCAGCACGCGATCGGCGTCCTCCGCGCGGTCGAGGACGCCGCCCGCCCCTGAGGCGCCCGCGCACGGGCGGCGCCTGTGCCGTACCGGGACCGAGGTCCCTTCCGCGCCCCGCCGCCCCGAGGCGTCGCGCCGCGCGGACGGGTGATCCACCCCCAGGTCAGCGGGCTCGCCGGGCGCGTGCGGGGGACGATGGAGGCGTGGACCACCACCCCCGGTCCACGGGCCGCGAGGACGCGACCGCTCCCTCGCGGCGACCCGGCCGGTGGCGTGACCCGCCACCCGAACCCGTGCAGGAGGACCCCGTGCACCCCGACCTGTTCCTCGTCGTGTACCGCCAGCGCGAGCGCGAGCTCGAGCACCGGCTCGAGCACCGGCGCTCGCAGTCCGCCCGGGGCGACGCCCCCGAGCGCCGGCCGCGGCACCGCCGCCCGCTCGCCGCGCTGACCGCCGCGCGCCGCCGCCACTGACGCCCGCTGGAGGCCGGGCGGCGCCGACGCCGCCCGGCCTCGCGTCAGCCCTCCGCGTGCGCCGTGACGATCCCGTTCGCCGCGGCCCACTGCCCGAGGTCCCGACGCTCGATGGTGGCGCCGGACGGTTCAGCGGGTGTGCGCACCTGCCGATGCCCTGGGCATGGCCCGCCACGCGTACGACACGTCGGTGCCGCCCCCGTTCGACGCCGACCTCGGCGCGGCCGTCCTGCACCGGATCCGGTCGTGGCTCCTGCTGAGCGCGGCCGCGGTTGCGGCGCAGCTCGCCACGGCCGCGGCGGCCGCACCCGTGGGCCCGGACGCCGTGCTCTGGACGGTGGTCGTCGCTGCTCGCGGCGGAGGCACCGTCTGGGAGGACCTCGTGGCGGCCGATCGGCTCCCCGTACTGGTTCTCTGGCTGACCGTCCCCGGCCTCGTCGTCGCGGGCGCGTCTGCCGCCCACGTCGCCCTCCTCGTCCGGGGCCGCCGACCGCACCGCGGCGTGCCGAGGTGGATGGTCGCCGGCCTGAGCGCCACGCACGCGCTCGCGCCGGGGCTGGTGCTCACGACGATCTCCGCGTGGGCGGGCTGGGGCGAGGCGTGGTCGGTGGTCGCCGCGCTGCTGCCCCAGTTCGGGACCACGGCGGTCGTCGCGGTGCTGTGCTGGCAGCGGCACCGGCTCAACCCGTTCCTCTGGGCGGACCCGATGTCCCGTGGCGACCGCCGAGCGCGCGAGCGCTGGGCACGGCGGCGACCGGCGCCGGGCGCCGCTGATCCGGCCTCGACGGCCCGGTGACCGCTACGCCAGCCGCGGCAGCACCTGCCCCTCCCCGAGCAGCGCGCGGAACGGGTCGCCCCGCTCCGCCACGCGGTCCAGCACCGTGCGGATCGTGAACGCGTCGGGCCGCAGCCAGGGCTCGTCGAGCTCGTCCCAGGTGATCGGCGCGGACACCGGCGCCCCGGCGCGGGCCCGCGGGCTGTACGGCGCCACGAGGGTCTTGTTGATCGCGTTCTGCGTGTAGTCGAGGCGCGCCTGCCCGCCGCGGGCCTTGACCTCCCACTTCCAGCTGACCAGGTCCGGGACCACGGCGCCGACGGTGCGGGACACCCGCTCGACCCACGCGCGGGTGTCGTCGAACGACGGGCCGGTCGCGATCGGGACCCAGATCTGGATGCCGCGCTGCCCGGTGACCTTCGGGACCGCGCGCACGCCCAGGTGCTCGAACGCGTCCCGGTGCAGCCGGGCGAGCAGCAGCACGTCCTCCCACGCGGTCGACGGGCCGGGGTCGAGGTCGACCAGCGCGTAGGTGGGACGCCGCGGCGCGTCCGTGCGCGAGGTCCAGGCGTGCCACTCCAGCGCCCCGAAGTTCGCCGCCCAGATCAGCGCCGCGGGCTCGTCGACGACCAGGTAGGTGCGGGTGTCGTCGTCGTCCGCCTCGGGGTTGTCCCAGCGCGGCAGCCAGTCGGGCGCGTGCGACGGGAGCTCCTTGTGCCAGAACCCGGCGGTCCCGGCGCCCTGCGGGAACCGGTGCATGTTGAGCGCGCGACCGCGCAGGTACGGCAGCACGACCGGGGCGATGCGGGCGGCGTACCGGAGCAGCTGGCGCTTGGTCACCGGCTCCTCGCCGTCGCGGGCCGGGAAGAGCACCTTGTCGAGGTTCGTCACCTTGAGCGTGCGGCCGTGCACGTCCCAGGTCCCGCCGTTCGGGCCGAGGTCGTCGAGCGCGGCGAGCTCGTCGTCGTTGGGCGGGTCGGCCGCCGGCGCGCGCAGGTCCACGGACGCCTCCGCCGCGGGAAGGTCGGAGCGCCACAGCCGGTCGGGGTCCGCCTTGACCTCGTCGTTGGTCCGGCCGCTGAGCACCGAGCGCGGGTGGTCCTCGGCGTCCCAGCCCCGCACCGCGTGCTCGTCGTGCTTGTGCACGAGGATCCACTGCTCCTTGCCGTCCGCGCCGGGCTCGCCCCGGCGCACCAGGACCAGCCGCCCGCGCAGCTTCTCGCCGTGCACGTCGGCGTGCAGCTCCCCCGCGGCGATGGTCGACGCCGGGTCGTCCGTGCCGTGCGGCTCCCAGGTGCCGCGGTCCCAGACGATCACGTCGCCGCCGCCGTACTCGCCGGCCGGGATGACGCCCTCGAAGTCCTCGTACTCCAGCGGGTGGTCCTCCACGTGCACGGCCATCCGCCGCGCGTCCGGGTCCAGCGTCGGGCCGCGCGGCACCGCCCAGGACACCAGCACCCCGTCGACCTCGAACCGCACGTCGTAGTGCAGCCGCCGGGCACGGTGCCGCTGGACCACGAACCGCCGGGGCGCGCCCGGCTCGGTCGGGGCGGGGGTCGCGGCACCCGCGGGCTCCGCGGTCCGGTCGAAGTCGCGCATCGACCGGTAGGTCTCCAGCCCGCGCGCCCCGGCCTGGTCCTTCCCCGCCGACGTCGCACGGCGCCGCCGCTCCGGCACGCTGACCACCCCTTCCCCGGCTCGGACGCCCGGGACCCAGCGTGGCCGAGACCGGCGTCGCGCGCGCGCTCAGCCACCTCGGGACCAAAGTCCCAGAGCGACGGCGTCGCCCTGCCGATGGGTCGGGCGCCGGGGTGCAGGGGGTGCCCCGCGTGCACGCCGGAGGAAGATCCCGTGACCACCACCACCGTCACCGCGGGCGCCCGTCGCCCGTCCGTCCTGTCCTGGCTCGCCGATCGCGGCGTCCGCGCCCGGATCCTGGCCGCCGTCCTGCTCGCCGCCGCCGTGGGCGCCCTGGTGGGCGTCGTCGGCATCGTCGCGCTCGGGTCCACGAACGCCGCGACCACCGCGATGTACGCCGAGAACGTCGTCGGGCTGCAGCAGGCCGCGACCCTGCGCCGGGCCATGGTCCAGATGCGGCTCGACGTCACCAACCACGCGCTGTCCACCGACGACACCGTGCTGGCGCGGTTCGAGGACAAGATCGCGGCGAGCGAGGCCGAGCTCCACGACGCGATCGCCGCGTACGCCGCGCTGCCGCTCGACGACGAGTCGCGGGCGGCGCTCGGCGCCTTCGAGGCCGCGCTCGCCGACTACCTGCGGGTGCGCGACGACCAGCTGCTCGTCGCCAGCCGCGCCGGGGACACGGCCGGGTTCGCCGAGGTCCGCGACGCCGTCGCGCAGCCGATCATCGACGCGATGTCCGCGAGCGCGACGGCGCTCGTCGAGCGCGAGGAGTCCGCCGCCGCCGCGGCCGTCGAGCGGGCGGCCGCGGACTACCGCGTCAGCCGCACGACGGTCATCGGGCTGCTGGTCGTCGGGACCGCGCTGGCCCTCGCGCTCGCCGCCCTGGTGGCGCGGTCGATCGTGCGCGGGCTGCAGCGGGTCCAGGTCGTCGCCGCGGCCCTCGAGCAGGGCGACCTCACCGTGACCGCCGGGCTCACGAGCCGGGACGAGGTCGGCCGGATGGGCACGGCCCTTGACTCGGCCGTCGGCACGCTGCGCGGCGTCATCGGCACCATCGACCGGTCGTCGACGGCGCTGGCGTCGGCCGCCGAGCAGATGTCCGCGAGCAGCGGGCAGATCGCCGCCTCCGCCGAGGAGACCGCGGCGCAGGCCGGCGTGGTCTCCGCCGCGGCGGAGCAGGTGTCGCGCAACGTCCAGACCGTCGCCGCGGGGTCGGAGCAGATGGGCGCCTCCATCCAGGAGATCGCCCGGAGCGCGTCGCGGGCGGTCGAGGTCGCCGGCAAGGGCGTCTCCGCCGTGGGCACCACGACCGCCACGATGGACCGCCTGGGCGAGTCGAGCAAGGAGATCGGCAACGTCGTGAAGCTCATCACCTCGATCGCGGAGCAGACGAACCTGCTCGCGCTCAACGCGACGATCGAGGCGGCGCGCGCGGGCGAGGCCGGCAAGGGGTTCGCGGTCGTCGCGGGCGAGGTCAAGGAGCTCGCGCAGGAGACCGCCCGGGCGACCGAGGACATCGCGCGCCGCGTCGAGTCGATCCAGGCGGACACGGCCGGCGCGGTCACCGCGATCGACGACGTCGCCGGGATCATCGCGCAGATCAACGACTTCCAGCTGTCGATCTCGAGCGCCGTCGAGGAGCAGACCGCGACCACCGCGGAGATGAACCGGAGCGTGGCCGAGGCGGCCACCGGCTCCGGTGAGATCGCGAGCAACATCGCCGGGGTCGCGGGCGCCGCGGACCTCACGACCCAGGGAGCCGCGGAGTCCCGGCGGGCGGTGACGTCCCTGGCGGAGATGTCGACCGACCTGCAGC
Organism: Cellulomonas sp. IC4_254; assembly: GCF_011603975.1. Classification (GTDB taxonomy): domain Bacteria; phylum Actinomycetota; class Actinomycetes; order Actinomycetales; family Cellulomonadaceae; genus Cellulomonas. Next base: position 10,621 of record NZ_JAANNB010000016.1, on the reverse strand, counting down.
GCCTGGTGGGCGGCTTCCGGGTCTGAGGCGCGCGCAGCCGGGGCCGCCGAGGTCGCGCGCTGCCGGCGCCCCGGCGTCGGCGGAGCCGCGACCTCGGCGCGGCGGCGTCGCTAGCCGAGCCAGCGGCGGAGCTTCGTCGCCGTCGCCGCGGAGGACACGGCGCGGGCCGCCTGCGCCGTGTCCCGGCCGCGCGCCTCCTCCAGCGCGTGCAGCCGGCCGTACAGGAACGCCACCTCGGTGCTCGGCGCGTGCCGGGCGAGGTCGCGGAGCCGCGCGCGCACGACCACGGAGTCGTGGTGCTCCCCGAGGACCTCCTGGAGGTCCTCCATCCGGCGCGCGTACCGGGCGGCGTCCTTCCCGAGCACGCCGGCGACGGACTCCCCCGCGTACCGGGCGGCCTTCGCGGCCTTCCGCGCGTCGTGCAGCGCGTCGTCCCGGCGCCGGCCCTCGGGGACCCGGCGCGCGCGGCGCAGCCGGCGCCGCACCTTGCGGTCCCGACGGGCGACCTGCGCGGGCAGCACCCGGCGCGCGCGGCGCCGGCCCTCCTCGGAGAACCGCGGCTCGGCGACGAACGACGCCAGGTCGCGCAGCAGGCGCCGGTAGCGGTCGCCGTCGAGCTCGCGCAGCAGCGCGTCGATCGCGTCCTGCGCCGCCCGCCCGAGCTCCGCGTCGGCGGCCACCGCCGCGCCGTGCGTCCCCGTCCCGACGGCCTCCTCCGCACCCGGCCCCTCGACCGCGGACCGCACCCGCTCGCGCAGCACCTCCGCGTCCCGCGCCCGGCCGAGGACGTCCGCCAGCCAGCCGAGCTCGTCCCGTAGCGGCCGCACGACGCCCGGCTCGAACAGCCGGCGGAACGTCCGCAGGGCGTTGCGCACCCGCCGCGCCGCGACCCGCATCTGGTGCACCGCGTCGGGGGCACCCAGCCGGACCCGCAGGTCCTGCTCGCGCAGCCGGTCGAGCTGGTCGGACAGGTACCCCACCACGACCTCCCCGGCGGGCGACGTCGCCGTCAACCGCCGGGGGACGGGGGCGCGCTCGTCCGCCGGGCCCAGCACCCGCTCCAGCTTGGAGCGCTGCCCCGCCGGCCGGACGCCGAGCGCGCCCAGCCGCTCCTCCACCGCGTCCAGCAGGTCGGCGGGACCGTCGACCAGCTCGACCTCGACCTCGCGCCACTCCTCGGCGGCGCCGACCACGTCGCCGGTCGACCCGGAGGGCCGGATCCGCCGGGCGGTGACCCGGTCGTCGACCAGCTCCAGCAGCACCCGCCCCGTGGCGTCGGCGGCCCGGTGCACCGTGCGGGACGTCCGCACCTCGGCGACCGGCCGCAGCGTCGCGCCCAGCGTGGCGGCGTGCACCAGGGCCCGCAGCGTCGCCGGCACCGTGCGGGCCGCCCGGCCGGGCGGCAGCCGGACCTCCGAGCGCTCGTCCGGGCCGGCCGGGACCTTGAGGTGCCAGCCCGCGTCCGGCCCGCCGGTGCGCCGGCGCAGGGTCAGCCCGGCCGCGGCCAGCCGCAGGTCAGCGGTGTCGAAGTAGGTCGCGTCCAGCTCGGCCGCGTCCTCGCCGGTCGCCACGGGCGTCCCGCCGTCCGGCAGCCCGGCCGCCCCCGGCAGGAGCTCGGTCAGCGCCGGCAGCTCGACGTCCGCGTCGGCGGCGTACTTGCGCTCGATCTCGCGGTGCACGTCGGCCATGCCGTCCGTTGTATCGCGGGGCGCTCGCGCGGGCGACCGCTCGGCACCGCGCCGGTGCCGGGCGGGTGGGCCGTGTGTCAGACCCGGGTGCCAGGTTGGTCCCGACCGCACGACGCACGGCACCGCGACCGACGAGGGGACGCACATGCGCGAGCACACCTTCGCCCGGGTCACCCCGGACGCGCTGGACGACCTGGCCGACCGCCTGTCCAGGACCCGCACGGTCCCGGTCCCGACGCTGGGCCGGCCGCTCGGGGTCGACCCCGACCTGCTGGCCGGCCTCCTCGCGCACTGGCGCGAGGGGTTCGACTGGCGCGCGCACGAGGACCGGATCGCCGCCCACCCGTGGGTCGAGACCGAGGAGGCGGCGGTCCCGGTCCGCGCGATCGTCCGCCGGGCGGCCGCGGACGCGCCGGTCGTGGTCCTGCTGCACGGCTGGCCCGACTCGGTGCTGCGGTTCGAGCGCGTGCTGCCCGCGCTGGAGGACCTGACGGTGGTGGCCCCGGCGCTCCCCGGCTTCCCGTTCGCCGCGCCCGTCCCCGGCGGCGGGCTGTCCGCCGTGGCGATGGCCGACGCCGTCGCCGCCGCGGTGCGGGAGGCCGGGTTCGGGCACGTCGTGGTCTCCGCGGGCGACGTGGGCTGCGACGTCGCCGAGGCGCTCGCCGCCCGCCACCCCGCGATGGTCACGGCACTGCACCTCACGGACGTCTCGCAGTACCACTTCCTGGCCGGGCTCCCCGACGACCTGGACGACGAGGAGCGGGCCTACGTGGCCCACGGCCACCGCTGGCAGGCCGAGCAGGGCGGCTACATGCACGAGCAGTCGACCCGGCCCGGCACGCTCGCGGCGGCGCTCGGCGACTCGCCCGCGGGCCTCGCGGCGTGGATCGTCGAGAAGCTCGTGGCCTGGACCGACTCCGACGGCGACCTCTCCCGCGCGTTCACCCCGGACGAGGCGCTCACGTGGGTGAGCGCGTACTGGTTCACCGGATCGATCGGGACCTCGTTCGCCCCGTACGCCGCGGGTGGCGCGAAGGACTGGCCGCGGATCGAGGCGCCCACGGTGTTCACGGTCTTCGCGCACGACCTCGTCAACGCCCCGCGCCGCTTCGCCGAGCGGTTCTTCCGCGTCGCGGACTGGCAGGAGCACGCCCACGGAGGGCACTTCGCGGCCTGGGAGCGGCCGGACGACTACCTCTGGGGGCTGCGCCGGGCGGTCGAGCTGCGCCGCCGGCCCTGACGGGCGCACGGCGCGCGCCGGAGCACGACGGCGGGCCACGAGGTCGCCGGCCGTACGCTGGCGCCGTGGCCGCCCCCCGCCTCCGTCGCGTCGCCGTGCTCGTCCTCGAGGGCGCGAAGCCGCTCGACGTCGGCATCCCGGCGCAGGTGTTCACGAACCGGCCGAGCATGCCGTACGAGGTCCGGGTCTGCGGCCCGACGCCGGGCCTGGTCCGGGGCGGTGACGGCCTGTCGTACCACGTCGCCGACGGCCTCGACGCGCTGGCCTGGGCGGACGTCGTGTTCATCCCCGGGTACCGGCACCCCGACCAGGAGGACCCGCCGGCCGCCGTCGTGGCCGCGCTCGTGGCGGCGCACGCGCGGGGCGCGGACCTCGCCGCGATCTCCACCGGCGCGTTCGCGCTGGCCGCGACGGGCCTGCTCGACGGGCGGCGGGCGACGACGCACTGGCACTACACGCGGGCGTTCGCCGCCCGGTACCCGCGCGTCACCGTCGACGAGAACGTGCTGTTCGTCGACGAGGGCCAGGTGCTCACCTCCGCCGGCGCGGCGTCCGGGATCGACCTGTGCCTGCACCTGATCCGGCGCGAGCTCGGGGTCGCCCCGTCCAACCACGCCGCGCGCCGCCTGGTGGCTGCGCCGTACCGCTCGGGCGGCCAGGCGCAGTACGTGCCGCGCAGCGTCCCGGAGCCGCTGGGCGAGCGGTTCGCGGCCACCCGGGAGTGGGCCCTGCACCGGCTCGGCGAGCCGCTGACCCTGGAGGCGCTGGCGCGGCACGCCGCGGTGTCGCCGCGCACGTTCTCGCGCCGGTTCGTCGAGGACTCGGGCTACACCCCGATGGAGTGGGTCCTGCGGGCGCGGGTGGACGTCGCCCGGGAGCTGCTGGAGCGCTCGCAGCGGTCGGTCGAGCAGGTGGCCGTCGACGTCGGGCTCGGGACGGGCGCGAACCTGCGGCGGCACTTCCAGCGGGTGCTCGGGACCACGCCGAGCGAGTACCGGCGGACGTTCGCCCGCGGCGAGTAGCCCGCCGGCGCGACCACGGGTGGCGGGATCCGTGCGGACCGTGGCGCGCGCGCCGCTGTCGAGGGCGCGCCGGCCCGCCGAGGCTGGTGGCGTCCCGCACAGCGACCCACCGGAGGTACCCATGACCCGCGTCGCCATCAACGGCTTCGGACGCATCGGCCGCAACGTCCTGCGCGCCCTCCTCGAGCGCGGCAGCGACCTCGAGGTCGTCGCCGTCAACGACCTCACCGAGCCGGCGGCCCTCGCCCGCCTGCTCGCGTTCGACTCGACCGCCGGGCGGCTCGGCCGACCCGTGTCCGTCGACAGCGACCACCTCGTCGTCGACGGCCGGCGGATCGCCGTCCTGGCCGAGCGCGAGCCCGCCCGGCTGCCCTGGGCGGAGCTCGGCGTCGACGTCGTGCTGGAGTCCACCGGCCGGTTCGCGAGCGCCGCCGCCGCCCGCGGCCACCTCGACGCCGGGGCCCGCGCGGTCCTGGTCGGCGCACCCTCGGACGGGGCGGACGTCACGATCGCCTACGGCGTCAACACCGACGCCTACGACCCGGCCGCGCACACCGTCGTCTCCAACGCCTCCTGCACGACCAACGCGCTGGCCCCGCTGGCCCTGGTGCTCCACGAGCTCGCCGGCATCGAGCACGCCTTCATGACGACCGTGCACGCCTACACCCAGGAGCAGAACCTGCAGGACGGCCCGCACCGCGACCCGCGCCGCGCCCGGGCGGCCGCGGTCAACATCGCGCCGACGACGACCGGCGCCGCCAAGGCCATCGGGCTGGTGCTGCCGCAGCTCGACGGGCGGCTCTCCGGCGACTCCATCCGGGTGCCGGTGCCGGTGGGCTCCCTGGTCGAGCTCAACGCGACCGTCGCCCGCGACGTCACCCGCGAGGACGTCCTGGCCGCCTACCGCGCCGCGGCCGGGGGCGCGCTGGCCGGGGTGCTGGAGTACTCGGAGGACTTCCTGGTCTCCTCGGACATCGTCGGGAACCCGGCGTCGTCCGTCTTCGACTCGCACCTGACCCGGGTCGACGGGAAGCACGTGAAGGTCGTCGCCTGGTACGACAACGAGTGGGGGTTCTCGAACCGCGTGGTCGACACCCTCGAGCTCATCGGGCGGTCGCAGGGCTGAGCGCCCGCGACGTCGCGGGTACGACGAAGGCCCGGACCGTGCGGCCCGGGCCTTCGCGTTCGTAGCGGGGGCAGGATTTGAACCTGCGACCTCTGGGTTATGAGCCCAGCGAGCTACCGAGCTGCTCCACCCCGCGTCGGTGCCCCCCACCATACGCGAGTCGGGCGCCGGGGCCTATTCGACGGTCTTCCACGGAAGCGCGATGCCGGCCGCGTCCACAGCGGCGCGCGCCCGAGCCGCGAAGACGGGCTCTCCTCCTCCCGGCCCGGGCAGCACCACGGTCCGGTCGCCGGCGAGGCGCTCCTCCATCCCGTGGACGCTCGCGCCCGCGGCACCCCACACGTTCAGGACCGCGTAGGTCCGCGCTTCACCGGCCCGGTGCACCCCGACGGCGAGCCAGCCGTGCGTGTCGCCGTCACGACGGGCGGCTTCCACAGCATCACGGAACCGGTCGGAGTACACGACGAGCTCCAGGTCGGGCACCTGGACCATGTCCGGCCACTCCGTCCCCTCGTGCTCCAGTGCCACGACGAACGGCTTCCACGCCGCGGGCTCGATCTCGACCAGCTCGTGCGCGGCGCACCACCACTCCTCGGCCTGCTCCTCGTCAGGTTCGTCGACGGGGAACCCCGCGGACGGCAGGCCCGTCCCGGACCAGCTGACCCGGACATAGGCGGGGTCCGGCGCGACCGCGGTGCTCGGACAGGCCGCGAGCAGCTGGCGCGCGTCGTTCATGAGGCACCTGAGCAGGTGCCCGAGGTCGCGGTACGGCGCGTCCGCGCGGAGGGTGCCGTCCACCCGGGCCGTCTCGTCGGATCTCGAGAGCCACCAGATCGCCCTGTACAGGCGCGGCAGAAGCTCGCGCGGCGGCCACGGCTGGGTCCGGTCGAGACGTCCGACGCGTTCCACCTCCTCGACCCCTGCGTGGTGCACCAGCGCGACCGTGCTCGCGCTCTCCTTGACCGGCGTCCCGAGCGCCTCCAGGACCGCGATCGCGGTCCGGCGCGCGAGCACCGTGCCCACGTCGACCATCACGGCGTAGTCCCGGGCCGGCCGTGCCGTCCGGTAGGCCGCGAGGAAGTCCTCATAGGCGTCATCGCTCGTCATCGCTCGCTCCCCAGCGTCCTGGACTGCACGTCGACCACGTCCTCGGCACCTGTGGAGCGCTGCTTGAGCGAGGTGCGACGCGACGCGTCGATCGGGTGAACTGCCCCCTCCGGGGAACGCGCCCGCTAGGCGCGCACCAGCAGCCCGTCGACCAGGAGCCGCACATCGGGTTCGGCGAGCCGTCCGCCGAGGAGACGCTGTCCGCCCTCAGCGACCTCGTGCGCCAGGGGAAGGTCCGGGCGATCGGCTCGTCCTCGATGCGGGGCTCGGAGATCGTCGAGGCGCAGCGGGCCGCCCAGCGCCGCGGGTTCGAGCGGTTCCGCACCGAGCAGCCGAACTACTCGATCCTGGACCGCGAGATCGAGCGCGAGATCCTCCCGGTGGCGCAGCGCTACGGGATGGGCACCCTCGTGTACAGCCCGCTCGCCGGGGACGCGCTCACCGGGAGGTACCGGGCCGGGCAGGCGAACGACACGTTCCGGGCGAGCACCGGGATGCGCCACTTCCGTGACGAGCGCCGCCTGGCCGCGGTGGAGCAGCTGCTCGCGCTGGCGGACGAGGTCGGGATCGCGCTGCCGCACCTGGCGATGGCGTTCGCGATCGCGCACCCGGGCGTGACGGCAGCGATCATCGGCCCGCGCACCATGGAGCAGCTCGAGGCCACCCTCGCCGGCGCCGAGGTCGCGCTGCCCGACGAGGTCCTGGACCGGATCGACGCGATCGTGCCGCCGGGCGAGAGCATCGGCGCGCTGGACATGGTCTACCGCGGCCCCGAGGTCGCCGACGCCGCGCTGCGTCGGCGCCCGGCTGCCCAGCGCTCCGCCCGCTAGGCACGACGACCGCACCCCGCACAGCACGAAGGCCCGGACCAGATGGTCCAGGCCTTCGTCTTCTTGTAGCGGGGGCAGGATTTGAACCTGCGACCTCTGGGTTATGAGCCCAGCGAGCTACCGAGCTGCTCCACCCCGCGTCGGTGATCACTACGTTACGCCAGGGTGACGGGCGTTCCAAATCCAGCCCCCGTGCCCTCGGTCACACCCCTCCCGCCCACGTGGGGCGAGGTCGGCGGTTCCGTCCGGCAGACCCCCGGCGGAGCCGCCGACCTCGAGCGCAACCGCCGACCTCGCGCCTCGGCCGCGCCGCAGCCGGCCCCGCCCGGAAGCGGCGGCGGGCCGGCTCCCCCGAGGGAACCGGCCCGCCGCCGTCGTGCGTGCGCCGGAGGCTCAGCCTCCCGAGCCGCCCAGCTCCGCGTCGGCCGCCGCGGCGTCCTCCAGGGCCTCCTGGAGCCGGGCCTGCGCCTCGCCGTAGGCGGCGAAGTCGCCGTCCGCCAGCGCGGCCTGCCCGTCCTGGTAGGCCTGGGTGGCCCGGTCGATGGCCTGCGTCAGCCGGGTCTGGGCGTCCGTCGCACCGGCGCCGGTGTCACCCGTCGGGGCCGGGGTGGGCGCCGGCGTGGCGGTGCCGTCGCCCGTGTCCCCGGTGTCGCCGCCGGTGTCCCCGGTGTCGGGCGGCGTGATCTCGTTGCCGGCGTCACCGGCGGACGTGCCGTCGTCGCCGCCGAACACCTGGTCCAGCGCCTCGTCGAGGGTGCTGGCGAACCCGATCTGGTCGCCGAACGCCACGAGCACCCGCTGCAGCAGCGGGAACTGCGTGCCGGTGGCCGCCTGCACGTAGACCGGCTGCACGTACAGCAGGCCGCCGCCGACGGGCAGCGTGAGCAGGTTGCCGCGGATGACCTCGGAGTCGCCGCGGGCCAGGATGTTCAGCTCGTTCGACACGTCCGGGTTGGACGTGAAGTTGTTGTTCATCTGGTTCGGCCCGGGGACCGTGGAGTCGCGTGGCAGCTCCAGGAGCCGGATCTTGCCGTAGCCGTCCGCGGGCTCGCCTGCGGCGTTCCCGGCCTCGGCGTCGACCGCGATGTACCCCGTCAGCACGTCACGGGCGTTGCCACCCGCTGGCACGTACGTCGACATCAGGGAGAACGTCGCCGCGTCCTGCGTCGGCATCTCCAGCGTCAGGTAGTACGGCGGCTGCGCGACGTTCTGGCCGGCGGCCGTCGGGTCGTTCGGGGTCCGCCACGCGTCGTTGCCGGAGAAGAACTGGCCCGGGTCGGTCACGTGGTAGGTGCCGAGCAGGGTCCGCTGCACCTTGAACAGGTCCTCGGGGTAGCGGATGTGGCTCATCAGCTCCGAGCTGATCTCGGACACCGGCTGCAGCGAGGTGTCGAAGACCTTGCTCCAGGACTGCAGGACCGGGTCGGTGGCGTCCCAGGCGTACAGCGTGACGGTGCCGTCGTAGGCGTCGACTGTGGCCTTCACCGAGTTCCGGATGTAGTTGACCTTCTCGGGCTGGAGGGCCGCGATGGTGGTCGAGGTCTCGGTGAGCGAGTCCACCGTGGCGTCCTCGAGGGACTGCGCCGCGGCGTACGGGTACTGGTTCGACGTGGTGTAGCCGTCGACGATCCACTTGACCCGCCCGTCGACGACCGCCGGGTACACCCGGCCGTCGAGCGTCAGGTACGGCGCGACCTTCTGGACGCGGTCGACCGGGTCGCGGTCGTAGAGGATCTGCGACTCGGCGGTGACCCGCTCGGAGAACAGGATCTGCTCGGAGCCGAACTTGATCGAGTAGAGCAGCTTGTTCCAGAACGTCCCGATCTCCGGGCCGGCCGAGACCTCGCTGGTCGGGAACGACGTGTTGATCGCGCCGCCGGACTCGTCGTCCGGGTAGTCGAGCTCCCACTCGGAGCCCTCGGGGGCGCCGACGATGGAGTAGTCCGGCGAGCTCTGGCCGAAGTAGATCCGCGGCTCGTACTCGCCCATCTCGCCGGAGGACGGGATGCCGCCCTCCCAGAACTCGGGGGCGCCGCTCGACGTCGTGGTGTTGCCGTAGGCCGCGACCACGCCGAACCCGTGGGTGTAGACGGTGGTGTCGTTGGTCCAGTTGCGGCGCTGGGCGTCGAGGCCGTCGAGGTCGACCTCGCGGACCGCGATCACGGTGTCCCGGCTCTCGTCCGCGACGTCGTACCGGTCGACGGACAGGGTGTCGGGGAACGAGTAGAACCCGCGGATCTGCTCGAGCTGGCGGAACGAGTCGGAGACGACCTGCGGGTCGAGCAGGCGGATCGACGCGGTGGTCTCCGCGTCCTCGCGCAGGGCGCCCGGCTCGGCCGTGACGCTCGCGTTGTAGTCCGTGGTCTCGACGTCCTCCAGGCCGTACGCCGACAGCGTCGCGTCGATGTTGCGCTGGATGTACGGCGCCTCGGCGTCCTGCTGGTTCGGGTTCACCTGGAACCGCTGGACGACGGCCGGGTAGACGCCGCCGATGGCCACGGCGCACAGCACCATGACGCCGACGCCGATGGCCGGGATCCGCCAGGAGCCGCGCACCGCGGTCACGACGAACATCACGGCGACGAGCAGCGCGACGACCGCCAGGATGCTCTTGGACGGGATGACGGCGTGCACGTCGGTGTAGGACGCGCCCTCGAACCGGTCGCCCTCGCGGGTGAGGATCGAGTACCGGTCGAGGAAGTAGTTGGCCGCGATGAGCACCATGAGCACCGTGGCGATCACCGACAGGTGCACGCGGGCGGCCTTGGTCATGCGGGGCGTGCCGGCGGAGCCGCCGACGCGGAAGCCGCCGTAGAGGTAGTGCGTCGCGACGGCCGCGATGCCGGAGAGCACGGTGACGGCCATGAGGAAGCTGATGACGAACCGCATGCCCGGCAGCTGGAACATGTAGAACGACAGGTCCATGTGCCACTGCGGGTCGGTCTGCCCGACCTCGGTGCTGTGCATCCAGAGCTGGATGGAGCTCCACTGCTGCGAGGCGGCGATGCCGGCGAACAGGCCGAGCACCGCGGGACCCGCGACCAGGACGACGCGGCGCAGCGGCTCGACGGCCTCGCGGTACGCGTCGAGGCTGGCCTGCTCCTGGTTGGACGGCGCGTACACCGGCCGGGTGCGGTAGCCGATCGCGAGGCTGGCGAACACGGCCCCGCCCATGACGAGCAGGCCGGCGACGAACAGGGCGCCGCGGGTGAGCCACTGCGTCCAGAGCACCTGGGAGTAGCCCAGCTGGTCGAACCACAGGACCTCGGTCCAGAACTGGGCGAGCAGCAGGACCGCAACCACGACCAGCGCGAGCACCACGACGGTGATCGCGATCGGGCTCGGACGCCGACGGCCGGCGGCGCCTCTCGGTGGCCGGGGCGGTCGTGGCCCCCGGGGCTGTCGTGCGGACGGGTTGGCGAAGGTCACGGCCTTGAGGTCCTCGTCGTCGGGTACGGGTCACGCGTGCACGCACCGGGCAGGACGCACACGCTGGGCACAACGCGCCGGGTCGGGCCCAGGTTCCCACAGCCGGCACCCCGCGCACCCGTGCCGGGTACCCGACCGCCCCGCCCCGCGCGGGTGCGAGGATGGCGCCCGTGACGCAG
>NZ_JAANNB010000169.1 GCF_011603975.1 Cellulomonas sp. IC4_254 | reverse complement strand
GACGGGCATCGCGCGCCCGCCGCGCCCGTGCGCGCGATGCCCGTCGTCTCCGACCGGGTCCGCGACCTGCACGCCCGGATGACGCTCGAGGAGAAGCTGGCCCAGCTGGTCGGCTACTGGCTCGACCAGAACGGCACGGTCGCCCCGATGCAGTCCGAGATGGCCGCGGGCCAGCAGGACTCCGGGCAGCTGCCCGAGATCACCCGGCACGGCCTCGGCCACTACACCCGGGTGTACGGCACCCGTCCGGTGGACCCGGTGGAGCGCGCCGCGTGGCTCTGGGCCGAGCAGCGCCGCCTCAAGCGGGAGACCCGGCTGGGCATCCCCGCGCTGGTGCACGAGGAGTGCCTGACCGGCCTGGCCGCCTGGCAGGCCGCGACGTACCCGACGCCGCTCGCCTGGGGCGCGTCCTTCGACCCCGAGCTCGTGCAGGAGGCGGCCCGCGCGATCGGCGACTCGATGCGCGAGCTGGGGATCCACCAGGGCCTGGCCCCGGTGCTCGACGTCGTGGGCGACCCGCGCTGGGGCCGCGTCGACGAGTGCATCGGCGAGGACCCGTACCTGGTCGGCACGATCGGCACCGCGTACGTCCGCGGCCTGCAGGAGGCGGGCGTGCACGCCACGCTCAAGCACTTCGCGGGCTACTCCGCGTCCGCCGCCGGCCGGAACCACGCTCCGGTGAGCGCGGGTCCGCGCGAGCTGCTCGACGTGTACCTGCCCCCGTTCGAGATGGCGGTCCGCGACGGCGGCGCCCGCTCGGTGATGAACGCCTACGTCGACGTGGACGGCGTCCCGATGGCGGCGAGCACCGAGCACCTCACCGGCGTGCTCCGCGAGCAGTGGGGCTTCGACGGCGTCGTGGTCGCCGACTACTTCGCGGTCGCGTTCCTCGAGGTCATGCACCGGGTCGCGGCCGACCGCGGCGAGGCGGCGGCGCAGGCCCTGGAGGCCGGCATCGACGTCGAGCTGCCGACCGGCGACGCCTACCTGGCGCCGCTGACGGAGCGGTTGCGCGCCGGGCTGACCGACGAGCGCCTGGTCGACCGCGCGGTGCTCCGCGTGCTCGCGCAGAAGGAGGAGCTCGGCCTGCTGGAGCCGGACGCGTTCGCCGACGAGCCGCCGGCCGAGGTCGACCTCGACTCGCCGCGGCAGCGCGCGCTCGCCCGCCGGCTGGCGCAGGAGTCGGTCGTGCTGCTGGCGAACGACGGCGTGCTGCCGCTGGCGCCCGCGGGCGCGGCCGGCCGGGCGCGCCGGGTCGCGGTCGTCGGCCCGAACGCCGACCGCCCCGAGGCCCTGATGGGCTGCTACTCGTTCGCCAACCACGTGCTGGCGCACCACCCCGGGCTGCCGCTCGGCTTCGAGATCCGCAGCGTGCGCGAGGCGCTGGCGGCGGCGCTCGCGGGCGACGGCGCGGCGGACGCCCCCGAGGTCGTGCACGCCGAGGGCTGCACCGTCGAGGGCGACGACACCTCCGGCTTCGCGGCCGCCGTCGAGGCGGCCGCCGGCGCGGACGTCGCCGTCGTCGTGGTCGGCGACCAGGCCGGGCTGTTCGGCCGCGGCACGGTCGGCGAGGGCAACGACGCCGACTCCCTCGAGCTCCCGGGGGTGCAGCGGCAGCTGGTCGAGGCGCTGGTCGCGACCGGCACCCCGGTCGTCCTGGTGCTGCTCACCGGCCGCCCGTACGCCATCGGCTGGGCGCTCGACGGCGAGGGCCCGCGCCCGGCCGCGGTGCTGCAGGCGTTCTTCCCGGGCGAGGGCGGCGGCGACGCGATCGCCGACGTGCTCACCGGCGCGGTCAACCCGTCCGGCCGGCTGCCGGTGTCGCTGCCGCGCTCGGCGGGCACCCAGCCGTACCGGTACCTGCACCCGGTGCTCGGCGGGCCGTCGGACGTCACGTCGACCGACCCCACCCCGGTGCGCCCGTTCGGCTTCGGGCTGGGCTACACCGAGTTCGCGTACGGCGACCTCGCGGTGGACCCGTCCGTCGACTCGGCGGGCTCGTTCGAGGCCGCGGTCACCGTGACCAACGTCGGCGCGGTCGCGGGCACCGAGACCGTGCAGCTGTACGGACACGACGTCGTCGCGACCGTGACCCGGCCGGTGGTCGAGCTGCTGGGCTACGCCCGGGTCGACCTGGAGCCGGGGGAGTCGCGGCGCGTGACGTTCCGGGTGCCGACGACGCGACTCGCGTTCGCCGACCGCCGGTTGACCCGCGTGGTCGAGCCCGGCGACGTGCACGTCTGGGTCGCGTCGCACGCCGAGGCGGCGCCCCGCTCCGCCGAGGTCGCCGGCACCAACGGCGCGATCCGGATGGCCCGCGCCCGCGCGGAGCGCGAGGTCGCCGGCACCGCCACGGAGCGCCGGGTGCTCACCGTGACCGGCGGCGTGCACGAGGTGACCGCCGCGGACGCCCGGGTCGTCGAGGTGAAGGTCACCGCCCCGTGACGACGGTCGCCAACCCGGTCCTGCCGGGCTGCCACCCGGACCCGACGGTGTGCCGGGTGGGCGACGACTACTACCTGGTGACGTCGACCTTCGAGTACCTGCCCGGCCTGCCGGTGTTCCGCAGCCGCGACCTCGCGCACTGGGAGCCCGTCGGGCACGCCGTGCGGCGGCAGCTCGACCTGTCCGGGCTGCCGTCGTCCAGCGGCCTGTACGCGCCGACGATCCGGCACCACGACGGGCTGTTCTGGGTCGTCTGCACGCTGGTGGACCAGCGTGCCGACGGCGCCTCGGCGGAGGAGCGCCGGCCCGGCCTCGGGCACTTCCTGGTGACCGCGGCCGACCCGGCCGGCCCGTGGTCCGAGCCGACCTGGCTCGGCGGCGACGGCATCGACCCGTCGCTGTTCTTCGACGACGACGGCCGGGCGTGGGTGCTCGCCACCCGGCCCGCGCGGCAGCCGGAGTGGCCGGGCCAGACCGAGGTGTGGCTCCGCGAGCTCGACACCGCCACCCGCACGCTGGTCGGCCCCGAGCGGGTCGTCTGGACCGGGGCGGTCCGCGGCGCGGTCTGGGCCGAGGGCCCGCACCTGTACCGGGTCGACGGGGAGTACCTGCTGGTCGCCGCCGAGGGCGGGACCGAGGTGCACCACGCGGTCTGCGTCGCGCGCGCCGCCGCGATCGAGGGCCCGTACCGCGGCAACCCGGCGAACCCGGTGCTCACCCACCGGCACCTCGGCCGCGGCGTGGACGTGGTCGCCGCGGGGCACGCCGACCTGGTCGAGGCCCCCGACGGCACCTGGTGGGCCGTGCTGCTCGCCATGCGCACCTCCGGCGGGTACCACTACCCGCTCGGCCGGGAGACGTTCCTGGTGCCCGTGGCCTGGGAGGACGGCTGGCCGGTGCTCGCGCCCGGCGTCGGCCGGATCCCGCCCGTGGTGGACGTCCCGACGGTCCCGGGCTGGCCCGGCGACCGGGTGGTGTCCGGCCGGCAGTCCGGACCCGTCCCGCCCGGCGACCTGCGGTGGACCGGCGTGCGGGCGCTGCCCGAGGACGTGGCGACGCCCGCCGGTGATGGCTGGGACCTGCCGCTGCGGCCCGCGACCCTCGCCGACCTCGACGTGCCGGCCTTCCTCGGGCTGCGGCTCGAGCACCCGCAGGCCGACCTGGTGGTCCGGGTGGCGGCCGACCTCGCCGAGGGCGAGGAGGTGGCGTTGGCGATCCGGCAGTCCGAGCGCGACCACGTGCGGCTGGCGGTGACGCGCGGGCCCGGCGACGCCCGCACCGCCCGCGCGCTGCACGTGCGCGCCGGCGCCGGCGAGACGCTGCTCGGCGAGGCCGCGCTCGGGCAGGCGCCCGGCGCCGACCTCACGCTGGTGCTCGAGGCCCTCGGGCCGGACCTGCGGCTGCTGGCGGCGTCGGGCGACGACGCCCCGGTGCTCGTGGCCACCGCGGACGCCCGCACCCTCGACAGCGTCGCGACCGGCGGGTTCCTCGGGCTGTGGGCCGGCGTGCTCGCCACCAGCGCGGGCCGGCCGACCACGACCGTCGCGCACGTCCGGTCCGTGGTCTACTCGCCCGTGCCGTGACGTGCGCTGACGCACCCGGACCACCGACAGGAGAACCGTGTTCCAGGACCTGCCCGAGCCCGCGCTCTGGGAGCACGCGAGCGCGCTCGTCGAGCCCGCCGACCTCGACGCCTTCTGGGCCCGCACCCTCGCGGACAGCCGCCGGCACGACGCCGCGCCGGTGCTCGTCGCGGAGCCGACCCCGCTGACCACGATCGACGTGTGGGACGTGACGTTCCCCGGCTTCGGCGGCGACCCCGTGCGCGCCTGGTACCGCCGGCCCGCCGGGGTCACGGGGCCGTTGCCCGTGGTCGTGCAGTACGTCGGGTACGGCGGCGGCCGCGGCGCGCCCACGGAGAACCTGCTGTGGGCGTCCGCCGGTTTCGCGCACCTGCAGATGGACACCCGCGGCCAGGGCTCCGGCTGGAGCCGCGGCCACACCCCGGACCCGCACGGCACCGGACCGCAGGCCCCCGGGGTGATGACGCGGGGGATCGAGGACCCGGAGACGTACTACTACCGGCGGCTGCTGACCGACGCCGCGCGGGCGGTCGACGCCGCCCGCGCGCTGCCCGGGGTCGACCCGGACCGGGTGGCCGTGGTCGGCGGCAGCCAGGGCGGGGCGATGGCGATCGCCGCCGGGGCGCTCGCGGACGTGTCGGCCGTCGTCGCGGACGTGCCGTTCCTGTGCGACGTCGCCCGGGCCGTCGGGATCACCGACAGCAAGCCGTACGCGGAGGTCGTCGAGTACCTGGCCGTGCACCGGGACGCCGAGGAGCGGGTGCTGCGCACGCTGTCCTACGTCGACGGCGTCGGCCTCGCGCGGCGCGGGCGGGCACCGGCCCGGTTCACCGTCGCGCTGATGGACGTGGTGGTGCCGCCGTCCACCGTCGTGGCCGTGCACCGCGCCTGGGGCGGCCCCAAGGAGCTGCGCGTCTGGCGGTACAACGGGCACGAGGGCGGCGGCCCGGAGCAGGACCGCGAGGCCGTCGAGTTCGTGGCGCGGGAGCTGGGCGCCGGGCCACACTGAGCGCCATGCCCACGCGCGCGATCGTGTTCCACGGCACCGGCGGGAGCCCCGGCAACGTGTGGTACCCCTGGCTGGCCGGGCGCCTGGCGGCCCGCGGGTACGCCGTCGAGCGGCCGGCGTACCCGGAGGTCAACGTCGAGCCGGTCGCGACGTTCCTGCCGCGCGTGCTGGCCGCGCACCGGTTCGACGCCGACACGGTCCTGGTCGGCCACTCGGGGGGCGCCGCGCTGCTGCTGGCCCTGCTGGAGCACCTGGACGCGCCCGTCGCGCAGGCGGTGCTGGTCGCCGGGTACTGGCGGCGGCCGAACGACGCCGACGAGCCGGTGCTGCAGGACGCCTACGACTGGGACCGGATCCGCGCGCACGCGGGGGACCTGGTCTACGTGAACTCGGTCGTCGACCCGTACGGCTGCGACGCCACCCAGGGCCGCGAGCTGCTGGACCGGCTCGGCGGCACGCTCGTCGTCCGGGACGACGGGCACTTCGGGGACTGGCACCAGCCGTACCCGGAGTTCCCGCTGCTGGAGCGCCTCGTGCTGTGACCTGTCCGGCGAGCGGCCCGGGGGTGACCGCGCGGTGTCCGGCCGATGGCGGTTGCGCCCGGGGCGGGTGCCAGCACCCGGACACGCGGCCGGGACCGCTCAGATCCGCGCCCCGGCGGTCGAACATGGCGGGCAACACCGACTGGAGGACCACCATGACCGCCACGCTGACCGCGCGCCGCCCGCTGCACCCGCTGGACCCCGCCGAGCACGCGCCGTCGTGCACCCGCCCCGGCTGGCACCTCGACACGAGCCCGGTGCGGTTCGGGATGGTCGTCGCCCGGTGCACGCTGTGCGGCGCGATGGAGTGGCGCGAGCGCTGAGCCACCCGGTCGCGGGCATGAAGAAGCCCTCGGCCGCGCAGGGGGCAGGCGACCGAGGGCGAGGCCCACTCTAGCCAGGTCCGGCCGCGACGGCCAACCGCCTCACCCGATCGGATGCCACCGATCCCGACCGCCGGGTCAGCCGGCGCTCGCGGAGAAGCTCTTGCCCGGCCAGTAGGCCCACTCCTCGAAGTGCTCGACCCGTCCGTCGCCGGCGAACCGCAGCACCCACAGGTCCCGGTACTCCTGCGGCTCGTCGCCGCCGTACCGCACCTCCGCGCGCACGACGGCGTCGCGCCCCTCGACGGCGACCACCTCGGCGTCCATCGTGAACGGCGTCGGGTCCGACCAGAAGTCCCGCACCGCGTCGAGCCCCGCCAGCGCCGGCTCGTAGGGGGAGCGCAGGTAGCGCACGTCCTGCGTGAACAGCGTGCCGAGCGACCCGGGGTCGTCCTCCCGCCACGCCCGCTCGTAGGCGGCGACCCAGCCCATGACGTCCGCGCGGTCCATGCGTCCCCCTCGTGGTCGGTGCGGCCGCGACCATCGTGCGCCCCGGCGCGACGCCGCGTCGAGGGGGTGCCGGGGGAGCCGGCGGGGCGTCAGGCGACCGGGCCGGTCTCCTCCAGCAGCCGGAGCGCGGCCGTGACCCGGGGGTTGCGCGACGGGTCGGCGTCGATGCCGAGCGTCGCGTAGATGCCGTTGATGTGGTTCTGCACCGACTTCTCGGTGATCCGCAGCGTCTCGCCGATGCCGGCGTTCGACAGGCCCTGCGCCAGCAGCCGCAGCACGGCGTACTGCCGGTCGGTGAGCCGCGACACCGCCGACCCGGCGCGCGGCGCCACCCGGTCGAGCAGCGCGGGGTCGAGCGTCGTCCGCCCCTCGGCGGCGGCCCGGACGGCCGTGACCAGCGTGGCGGCGTCGGTCGACGAGGTCTTCGACAGGTACGACCAGCCGGCGGCCACGTCCGGCGGCAGGTCGAGCAGCAGGTCCATCGCGTCGTGCGCGGACAGCAGCAGGATCCCGAGGTCGGGCTGGTGCCGGCGCAGCGTCACGCCGAGCGCGATCCCGTTGCCGTCGGGCAGGTCGATGTCGAGCACGGCGACGTCGGCGGCACCCGGCCGCAGCGCGGCGGCGCCCTCCTTGACGGTGCCCACGGAGGCGACGACGCGCACGTCGTCGGCCGCCCCCAGGGTGAGCTCGAGCATCGACCGGAACAGGGGCTGGTCCTCGACGACCACCACGCGGGTCGTCCGGGCTGCGGGATCGGACATCGCCGACAGTATGGTGTCCCGACCCGGCGAGCGGGCGGCGGCACGCGGACGACGTGCGGGGAGGACGGGGTCGGATGCCCACGGGAGCGACGCGGGACGCCGCCGCGGTCCGTGCCGACCGGCGCGTCCTGCTGGCCGCCGCGGGCACCGTGATGACCGCGTTCG
Source organism: Cellulomonas sp. IC4_254 (assembly GCF_011603975.1). Classification (GTDB taxonomy): domain Bacteria; phylum Actinomycetota; class Actinomycetes; order Actinomycetales; family Cellulomonadaceae; genus Cellulomonas. The sequence continues at coordinate 1,324 of NZ_JAANNB010000169.1, read as the reverse complement.
CCATCGGTGCGGCCGTGCAGACCGCCTGGGTCTACGGCAACCAGGGCGGGGTCGTCCCGGTGACCGACCGGATCCTGGCGAACCTCACCGCGGTGGCGTCGATGCTGCTGATCCTGGCGGCCACCGGGGTGTCCCTGCCGCAGCGCGGCCCGCTGGCCCTCGTCGTGGGCGTGCTCAGCGCCGGCGTCACGGCGTCCGGGGTGCGGTTCGCCTTCCAGCTGCTGCTCGACGTCTACGTGGACCCGGCGGACTCGGTGATCGTCGCCGAGCTCAGCAGCGGCGCCGTCGTCGCGTGGGTCGCGGCGACCATGGGGCTGGCGGCGATGCTGTCGCAGCGCCGGCTGCGCACCGAGGTCGCCGAGGCGGCGCAGAGCCGGCTGCAGATCGAGCTCGCGCTCGCGGCCCTGCAGCACGAGGAGGTGCGGGTCCGCCGCGAGGTGGCGGAGGGCCTGCACGGCAGCATGCAGCAGCGGCTGGTGCTGGTCGTCGCACGGCTGGACGGGCTGCTCGCCGAGCTCGGGGCCGCGGGGGACCGGCGCCCGCTCGCCCCGGAGGACATCGCGCTGCTGCGCGAGGTGCGCGAGCAGATCGAGACCGTGCGCGAGGCGGACGTCCGCACCACCAGCCGGATGCTGTACCCCGAGCAGCTCGAGGTCGGCATGGTCCCGGCGATCCGCGCGCTCCTCGGCCGCATCCCGCGCACCGTGAACACCCGGCTGGGCGTGTCCGACGAGGTCCGGGTGGTCGACGACCCCGCGGACCCGCGGCTCACCCGCAGCGAGCGGCTGCTGGCCGTCCGGGTGGTCGAGGAGGCGATCAGCAACGCGCTGCGCCACGGCCAGGCCGAGGTCGTCGACGTCCGGGTGTCGCTGGTCGGCGGCGCGCTGGAGGTGCGGGTGTCCGACGACGGCCGCGGCTTCGGCGAGGACGCGGGCCCGGCGTCCGGGACCGCGCGGCTGGCGGACCGGCTGCGGCTGGTCGGCGGGGACCTGCGGGTCACCTCCGTGCCCGGCGACGGCACCCAGGTGGTGGCGCACCTTCCGGTGGAATCGCTGCGGGCGTCGACGCTCTGACCTGCGGGGTTCGGTTTTTCACCCACCCGTTATGTCCGATTCGTCCTGCTAAATGTTGCAAAGTCGGTGTTGACGTGCAGTCACACGGGTGCTGCCACCCAGGAAGCGCATCCCCGGGGGGTGCGCGGCGGCCCTAGTGTGCGCGAGCCGCGACCGCCGGGACCCCCTGCTCCGACGACGCGGACCAGCGCCCCCGCCCTCCGGCTCCGCGGGCCGCGCCGGACCCGCCGAGCCGCGCCAGCCCAGGAGTG
>NZ_JAANNB010000168.1 GCF_011603975.1 Cellulomonas sp. IC4_254 | reverse complement strand
CGGCCTCCTCCAGCATCGCCCGCACGCCTCGTCGCGGGCGATGCTGGAGGAGGCCGCGGGCGAGCTGTTCCTGGAGCGCGGGTACGCGACGACCTCCGTCGCCGACATCACGCAGCGGGCGGGCGTCTCGCGGAGCACGTTCTTCAACTACTTCCCCGCGAAGTCCGACCTGCTGTGGGCGGCGTTCGACGAGCGGGTCGACGCCCTGCGGGTCGCGCTCGCCGGCTCGGGCACGGACGCGACACCGGGCGCGGTCGTGGAGGCCGCCCTGCGGGACCTGGCCGCCCGGCTGCCTGCGGACCACGTCGCACTCGCCTTCACCCAGGCGGACACTATGGGCCTCGGCGACGACCTGCGGCTCGCGGCCGCGCGCCGCACCGCGGACCTCGGAGCCGCGATCGCCGGGTACGCCGCCGGGCGGCGCGTCGACCCGCTGCACGCGCGGGTGGCCGGGACGGCCTGGGCCGGGGCGCTGGTCGCGGCGGTCGAGGCGTGGGCACTGGCCGGCGCCGACCGGACGCGGCTGCCAGACCTGCTGGACGAGGCGCTGACCCCGGTGCGGGGGGCTCTGGGCTGACACCGAAGGCACGATCCCGGACCTTCGCGACATCTCGCCTCCCCGGAGCGCGCGGCCTGTGGATGACGGCCGACGCGCGGGCGGCGCCGCGCCTACGGTCGCGATCATGGCGACCCCAGGGACGACGACCGACCGGCGCCGCGGCGAGGATGAACTGGCGCGGGGGAGATGAGCAAGGTAACTTGATTGCACGGCGACGTGCCGCTGATCCTCGGCAGCGCACACCGCCACGGGGTGCCCGAGGAGGACGTCCGCCACGCCGTCGAGCACCACGTCGACAGCCTCGACGTGGGCGAGGGGATGACGATGGTGATCGGGCCGGACCGCACGGCCGCGCTGATCGAGGTCGGCGTGGTGGCGATGTACGGCGGGTGGTGCGTGGTCCACGCCATGCGGCCCGCACGCACGAAGTTCCTGAGGAGATGATCACCGTGCCCCGATCGCTCGACGAGATCCTCGCGAGCGCCGACCGGCTCGCGGACCGCTTCGAGGCCTACGAGCCCGCCCCCGGCGACCGGGACGCCGTCGACCCGATGACCGCCCTCTGGCTCGCCGCCGCCCGGCGGGCGACCGCCGAGCGCGACCTGGCGGCGGCCGTGGTCGACGCGCGCCGGGCAGGTGTCCCGTGGAAGACGGTCGGCGAGATCGTCGGCACCTCGGGGGAAGCCGCGCGGCAGCGGTACGGCCGGCACGCCGCCCGCTGACCCCGGCGTGTGGCCGCGCGTCACCCGGTGTTCCTAGGATCGACCCCATGAGCGACACCGGACTGCGGCAGGCCCAGGACAAGATGGCGGCGGCCGGGGTGGCCCCGACCGCGATCGACGTCTTCACCCACTACTACCGGGAGCTCGAGGCGGGGGCCACGGGCCTCATCCCCGAGGACACCATCGACCCCCTGCTCGACCCCCCGCAGCTCGCGGACGTCGACATCGACCCCGAGGCGGCGCGCGAGGCGTTCGCGAAGACGGCGATCATCAAGCTCAACGGCGGTCTCGGCACCTCGATGGGCATGGACAAGGCCAAGTCGCTGCTGCCGGTCCGCGACGGGAAGTCGTTCCTCGACCTGATCGTCGAGCAGGTGCAGCACGCCCGGTCCGAGACCGGGGCCCGGCTGCCGCTCATCCTGATGAACTCGTTCCGCACCCAGGCCGACTCGCTCGCCGCGCTGGCGACGCACGAGGGTCTGGCCGTCGACGGCCTGCCGCTCGACTTCCTGCAGAACCAGGAGCCGAAGCTCCGCACGGACGACCTGACCCCGGTGACCTGGGAGGCCGACCCGTCGCTGGAGTGGTGCCCGCCGGGCCACGGCGACCTCTACACGGCGCTTCTCGCCTCGGGCGTGCTGCAGCAGCTGCTCGACGCGGGCTTCCGGTACGCGTCGGTGTCGAACTCCGACAACCTGGGTGCGGCGCCGAACCCGACGATCGCCGGCTGGTTCGCGGCCTCGGGCGCGCCCTACGCCGCCGAGCTCTGCCGGCGCACCGCCGCCGACCGCAAGGGCGGCCACCTCGCGGTCCGGAAGTCGGACGGCCGGCTGATCCTGCGGGACACCGCGCAGACGCCCGCCGACGAGATGGACTACTTCACCGACGAGCACCGGCACCCGTACTTCCACACCAACAACCTGTGGTTCGACCTGGAGCAGATCGCGGCGGCGCTCGAGGCGCGGGGCGCGGTGCTCGGCCTGCCGCTGATCCGCAACGTGAAGACCGTCGACCCGACCGACTCCTCGTCGCCGGAGGTGTTCCAGATCGAGACGGCGATGGGCGCGGCGATCGAGGTGTTCGAGGGCGCGACGGCCATCGCCGTCGGGCGCGAGCGGTTCCTGCCGGTCAAGACGACCAACGACCTGCTGCTGCTGCGGTCCGACGCGTACGACCTGGGCGAGGACTCGACGCTGCGGCTCGCCGTCGAGAAGGCGCCGCTGGTCGACCTCGACACGAAGGTCTACAAGACCGTGGGGAAGTTCGAGCAGCGGTTCCCCGCCGCCCCGTCGCTGCGCGGCGCGTCCTCGTTCACGGTCCAGGGCGACTGGACCTTCGAGCCGGGCGTGGTCGCGACCGGGGAGGCCGTGGTGACGGCCGAGGGCGCCCCGGGCACCGTCCCCGCCGGCACCACGATCGGCGGCTGACCCCCACCGCCGGACCCGCTCGGCGGGCACGCCGCGACGCCGCCGGCCCACCATCGCTCCGCCGGAGCCGGTGGTGGGCCGGCCGCGGCGGTGATCAGGTCGCGTCCGCTTCCCGGGTGATCAGCCGCGTCCGCGGCTGGTGACGGGACGCGGCCGGTGACGGGCCGCGCCGGGTGACCGGCCGCGGCCGCGCTCAGCCCCGCCGGCGCCGGGCCGCGAGCAGCAGCGCGCCGCCGGCCGTGAGCAGCAGGGCCGCCGCCGCGGTGAGCGCCGCCGCGTCCGCGCCGGTGACGCCGAGCGCCGTCCGTCCGGTCGCCCCGGCGGACGCCGCCGGGTCCGCGCCGGGCGTCGCGCCGCCGCCCGGTGTCGTGGTCCCGGGCGTACCGCCGCCCGGTGTCGTCCCGTCCTCCGGCGCCGCCACGCGCAGCGTCACCGCGTCGGTCGCCACGGTGGCCGCCAGGTTCGCGACCACGAGCCGGATCATCAGCCCGTCGTCGCCGGCGACCGGGGTGTAGGCGACGGTGTGCCGGACGGTACCGGACGTCGGGGTGGCCGCGACCCGCAGCGCGAGCAGGCGCGGCGCCGCGACGAGGGTCTGGGACACCACCGCCCCGTCCGGCAGGCCGCCCCAGGTCGAGCCGCCGTCGCGCGACGACTCCCAGGTGGCGGTCCCGGCGTCCGCGTCGACCACCCAGGACAGCGTGACCGGCTGCCCGGCGACGACCCGGAGGGCGCCGTCGGGGCCCACGCCGCCGGGCTCGGCCACCACCTGCGGGGCGGTGACCACGGTGACCGTGGCGGGGGCGCTGACGGCGGTCGCGGGGCCGGCGACGAGCGTCGACGCGGCCACCGCCCGCACCAGCGTCCCGTCGTCGGCGGCCGTGACGGGCAGCTCGAGCACCGTGCCGGTCGCGCCCGCGACCGGCACCCAGGTGGTGCCGTCGGCCGACCGCTCCCAGGTGACCGTGGGGGTCGGGGAGCCGCCGACGGCGACCTCGAACCGCGCCGTGCCGCCGTCCGCCGCCGTGACGTCGACGGGGTCGCCGACCGTGGGCGGCGTGAGAACGCGCAGCACCGCGGCCGCGCTCGGGACGTCGGCCGCCGCGGCGTTGCTCGCGAGGGCGCGGTACGAGGACCCGTCGACCTCGGGAGTCGCCGGCACGGTCAGCGTCCCGGAACCGCCGCCCGGGAGGTCGGTCCAAGCGCCGCCCGGCGCGCGGACCTGCCACCGGACGACCGGGGACGGCGCACCGGTCACGGCGACCGTGAAGGTGGCGTCGTCGCCCGCGTCCGCGGTGACGTCCGACGGCTGCGCGGTGAAGGCCGGCGAGGTGTGCACGGTGAGCGTGGCCACCGCGCTCGGCACCGGGCCCGTCGCGCCCGTGGCGACCGCCCGGACCAGCAGGCCGTCGTCGCCCGGGACGGTGGTGCGCTCGTAGACCGGGCCCGTGCCGCCCTCGTACCTCCACGCGATGCCGTCGGTGCTGGTCAGCCAGCGCACCACGGGCGCGGGCTCGCCGGCCGCCTCGACCTCGAACCGGGCCACGGTCCCGGCGACCACCGTGACGTCCGCCGGGTCGGTGACCTCGGGGCCCCACAGGACCGTCAGCGCGGCGGACGCGGACACGGCCGACCCCGCGGTGCTGGTCGCGACGGCGCGGTACCGGGTGCCCTGGACCGCGCGGTCGGCCGGGACGACCAGCGTCGTCCCGTCGGCGCCGGGGACGTCGGTCCAGCCGGTCGCGCCTGCGGCGAGCACCTGCCACTGCAGCGCGGGCGCCGGGGAGCCCGACACGGTGACGGCGAAGGTGGCGTCGGACCCCTCGGGCACCGCCTGGTCGACCGGGTCCGCCGTGATGGCGGGCGCGGCGTGCAGGGTGATCGTGGCCGCGGCGCTCGGGACCTCGCCGGTGGCGCCGGTCAGCACGGCGCGCACCCGGAGGCCCGCGTCGCCGGCCCCCAGCACGCGGTCGTACCTGGCCCCGGTCGCACCCGCGACGTCGGACCAGGCGTCCGTGCCGGGCGGCGCCGTCTGCCAGCGCACCGCGGGCGCGGGCGAGCCGACCGCGCCGACCTCGAACCGCGCGGTGCTGCCCGGCAGCCCCGCGGCGTCGGCGGGCTGGCCGGTGACCTCGGGGCCCCAGGTGACCGTGAGGGTCGCGGGCGCGCTGGTCGCGGTCCCGGCGGTGTTCGTCGCGATCACACGGTAGCGGGCGCCGTCGTCCGCACGGCCCGCGACCACGGTCAGCTCGGTCGCCGTCCCGTCGGGCACGTCGGCCCAGGACGAGGAGCCGGGCTCCGCGCGCTGCCACCGGACCGCGGGCTCCGGCGACCCGGTGACCGTCGTGGCGAAGGTGGCCTGCGCCCCCTCGAGCGCCGTGGCGCCGGCCGGGGCGGAGACCGTGGGGGGCACGGGCTGCTCGAGCGTCGTCCCGGCGGTGCTCTGGTCGACCGTCGCCCGCACCGCGAGCGTCGCCGCGGGGCTCCGCGTGAACCGCGCCGCCGCGGTGCCGTCCGCGGCGAGCGCCGGGTCGGCGTCCACCCCGGCGTCGACCGGGTCGAACGCCCAGGCCACGGGACGGCCCGCGAGCGCACGCAGCAGCGCGGCGGGCGCCGGCGTGCCGTCGGCGAGCGACACGCGCGCGGTGGCGGTGACCGCGTCGCCGGTGACCGGCCGGGTCGGCGAGGCGGCCAGCGCGAGCACGGCCCGGGGCGCCGTGGTGGTGCCGCCCACCGCACCGCACGCCGCGTCGGTCGCGTCGGCGGCGCAGCCCCACCAGCTGGCCGTGGCGGGCACCGGGCCCACCACGGAGGCCGCGCGCGTGCCGCCGGTGACCCCGTCGGTGTTGCCCACCAGGACCGAGGACGTGACCGAGCCGGCGGCGAGCCAGAGCGCGCCGCCGTCGGCCGCCCCGCCCGAGCCCGTGACGACGTTGCCCTCGACCCGGGACCCGGCGAGCGCGGTCGAGCCGGTCGCCAGCACGGCCGCGCCGCGTGCCGCCGCGGCGGACGACGAGGTCACGGTGTTGCCGGTGAAGGTCGAGCCCTGCACCTGGAGCGCGGCGCCCTCGACGTAGAGCGCGCCGCCGCCGAGCACGCCGGAGCCCGCCCCGCCGGTGACGGTGTTCTGGTCGAACGTCGACCCCGTGACGACGACCGTGTCCGCGTCGTCCACGCCGAGCATGGCGACGGCCCCGCCGGGTGCCCCGTCCGCGGTGTTGCCGCGGAAGGTGCAGCCGTCGATCGTCAGCGCGCCGCCGGACATCTGCACCGCGCCGCCGGGAGCCGAGGCGTCGCCCGCGCCGGCGGCGTTGGCGCTGCCGGTGACGACGCAGTCGCGCAGGGTGAGCGCGTCGGGCCGGGCCGGGTCGCCGGTGCCGGCGAGCACCGCGCCGCCGCCGCCGACCACCGCCGCGTCGGCCGCGCTCGGCACGCCCCCGCGCAGCTCGACCTTCTCGACGGTGACGTCCACGCCGCCGACCAGGTTGCCGTCGAGGTCGAGGACCCGCCGGCCCTGGGCCGTCACCGTCCAGGTGCCGGGAGACGTCACGACCAGGCTCGCGGGCGCGTCGGGGGCGAACGTCAGCGGACCCGCGACGAGGGTGACGTCCGTGCCGGCCGGCACCGTCACGACCGCGTCCGTCTCGTCCGCCGCGCGGCAGAGCGCCTCCCGCAGCGTGGTGCCCGCCGCGCCGTCGTCGCAGCCCGCGGTGAGCGCGGCGTCGGCGGCCGACGTCACCGCGATCGCGACCGGCTCGGCGGCCAGGGCGGCGGGCGCACCGAGCGCCGGGACGCCGGGTGCGACGGTGCCGGCACCGGCCGCGACGGCGGCCAGCACGAGCGTCGCGAGGGCGCGCCGGAGCGCGGGACGAGGGGGGTGCACGCCGGAAGACTAGGTGTTTCACCCGGCCGGCGGGCCCGTCGTCCGGGTGAATCCTCGTAGGCTCACCCCGCTCGTCGTCCCCGGTCGTCACCCCGCAAGGTCCAGGAGTCCCCGTGCCCACCCGTCGCACCGTGCTAGTGGCTGCCACCGCGGCCGCCGGCGTCATCGCGGTCGGCGGCCCGGTGCTCGCGACGCGCCGCGCGACCATCCCGCTGACCCTCGCGGCGCTCCGCCCTCTCGTGGGCGACCCGTTCGAGGTCGAGGGCCGCACGGTGACGCTGGCGGCCGTGACCGGGCGGGCGGGCGCCCCGGCGACCGAGACGGCCTTCGCGCTGCGGTTCACCGGCGCCGGCGACCTGCCCGGTGCCACGCAGTCGTTCCGGCACGCGGACGGCGACCTGGTGCTGCACGTCGAGCCGGTCGGGCCCGAGGGCAGCACGCTCGAGGCCGTCGTCGGCCGGACGGCCTGAGGCGAGGAGGACGACGTGGAGCCCTACCTCGGAGAGATCCGGCTGTTCGCGGGCATCTTCGCGCCCGCGGGCTGGGCGGCCTGCGACGGGCAGGTGCTGCCGATCAGCCAGAACGAGGCCCTGTACACGCTGCTCGGCACCCGGTACGGCGGCGACGGCGTCTCGACCTTCGCGCTCCCCGACCTGCGCGGGCGGTGGGCCGTGGGCCGCCGCGGCGCGAACCTCGGTGAGACCGGCGGCGCGGAGACGGTCGCGCTCACCGTGCCGCAGCTCCCGGTGCACACCCACGCCGTGCACGCGTCCGCGGCGGCGGCCACGGGCACCGCGCCGGGCGTGTGGGCCGCGGTCCCCGGCCCGGCGTACCTGCCCGGCGACCCGGGGGCGGACGCCCAGACCATGGCCGGCGACGCCCTGGCGCCGGCCGGGACGGGCGCGCCCCACGAGAACCTGCCGCCGTACCTCGGGATGATCCACATCATCGCGACCGCCGGCCTCTACCCGACCCGAGACTGACGGCTGGACATGGACCCCTACCTCGGCGAGATCCGCCTGTTCGCCACCGACTTCGTGCCGTCCGGCTGGCTGCCGTGCGACGGCCAGACCCTGGCGATCTCGCAGAACTCGGCCCTGTACGCCGTCCTGGGCACGCAGTACGGCGGCAGCGGCGTGTCGACCTTCCAGCTGCCGGACCTGCGCGACCGCTCGGCCGTCGGCGCGGGCGCGGAGGTATGGGTGGGCCAGGCCGGCGGTGCCGCGACCGCCGTGCTGTCCACGGCCGAGATCCCGCAGCACGCGCACCAGGTCGTCGGGTCGTCCGCACCCGCCGACGCCGCGGAGCCGGGTGGCGCGCGCTGGGCGGCGACGGCCGCACCGCAGTACGGGTCGGCCGCCCAGGTCGTCATGGCGCCGGGCACCGTCCAGGCCACGGGGTCGTCCCAGGCGCACGAGAACCGCCCGCCGTACCTCGCCCTGACCTACGGCATCGCCGTCCAGGGGGTGTTCCCGAGCCGGGGCGACGACGCCGGGATCGCGGCCCCCGCCCTCGTGGGCGAGGTGCGGCTGTTCGCGGGGAGCTACGTCCCGAGCGGCTGGGCGGCGTGCACCGGGCAGCTCGTGCCCGTCGCCCAGAACACCCCGCTGTTCGCCCTGCTCGGCACCGCGTTCGGGGGCGACGGGCGCACCACGTTCGGCCTGCCGGACCTGCGCGACCGCACGCCCGTGCACGTCGGCCAGAGCGCCCCCGGCCGGCGGGACACCGCGATCGGCGATCGGGGCGGGGCCGCCGCGGTCACGCTCACCACCGCGCAGCTGCCGGCGCACACCCACACCGTCCGCGGGACGGCGGCGCGCGGCACCACGGGGAACCCGTCCGGCGCCTCCTGGGCCGTCGCCCAGCAGGGGCGTGCCCGGCGGGACCTCTACACCGCCGCCGGCCCGACGGTGGGGATCGGCACGACCGGCCCCTCCGGCGGCTCGCAGCCGCACACCAACCGCTCGCCGTACCTCGGGGTCACGGCGATGATCGCGCTGAACGGGGACTACCCGGTCCGCTACTGAGCGCGGCAGCCCGCCTCGACCGCAGCGGCAGGGCCGTCCGCGCGGCGGGACCTCCGACGCGACAGGACCTCCGGCGCGACGGAGCCGTCCGGCG
>NZ_JAANNB010000167.1 GCF_011603975.1 Cellulomonas sp. IC4_254 | reverse complement strand
CGCCCCGCCGCGCCTGTCGGCCCGCCCCTCGACCTCGGCTCCGGCCCGGAGGCCACCCGGCTCCGCCCGGTCGTCGCCGTGCACCCGGGCGCCGCCCCCGGGGCCGCACCGGTCCCCGCCGCCGGGCCGTCCTCCGACGCCGGACCCCAGCTGGTCGCCGCGCCGGTCCACGAGGTGCACCCCGGGTCGGCCCGCCGGTCCCGCACCGGCCGCGTGCTCGCGGCGGTCGGCTCCGTGCTCGCCATCGCGGCGGCGGTCGTCGCCGTCGTGCTGCTCGCGAACCGCCCCGAGACCGACCCCGGACCGGCGGCCGGCACCGAGTTCCCCGGCCCCGCCAGCACCCTCGGGCAGACCGTGCCCGCGCCGACCAACCTGTTCGGCGCGCGCCAGCCCGACGGCACCGTCGTGTTCACCTGGACCAACCCGGACGAGCAGGACGGCGACACCTACCTCTGGGGCCTGCGCACCGCCACGGGCGAGCCCCAGCTCGAGATCGTCGAGGAGCCCACCGTGACCGTGACGCCGCCCGCCGCGGGCGAGGTCTGCATCGAGGTCTCCGTCGTGCGCGCGGACCGCCGCGCCTCGACCGTGCCGGCCCAGGGGTGCGCCGCGTGAGGCTCGGCTGGAACCGCAGGAAGGTCGCGTCCACCGCGGCCGTCGTCACCGTGCCCGCGGTGCTCGCGACGCTCGCGCTGGTGAACCCCGGGTTCCCGCTGGCGCAGGTCGACCTGAACGACGGCGCCGTGTGGCTGACGTCCACCAGCACGCTGCAGGTCGGCCGGTACAACGCCCAGGTCGAGGAGCTGAACGCCGGGCTGGTCGCCAGCAGCACCGAGTTCGACGTGCTGCAGGACGCGGGCGACGTGCTCATCGTCGAGGCCGGCACCCTGACCGTCGTCGACCCCGCCGGCGTCACGGCCGCCGCGCAGGTCGCGGTGCCCGCGGGCGCCCAGGTGTCGATGGCCGGCGGCACCGTCGCGGTGATGGACACCGACGGGCAGGCGTGGGTCCGGACCTTCGACGACCTGCCGATGCTGCAGGTGACCGCGGACGAGCCGGACGCCGACGTGGGCGCCGGCGGCGTGATCACCGCGTCCGTGACCGGCGACGCCTTCGCCGTGGCGGCGACCACCGGCGAGGTCACCCGGCTCACGCCCACGGCGGGCGGCGCGGCCGCCGCCGAGGAGGGCCCCGCGCTGGACGGCCCGGTCGAGAGCCTGACCGCCGTGGGCGACGTGCCGGTCGGCCTGGACGGCGACACCGTCCGCACGCCCGGCGGGTCGAGCGCGCTCGGGATCGCCCAGCCCGTCCTGCAGCAGCCCGGCCCGGCCGCGAGCACGGCGCTGGTCGCCGGCAGCACCGGTCTGGTCGAGGTCGCGGTGTCCTCCGGGGACGTCGCCGCCGAGCACGAGGCGGGCGGCGCCGGCACCCCCGCGGCGCCGGTCCGGGTCGGCTCCTGCGCGCACGCGGCGTGGCCCACCGCGACCCAGAACTACCTCGAGCTGTGCGCCGACGGCACGCCGCGGGTCCTGGACCTGGACGGCGTCACCGCGACCGACCACCTCGTGTTCCGGGTGAACCGGCAGGTCGTCGCGCTGAACGAGACCGTCGACGGGCGGCTGTGGCTGCCGCTGGAGGACACCGAGCTCCGCGAGCCCGACTGGTCCGACGTCGTGCCGGAGGAGAAGCCGGAGGACGAGACCGACCGGGCCGAGGGCGACCGCACCACCCAGCAGCTCGTGCCCGACTGCTCGCCGACCAGCGCCGCCCCGAACGCGGTGGACGACCAGTTCGGCGTGCGCGCCGGCCGCACCACGGTCCTGCCGGTGATCGACAACGACACCTCGTCGGACTGCGGCATCCTCGTGCTCAGCGAGGTCGACCCGCTGCCCGCCGAGTTCGGCACGCTCCAGCAGGTGTACGGCGGCCGCGCGCTGCAGGTCACCGTCCCGGCCGGGGCCACCGGCTCGGTGACGTTCGCCTACTCGATCAGCGACGGCCGCGGCACCACCGCGCCGTCGACCGCGCAGGTCACGCTCACCGTGCGCGACGCCGCGCTGGACGAGCCGCCGGTGCAGGACCGCACCGGCGAGATCCGCGTCGAGCAGGGTGCGACCGCCACCTACCCCGTGCTCGCGGACTTCTCGGACCCCGACGGCGACCCGCTGACCCTCGTCGGCGCGACCGCCGAGAAGGGCACCGCGCGGTTCCGCCAGGACGGCACGCTGACCTACGTCGCCGACGGCGGCGAGCTCGGGCGCGACGTCGTGCACGTCGTCGTCTCGGACGGCACCTCCACCACCGAGGGCACCGTGGACGTCGACGTCCGCGCGATCGGCTCGCTGGACCTGCAGATCGACCCGGTGCACGCCGTCACCTACGTCGACCAGGACGTCGAGCTGCGCCCGCTGGACGCCGTCCGGACCTTCGGTGCGGAGCAGCCGCGGCTGGCCGGTGTCGAGGACGTGCAGGGCACCACGATCACGTCCGACCTGGACGCCGGGAGCTTCAGCTTCCGCGCCGCGCAGGCCGGCACGTTCTACGTGACCTTCACCGTGTCCGCCCCGCCGCAGCAGGCGACCGGCGTCGCGCGGATCGACGTGCGGGAGCGGCCCGAGCAGGCCGAGCCGCCGGTCGCGGTCGCGGACGACGCCTGGCTGCCCGCGGGCGGCGAGACCACCGTCGACCCGCTCGCCAACGACACCGACCCGGCCGGCGGCGTGCTGGTCCTGCAGAGCGTGTCCGCGCCCGACGGCCTGCGGGTCGCCGTGCGGCAGCGGACCCTCGTCACCGTCTCCGCGGTGGGCGCCCTCACCGAGCCCGTCACGTTGCAGTACGTCGTGTCGAACGGCACCGGCAGCGCGACCGGCCAGATCCTCGTGCGCCCGGTGCCGGCCTCCGCGACCGCCCAGCCGCCGGTCGTGCCGAACCTGACCGCCGACGTGCGGACCGGGGGAGTCGTGACGATCCCCGCGCTCGACAAGGCGTTCGACCCCGACGGCGACGCGATCACCCTGAAGCCCGACCTCGCCGAGCCGCTCGGCGACGGCGAGGGCCTGCTGTTCGTCTCGGGCGACAACCTCCGGTACCAGGCGCCCTCGTCCCCGATGACGGTGCACGCCACGTTCGTCGTCCAGGACGCCACCGGGAACGAGACCGCCGCGACCGTCACGGTCCGGGTGCACGAGTCCGACGCCGCGACCAAGGCGCCGCCGAAGCCGCGCGCGCTCACCGCGCGGGTGTTCGCGGGGGAGACCGTCCGCATCCCGGTGCCGCTGGTCGGCATCGACGTCGACGGCGACGGCATCACGCTGCTCGGCGTCGCGTCCGCCGGCACCAAGGGCCGGGTCACGACCGTCGGCGCCGACTACCTCGAGTACGAGGCGCTGCCCGACGAGGCCGGCACCGACACGTTCACGTACGCCGTCGAGGACTGGACCGGCCAGCGTGCCGTCGCCACCGTGCGGGTCGGCATCGCGGCGCGCCCCGGCGACAGCAACCGTGTGGTCGCCCGCGACGACACCATCACCGTCCGGCCCGGGCAGACCGTCGAGGTCAGGGTCCTGGAGAACGACATCGACGTGCTCGGCGGGGAGCTGTCCGTCCGCGAGGACCTCGAGGTCGACCCCGGCGTCACGGCCTCGCTGTCCGGCAGCCGGGTCGTCGTCCGCGGTGACACCGCAGGCGTGTTCAACATCGGCTACACCGCCGTCAACGAGCGCGGGGCGGCCAGCGGCGCCGTGCTGTCGGTGACCGTCGACCCGGACGCCCCGGTGCTCGCGCCGATCCCGCGCGACGTGGTCGTGCCACCGGTCGACACGGTCGGGCGCACCAGCGTCGACGTGGACGTGCTCGCCGTCGCGCAGAACCCCAGCGGCCCCCTCGGGGACCTCCGGGTCTCCGTGCCCGGCAGCGCGTCGTCCGTGGCGACGGTGCGTGCCGACGGCACCATCACCGTCACCCTCGCCGAGACCGCGCAGACCATCCCGTACCAGCTGACCAACACCACCGTCGAGGGCGTCAGCGCGTACGCGTTCATCTCGGTGCCCGCGCTCGGGTTCTTCCCGCCGACCGCCCGCCCGCGCGCGCCCGAGCTCCGGGTGGCCGGCGGCGAGACGCTGACCATCCCGCTCGGCGAGCAGGTGCAGGTCGCCCCCGGGCGCACCGCGCAGGTGGCCGACGCCACGGCCGTGACGGCCACCCGGTCCGACGGCTCGTCGCTGGTCGCCGACACCACCACGGTGCAGTTCCGGCCGGCCGAGGGCTACGTCGGCCCGGCGTCCATCACCGTCCCCGTCACCGACCGCACCGGCGCGGGGGACACCTCCGCCCGGACCTCGGTGATCACGCTGCCGATCACCGTCTACACGCTCGACGACTACCCGCCGACGTTCGTCCCCTCCACCCTGGAGGTCGGGCCGGGCGAGGCGCCGACCACCGTCGACCTCCAGGCCTTCACGCAGGGCGTCGAGGGCGCGTCCGGCTCGGACACGTTCACCTACCGGCTGACCGGCGACGCGCCGGCCGGGTTCACCGTCTCGCTGCAGGGCAGCCGGCTGTCGGTCGCGTCCGACGTGGGCACGCCCAAGGGCACCCGCGGCACGCTGCCCATCGAGCTCGGCTACGGCCGCGCCGGCACGATGGCGGTGCAGGTCGAGGTGCGGACCGTCGCGAGCACCCGCCGCGTCGCCGTGCTCCAGGACAAGGTCGTCAACGACGCCGTCCAGGGGCAGGAGCGGGTCGTCGACGTGCTCGCCGGCGCGTCCAACCCGTTCCCGGACCAGCCGCTGCGCGTCGTCAGCGCCACCGTCGAGACTCCGGGGACCGGCACCGCGTCGGTGTCCGGCTCCGACGTCGTCGTCCAGCCCGCCGCCGACCTGGTCGGCCAGATGGTCGTGCGCGTCCGGGTCCGGGACGCCACCGACGACAGCGCCCGCGAGGTCGCGTCCAGCATCACGCTGCGGGTGCGCGGCAAGCCCGCGACCCCCGACGCGCCGCGCGTCGGCGAGGTCCGCGACGGCACCGTCGTGCTGTCCTGGACCGCGCCGGACGGCCGCGGCGAGCCGATCAGGCGCTACCGGGTGACCGCCAGCGGCGGCGGCCCGACGACGGAGTGCGCCAGCACCACCTGCACGATCACCGGGCTGACCAACAACGTCGAGTACACGTTCACCGTCGCGGCGGAGAACGCCGTCGGCTGGTCCGACCCGAGCCCCGCGTCCGCCGTGGCGCGCCCGGACACCGTGCCGGACACCCCCGCGGCGCCGTCGCTGGGGTGGGGCGACCAGGAGGTCACGGCGACGTGGACCGCGCCGCACTCCAACGGGTCGCCGGTGAGCTCGTACACGCTGATGATCTCGCCCGCGCCGCCGGGCGGGGCGGGCTCCGTGACCACCAGCGGGACGTCGTACACGTTCCGCGGGCTGACCAACGGGACCGCGTACACGGTCCAGGTGCGCGCCCACAACCGCGCACCCGAGCCGAGCGCGTGGAGCGCGGCGTCCGCGCCCGCGACCCCCGCGGCCGCGCCCGACGCCCCGAGCGTGTCCGCAGGACGCGTCGGCAGCCCGCTGGGCGGCCAGATCAACGTCACCTGGAGCCCGGGCGCGACGAACGGCGACCCGATCGGGGGCTACCAGCTCCGGATCACCGGCGGCGGGCTCGACCGCACGCTCACCTACGGCGCCGACGTGACCTCGTACCCGATGACCGACGCTGCGAACGGCGTGGAGTACCGGTTCGAGGTCACCGCGCGCAACAAGGTCGGCTACGGCCGGGCCGGGTCGGCGACGGCCAAGGCCTACGGGCGGCCCTCCGCCGGCTCGGCGCAGGTCTCCGCGTCCGGCGCCGACGCGCGGTGGGGCGAGGGCTGGGCGCGGATCGAGTGGGGCGAGGCCAACGGCAACGGCCAGCAGGTGGAGCGGTACGACGTGCTGCGGGACGGCTCCGTCATCGCGCAGGTCGGCCGCTGGGAGCGCGCGTACCAGGTGAACGGCCTGACGGGCGGGACCAGGCTGACGCTCCAGGTGCGCGCCGTGCACGACGGCGGCGAGAGCGACCCGGTCGGCGACGCGGTCACCGTGGCCACGCGGCCGAGCCTCCCGGGGCAGCCGGTCCTGTCGCGGACGCCCCAGAGCCCCGACCAGAAGCCGACCTCCGTCCGGGTGTCCTGGCAGGCGAGCTCCCCGGGCGAGGCGGCCCAGGTCTCCTACCGGTACCGCGTCGTCGACTTCCCCGGGCAGCCGTCCGGCTGGCAGACCACGACGGGGACCGCGCTCGACCTCCCGGTGCCGGAGAACGCGCAGAACGGCTTCCGGTTCCGGGTGGAGGTGCAGGCGTACACGAACGACCGGTACCCGACCGACACCGTGGGCGACCAGTTCACCGTCGGGTGGACGGAGCAGCCGCCGACGCCGCCGGAGTCCGGTGGCGGCGGCTCCTCCGGATGACGCCCCGCCTGCCGATCGGGTGAACGGGCCCGCACGACACGACAGCACCACCGACAGCACCGACAGGAGACACCCCCCGATGACCCCCGAGCAGTCCGCCTGGTTCGCCGAGACGTTCGCCGGCCTCGTGGGCAACGTGTCCCGCGCGGTCCTCGGTGCCGACCGCCCGGTGCGGCTCGTGCTCACCGCGATGATCGCCGAGGGCCACGTGCTCCTGGAGGACGCCCCGGGCACCGGCAAGACCTCGCTGGCCAAGGCCATCGCGGCGTCGGTGCAGGGCACCCACCAGCGCATCCAGTTCACCCCGGACCTGCTGCCCAGCGACGTCACCGGCGTGACGATCTGGGACCAGGGCGCGCGCACGTTCCAGTTCCACCCGGGCCCGGTGTTCACCTCCGTGCTGCTGGCGGACGAGATCAACCGCGCCTCGCCGAAGACGCAGTCCGCGCTCCTCGAGGTGATGGAGGAGGGGCACGTCACGGTCGACCGGGACACCCACCCGGTGGGCCGGCCGTTCGTCGTGATCGCGACGCAGAACCCCGTCGAGCAGGCGGGCACGTACCGGCTGCCGGAGGCGCAGCTCGACCGGTTCCTGGTCCGCACCTCGCTGGGCTACCCGGACCGCACCGCGACGGTCGAGATCCTGTCCGGCGCCCGGGACCGCACCCGTGAGCTGGACGCGGTGGTCACGACGGCGGGCGTCGTCGAGATGGCCGAGCTCGCGCAGACGGTGCACGTCGACGGCTCGGTGCTGGACTACGTCGCGCGTCTGATCGAGGGCACGCGCGAGGACCCACAGACCTCGCTCGGCGCGAGCGTCCGCGGCGGCCTGGCGCTGGTGCGCGCCGCGCGGGTGCAGGCGGCGGCCGCGGGCCGCGCGTACGTGATCCCCGACGACGTGAAGGACCTCGCGGTGCCGGTGCTGGCGCACCGCCTGGTGCTCGACCCCGAGGCCGACTTCCTCGGCGCCACGACCACCCAGGTGGTCGAGCGCGTGCTGTCCGCGACCCCGCCGCCGGTGGCGCGCGCGTGAGGTCGGCCGTCGTGGAGGTGCACCGGGGAGGCGTGGCGTGAGGCGCTCGCGCACCCGGCTGTCGGGCGTGGGCTGGGGCGCGGGGCTGCTGGGCGCGGCCACCGCGCTCGGCGGCGTGCTGCTCGGCTGGGTCGAGCTGGCGGCGCTGGGCGCCGTCGGTGTCGTCGCGCTGCTGGTCGGGGTCGCGATGACCTGGGGCCGGCTGCCGCACGCCGTGCGGCTGGACCTCGCCGACCGGCGCGTGCGCGTGGGGGAGCGGGCGTTCGGCGGCGTGGTCGTCACGGCGCCCGGTGGTCGCCGGACGCGCGCCGTGCGCCTGGAGCTGCAGGTCGGCGAGGGCCGCGCCGAGCTCGAGGTGCCGTCGCTCGCCCCGGGGACGGAGCACGAGGAGCTGTTCGCCGTGCCCACCGACCGGCGCGCGGTCGTCACGGTCGGCCCGGTGCGCGCGGTGCGCGGGGACGCGCTCGGGCTCGCGACCCGGCACGCCGTCACCACCGGGTCGGAGGAGCTGTACGTGCACCCGCGCGTCGTCATGCTCACCGGCGCGGACGCCGGCCTGCTCCGCGACCTGGAGGGCGGGTCCACCCGCGACCTGTCCGACATGGACCTCGCGTTCCACGCGCTGCGCGACTACGTGGTCGGTGACGACCGCCGGTCGATCCACTGGCGCACCACCGCCCGGCGCGGCCAGCTCACCGTGAAGCAGTACGAGGACACCCGCCGCACGCAGACCGCCGTCGCGCTCGCCACCGACCCCCGGGACTACCGGCACGGCGAGGACGACGCCGAGCTGGAGCTCGCGGTCAGCGTCGTCGCGTCGCTGGGCGTGCACGTGCTGGCCGAGGAGCACCCGCTCGCGGTGCTCGCCGGCCCGAACCGGGTCCGCACCACCGCCCGCCGGCCGCTGCTCGACGACTGCTCCGGGATCACCTGCGGCCCCGACGGCACCGGCTCGCGGCTGCTCGGCCGCCGGGTCGCCCGCGAGGCGCCGGACGTGACGCTCGCGTTCCTGGTCACGGGCTCCGTGGTGCCCGCGGCCGACCTGCGCGCCGCCGCCCGGCACGTGCCCGAGGGCACCCGGACCCTCGTCGTGAGCTGCGTCCCCGGCGCCGAGGTCGAGGTCCGCACGCAGCGCTCGCTGAGCCTCGTGCGGCTCGGCGCGCTCGACGACCTGCCCCGCGCCCTGCGTCTGGCGGCCGCGGCATGACGACGACGACCGGCACCCCCACGACGACCGGCCCCGCCGTGCCC
>NZ_JAANNB010000166.1 GCF_011603975.1 Cellulomonas sp. IC4_254 | reverse complement strand
ACATGGCGGGCAGCGTATCGGGACGAACCGGACCTGCGCCGGGGCGTCGTCACCCGTGCGGGTGGTCCCGAGCCGGGCCTGCCCCGACCAGGGACTCTGGTCCCACCCGCCGTGTGCGCTTGGTCACATCGGGCCCGGATCGGGCCTCCCCCGGCGGGTGACCCAGCCCACGATCACTACAGTGAACGGACCGGACACAGCAGTCCCGCCCGAACTCGCCAGGAGGCCACCCGTGCCCACTGCGCCTGCCGAAGCCCGCGACGACGCCGCCCCCACGGCCAAGCGGATCCCCGGCGGCACCCTCTACCGCGGCCGCGAAGGCATGTGGTCCTGGGTCGCCCACCGGATCACCGGCGTGCTCATCTTCTTCTTCCTGCTCGTGCACGTGCTCGACACGTCGCTCGTGCGGGTCTCCCCCGAGGCGTACAACGCCGTGATCGGGACCTACAAGAACCCGATCATGGGGCTCGGCGAGGCCGGCCTCGTGGCGGCCATCGTGTTCCACGCCTTCAACGGCATCCGGATCATCCTGGTCGACTTCTGGTCCAAGGGTGCGAGGTACCAGCGCGTGATGCTCTGGGTCGTGCTCGGCCTGTTCGTCGTGACGATGGCGGGCTTCCTGCCGCGGCACCTGATGCACGTCTTCGGAGGCGAGTGATGACGACGATCGCCGCCCCCCGCACCCGCGGTGCCGGGCCGGGCCGCCGCACCTCCCGCGGCAACTGGGAGCTGTACGGCTGGGTGTTCATGCGCGCGTCCGGCGTCGTGCTGCTCGTGCTGATCTTCGGCCACCTGTTCGTGAACCTGGTCGCCGGCGAGGGCATCTCCGCCATCGACTTCGGGTTCGTCGCCGGCAAGTGGGCGTCCCCGTTCTGGCAGATCTGGGACCTGCTGATGCTGTGGCTCGCGATGATCCACGGCACCAACGGCGTCCGGACGATCATCAACGACTACGCGGAGCGCGACGGCACCCGCCTGGTGCTCAAGCTCGCGCTCTACACCGCGTTCACCGTGGTCGTCGTGCTCGGCACGCTGGTGATCTTCACCTTCGACCCGTGCCCCGCGAACAGCCCGGCGGACCTGCTGCCGTCGTTCTGCACCGCCTGACGCCCCGCCCTCTCGCCACCCCGCATTCGCTTTGGAGGCATCGACCCCGATGCAGACCCACCAGTTCGACGTCGTGATCGTCGGCGCCGGCGGCGCCGGGATGCGCGCCGCCCTCGAGTCGTCCGCCCGCACCCGCACGGCGGTCATCTCGAAGCTCTACCCGACCCGCTCGCACACCGGTGCGGCCCAGGGCGGCATGTGCGCCGCGCTCGGCAACGTCGAGGACGACAACCCCGAGTGGCACACGTTCGACACCGTGAAGGGCGGCGACTACCTGGTCGACCAGGACGCCGCGACGATCATGGCGAACGAGGCCATCGACGCGGTGCTCGACCTGGAGCGCATGGGGCTGCCGTTCAACCGCACCCCCGAGGGCCGGATCGACCAGCGCCGGTTCGGCGGGCACACCCGCAACCACGGCGAGGCCGCCGTGCGCCGGGCCTGCTACGCCGCGGACCGCACCGGGCACATGATCCTGCAGACGCTCTACCAGCAGTGCGTGAAGAACGAGGTCGCGTTCTTCAACGAGTTCTACGTGCTGGACCTGATCCTCACGCACGACCTCACCGGCCGCGAGGTGCCCGAGGGCGAGGACGTCGCGGTGTCCGGCGTCGTCGCCTACGAGCTGTCCACCGGCGAGATCCACGTGTTCCGCGCCAAGTCCGTGGTCCTCGCGACCGGCGGCGCCGGCAAGATCTACAAGACCACGTCGAACGCGCACACCCTGACCGGCGACGGCATGGCGCTGGCGTACCGCCGCGGGCTGCCGCTGGAGGACATGGAGTTCTTCCAGTTCCACCCGACCGGCCTGGCCGGCCTCGGCATCCTGCTGTCCGAGGCCGCACGCGGCGAGGGCGGCATCCTCCGCAACGCCGACGGCGAGCGGTTCATGGAGCGGTACGCCCCCACCATCAAGGACCTCGCGCCGCGCGACATCGTCGCCCGGTCGATGGCCAACGAGGTGCGCGAGGGCCGCGGCGCCGGGCCGAACAAGGACTACGTCCTGCTCGACCTGACCCACCTGGACCCCGCGCACATCGACGCCAAGCTCCCGGACATCACCGAGTTCGCCCGGACCTACCTCGGCATCGAGCCCTACACGGAGCCGGTGCCGGTGTACCCGACGGCGCACTACGCCATGGGCGGCGTGCCGACGAACGTCGAGGGCGAGGTCCTCCGGGACACCACCCACGTCGTCAAGGGGCTCTACGCGGCCGGCGAGGTCGCCTGCGTCTCCGTGCACGGCTCCAACCGGCTCGGCACCAACTCGCTGCTCGACATCAACGTCTTCGGCAAGCGCGCCGGCATCTCGGCCGCCGAGTACGCCGCCGGGGCGTCCTGGGTGGACCTGCCCGCCGACCCGGCCGCGGCCGTCGTCGAGGAGCTCGAGGACATGCGGAACCGCCCCCAGGGCGAGCGAGTGTCCGACGTCCGCCGCGAGCTGCAGCAGACGATGGACACCAACGCGCAGGTGTTCCGCACCGCCGAGTCGCTGCGCCAGGCGTTCCAGGACATCCAGGTGCTGCAGGAGCGGTACTCCCGGGTCTCGGTCCAGGACAAGGGCCGGATGTTCAACACCGACCTGATCGAGGCGATCGAGCTGGGCTTCCTGCTCGACATCGCCGAGACGGTCGTCGTCGGGGCGCTGAACCGGCGCGAGTCCCGCGGCGGGCACTTCCGCGAGGACTACCCGAAGCGCGACGACGAGAACTTCATGGAGCACACCATGGCCTACCGCCGGCAGCCCGGCGTGCCGGTCGACTCCCCCGCCCTCTCCGCGCCGAAGGGCGAGGAGGTCCCGGAGCCGGGCCCGGGCCGCCCGGTCGTGCTCCTGGGCACCAAGCCCGTCGTGACCACCGTGTACCAGCCGATGGAGCGGAAGTACTGATGACTGCTGTCGCAGAGCGCTCGGCCGCCGCCGAGCCCAAGGCCGGCGAGATCCCGTCGTTCGAGGTCACGCTCAAGATCCGCCGCTACACCCCCGAGACGCACGGCGACGAGGCGTACTGGGAGGAGCACACGGTCACCGCCCACGGCACCGACCGCCTGCTCGACGCGCTGCACAAGATCAAGTGGGAGTCCGACGGTTCGCTGACGTTCCGGCGGTCGTGCGCCCACGGCGTCTGCGGCTCGGACGCCATGCGGATCAACGGCCGCAACCGGCTCGCGTGCAAGGCCCTGCTCAAGGACCTGAACCCGGACAAGCCGATCACCGTCGAGCCGATCAAGGGCCTGCCCGTGATCAAGGACCTCGTGGTCGACATGGAGCCGTTCTTCGCCTCCTACCGCGAGATCATGCCGTTCCTCATCACCACGGGCACCGAGCCGTCCCGCGAGCGGCTGCAGTCCCCCGAGCAGCGGGCCCGGTTCGACGACACCACCAAGTGCATCCTGTGCGCGGCGTGCACGTCGTCCTGCCCGGTGTTCTGGACCGACGGCCAGTACTTCGGCCCGGCGGCGATCGTCAACGCGCACCGGTTCATCTTCGACAGCCGGGACGAGGGCGGGGCGCAGCGGCTCGAGATCCTCAACGACAAGGAGGGCGTCTGGCGCTGCCGGACGACCTTCAACTGCACCGAGGCCTGCCCCCGCGGCATCGAGGTCACCAAGGCGATCCAGGAGGTCAAGCGCGCGATGATCACCCGCGCGTTCTGACCCCCGGCGCCCCGGGGTCCCCGGGTCCCTCTCGAGTGGAGCGTTCTGCCCGACACGCCGGCGCGTGTCGGGCAGGACGCTCCACTCGTCTCCACTGACGGCGCGTGGGTTCAGTCCGCCGCTGCGAGACGCCACCGCGCTCCTGCCCTGCGGGCGACGGCACGCCCGTGCGCCGCGCGAGCACGGCCCTGCCACCGCGTGCGGGCCGCCGGGCCGGCGAGGTCGACCGCCGTCGCCCGGAGCACCTCGATCCCGAGGGCGTGCAGCCGTTCCTGCCGGTCGGCGTCGGCGCTGCGCCGATCAGCGGCGGAGTGCACCGCCCCGTCGTACTCGGCGACGAGGCCGCTCATCGGGTCGAGAACGTCCACCCGCGCGACGAAGCAGCCGTCCTGGTCCAGCACCTCCGCGTTGCACAGGGGCACGGGCAGTCCCGCCTCGAGCCACGCCAGGCGCATCCGGGTCTCCTGCGGCGACTCCACCCCGTCCGCGGACAGGGCGAGCGCACGACGCGCGGCGGCCGCACCTCTCCAGCGCGCCCGCTCCCGCACCAGCTCGTGCAGGTCGTCGACCCGCAGCAGCCCGAGCGCCCGCATCCGGTCCAGCCCCACGACCGCGTCCTCGGGCGCAGAGGTCCGCGCGAGGTCGAACGCCGTGCGCGTGGCCGTCGTGGTCGCGAACCCCTCGAGGGTCGTCCGCTCGTGCGGGGGAACGACGCTGCGCAGCAAACGCTGGCCGCTCCGGCGGGCGAGCCGGACCTCGGGCGGCGCGAGCAGCAGCACCGGACGGAGGTCGGCCGGTCGACCTCCCACTGCGGCACCGTCGAACAGCAACGCGTCCGCCGCGCCCGGGGTGCGCGTGGTCCGGGGGAACCGCGAGGGCTCACCCGCACCCAGGAGCGCACGGCGCTCGTGCAGCCGCGCCGCTGCCCAGCCGCCGAGCGTCACGGACTCGGGTGCGCCGGTCATCGCCACCGCGATCCGGATGTCGGGGTGGTCGACCTGGGCCCCCGCGACGACGTGGACACCATGCGCCGCTCGCACGTACCCCGCGCGCAGGTCGGCCCGGCGTCCTCGGCCCGCGGCCTGCCGTGCCGACACCACCGCAGGCAGGTCCCGGCCTGGACGGAGAGCGGTCGAGGTGTCCACGGGGTGCTGGGCCGTCATCGACCCACTGTGTCCGCGGGACGGGCCCGAATCCACCGCCCGACGGGAACCCTGTGGACAACCGGCCGGTCACTGGACACAACTGGAGCGTTCTGCCCGACACGCGGCGGCGTGTCGGGCAGAACGCTCCAGTCCGGACAGGCCCGGGTCAGGTGAGGTGGCCGGTGTCGTCCACGAGCTCCACGGCCCAGGTGCCGTCCTGCCACGTGAGGGCGGTGCGCGACAGGTTGGACGGGGACGACCGCTCGACCCCGTCGGCGCCGACCACGTCGAGCAGCGACAGGATCGCCAGCCCGTGCGTCACGACCAGCACGTCGCCGCCGCCCCGCGCCACGGCGTCCTCGACCACGCGGTCGAGCGCCGCGCCGAGCCGCTCCTCGACCTGGTCGCCCGTCTCCGCGAGGCCCCAGTCGTCACCGGCTGCGACGAGGTCCGCCAGCGCGCCCACCCGCCCGTCACCGATCTGCCCGAGGACGCCCGGCAGGTCGTGGTGCAGGTCGTCGGCGGTCAGTCCGTGCGGGGCGAGCAGCGGGTCGAACACCTCGGCCGCCCCGTCCCCCTCGAAGCCGCCGAACCACCACTCCCGCAGCCCCGCGTCGACCTGCACCTCCGGCGGGTCCGGGTGCGCCGCCAGGACCTCCCGCGCGGTCTCCTGGGTGCGCTGCAGGTCGCTGCTCCACGCCGCCACGAACGCGGTGCCCGCGAGCCCCTTCCCCGCGAGGGCCGCCGTCGCCAGCCCGTCCGGCGTCAGCGGGGCGTCCGCCCAGCCGGCGACGATGCCCTTGACGTTCTGCACCGTCTCGCCGTGCCGGACCAGGTGCACCCGGACGACCGGGTCCCCGGTCGCCGCCGAGTCGGCACGGTCCACCGGGGCCTCCGCGGCGGTCGTCGGCGCCGCCTCGGGCGGGACGGGGTCCGCGGTGCCGCAGCCCGCGAGGGCCACCACCACCGCCGCCACAGCCGCCACGACCGGTCCACGAGCTCGCATCTGTCCTCCGCTCCTGCGGCGAGGTGTCGCCGTCGGCGAGAGCGGCACGCCCGGTCGGGCCCCGGCCGGCGCGTGCGCGTCGGCGGGACCCGCCCGCGGCTGACGAGAGGTCCGCGGGCCCGCAGCGCGGACCCGCGGTGAACGTACGGGCGGGCACCGGTGCGGTCCACAGCCCGATGAGGAGCCACCACGGGGACGTCGACGTTGGCCACTCGGCCGGGGTGGGGACGACTGGAGCGTCCTGCCCGACACGCACCGGCGTGTCCGGCAGGACGCTCCAGTCGGGGTGACGGTCAGGCGTCCGCGCCGTCCGTGGCGGTGTCGGCGGGCTGCGCCTCGTCCGCGGGCGGCGGGTCGGCGGTCCAGGCCGCGGCGAGCAGCACGATGCGGGCGATCAGGTTGATCCAGATCAGCAGCGTCACGATGACCGCGAACGACGCGAGGATGGCGTTCCGGTCCGCCGAGCCCGCGACCACCGAGGTGCCGAGCACCCGCACGACGCCGAGCCCGACCGCCGCGACGAGCATGCCCTGCCGCAGGTCCGGCCACGCGGGACGCTGGCCGGCGAGCACGAGCACGATCAGCGCGAACGTCCCGGCGTCGACGACGAACGCCACGAGGATGCCCGCGCCGCGCAGCACGATCGAGCCGACGGTCGACCCGTCGAGGCCCAGCGCGGTCAGCGCCCAGTCGGCGGCGGTCGTGGTCGCGATGCTGAGCAGCGCGGAGACGAGGATGGCGAGGCCGATGCCCGCGAACCCGGCGAGCTCGCGCAGCTTGCCGGTGACGGCGTTGCCGCCGCCCTCGGCACCGAACATCGCGCGCACCGCGGTGCGCAGGGCGGCCATGGCGGAGATCGCGCTGACCAGGAGCACCACGAAAGCGACGAGCCCCGCGACGCCGACGCCGGTGCTCAGCTGGAGCGTGTCGGGGTCGATGACGCCCGTCTTGTCGTCGCTGCTCGTCATCACCAGGCCGGGCAGGTTCGCGTCGATGGTGTCGAGGACGGTCTGGCGCAGCGCCTCGTTGTTGCCGAGGACCGCCATGAACACGGAGTAGCCGATGGTGAGCCCGGCGAACACGGAGAAGATCGTCGCGTAGGCGATGCCGCCGGTCAGCACCCCGCCGCCGGCCTCGCCGAACCGGGCGTTCGCGCGCGCGGCGCGGGTCCGCTGCCACCACGCGAGGACGGCCTTGCCGCGCGCCGTCAGCCCGGCGAACCCGCCGGGGTACACCCGCGCCCCGACGTCGCGCCGGTTGCCGGCGGCGACCTCGTCGGTGCTCGCGGCGGCGGCGTGCGCACGCCCGGCGCCGTGCGGTTCGGCCGGGACTCCCATGCCGACGACCCTAGGGACCGCCGGGCCGCTCGGCATCCGGAGCGGGCGCGTCGCCGCCGGTCAGGGCGCCGCGGCGGGCCGTCGGGCCGGGTCAGCCGCCGAGCGGGAACGCGCCGATGGTCCGCCACATGCCGTCGTCGCCGTGCTCGTACACGTGGATCTCGGTGACGTCGAACCGCGCCTCGAACCCCGCCATGTCGGCGAACGCCCGGTCGAGCGCCTCGTCCGGCACGTCGTGCGCGATGGTCACGTGCGGGTGGTAGTGGAACCGCAGCTCCTGGTCGAGCACGCTCGAGCGGATCGCCACCTCGAGCAGCTCGCAGGACGCGATCCCCTCGACCACCTCGACGAACACCACCGGCGACACCGGCCGGAACGTCGCCGTCCCCCGCAGGTGCACCGTGAACGGGGCGTGCGCCGCGGCGACCGCGCGGAGGTGCTCCTCCGCGTCGCGCAGGGCCGCAGTCGGCAGCACCGTCGGGCCGAGCAGCGTGATGTGCGGGCGGATCAGGTGGGCCGCGGGGTCGCCGACGCGGGCGCGCGCCGCCTGCAGCTCGGCGGCGTACGGCTCCGGGACGGAGACCGCGACGCCGATCCGGAGCTCGTCGGCGAACGGCCCGGTGGGGTTCATGCGGTCCGGCGGCGGGGCAGCAGACCGAAGCGGTCCGCGACCCGGTCCAGCGTGCCGCGGGCGATCGCCCGGGCGCGCTCGGCGCCGTCCTCGAGCACCGCGTCGAGCGACGCCGGGTCGGACAGGTAGCCGTTCACCCGCTCCTGGAACGGGGCCAGGAACTCGACGACCACGTCGGCCAGGTCGACCTTGAGGTGGCCGTAGCCCTTGCCCGCGTAGTCGGCGACGATCGACTCGACGTCGCGCCCGGTCAGCGCCGAGTAGATCGTCAGCAGGTTCGCGACGCCGGGCTGGTTCTCCCGGTCGAACCGGATCTCGGAGCCTGCGTCGGTGACCGCCGAGCGGATCCGCTTCGCGACCGTCTTCGGCGGGTCGAGCAGCTCGATGATCCCGTTCGGGCTCGACGCGGACTTGCTCATCTTGGCCGTCGGGTCCTGCAGGTCGTAGATCTTCGCGGTGGCCTTGACGATGTGCGCGTCTGGCACGACCGCGGTGCCGTCGCCGAACCGCTTGTTCAGCCGCTCGGCCAGGTCGCGGGTCAGCTCGAGGTGCTGGCGCTGGTCCTCGCCGACCGGCACGAGCGCCGTGTCGTACAGCAGGATGTCGGCCGCCATGAGGATCGGGTACGTGAACAGCCCGACCGTCGTGCCCTCGGCGCCGTGCTTGGCCGACTTGTCCTTGAACTGCGTCATCCGGCCGGCCTCGCCGAACCCGGTCTGGCAGGACAGCAGCCAGGAGAGCTCCGCGTGCTCCGCGACGTGCGACTGCACGAACAGGATCGACCGCTCCGGGTCCACGCCCGCGGCGAGGTACTGCGCGGCGGTGCGCCGGGTGCGCTCGCGCAGCGCCGCCGGGTCGGGCGCCACCGTCAGCGCGTGCAGGTCCACCACGCAGTACAGCGCGTCGTAGGACTCCTGCAGCGCGACCCACTGGGTCAGCGCGCCGAGGTAGTTGCCGAGGTGGAGGGAGTCGGAGGTGGGCTGCATCCCGGAGAAGATGCGAGGGGAGCCGGAGACCATGGGTCCATTCTGACGGTCGGGGG
>NZ_JAANNB010000165.1 GCF_011603975.1 Cellulomonas sp. IC4_254 | reverse complement strand
ACCGCGCCCGGCACCGCCGTGCCCGCCGGCATCGACCCGCGCGGGCCGCGCGTCGGCGCCGCCGTCACCGCCGTCCTGCTCGTCGTGGTCCTGCTGCTGCCCGGCGCGGCCGCCACCGTGGCGCTCGCCGCGGTCGCCGCCCTGTTCGCGGTCGGCGCCGTCCGCGGAGCGCAGGGCTCCGTGCAGGGCCTGCTCTACCGCGCCCTCGTCCGGCCCCGGCTCGCCCCGCCCGCGGAGCTCGAGGACCCCCGGCCGCCGCGGTTCGCGCAGCTGGTCGGCCTGGTCATCACGGGGGCCGGCGTGCTGCTCGCCCTGCTCGGCCTCCCGGGTGCGGTGCCGGTCGCGGCCGCCCTCGCGCTGGTGGCCGCGGTGCTCAACGCGGCGTTCGGGCTGTGCCTGGGCTGCGAGCTGTACCTGCTCGGCGTCCGGGTGCGGCACGCCCGGGCCTGAGGAGTCGGGAAGGCACGGGGCCGCGTCGTCGTTAGGATCGGCAGATGCATGCACTCGAGATCGTGTTCATCGGTCTGCTCGTCGCCGCGACGCTCACCATCGGGTGGTTCTCCGGCTTCGTCGTCTACCGGCTGTTCAAGGGACAGCGCTGACAAGAAGGGCTTCCATGGCGTTCACGCTGCCCGAGGGCCTCGCCCCGGAGATGTACCCGCTGGCCTGGCTCGTCGGCCGGTGGCACGGCGAAGGAGTCGTGGGGTACCCGGGGATCGAGGAGACGGCGTTCACCCAGGACGTGGTGATCGACCACGACGGCGGCCCGTACCTGTCCTACACGTCGACCATCCGGCTCGTCGTCGTGCCGGACGACGCCTCGGCGATCGCCGACGCGGACGGCACGCCCGCCGAGGAGCCCGCGGCGGAGGCGGACGGCGAGGGCGCCGTCTGGAACACCGAGAGCGGCTACTGGCGCATCCCGCCGGAGCGGCCCGAGGGCATGGGCTCCGCGCTGTCGCCGGTCGAGCTGCTGCTCGCCGACCCGTCCGGGCACGTCGCCGTGTACGTCGGGGCGACCGGCAACGGCCGGATCGACCTGGTCAGCGACGTCATCGCGCGCACCGCGTCGGGCGCCGAGGTGTCCGCGGGCAAGCGCCTGTACGGCCTGGTCAACGGCGAGCTCATGTGGGCGCACGACCTGGCCGCGTTCGGGCACGAGCTGCAGTCGTACGCCTCGGCGCGGCTCAGCCGCGTGACGGACTGACATGTCCGACGACGTCACGACCGCGACCGCCGAGCCAGCGGTGCCCGCCGAGCCCCGGCACCGCAGCCCGCTGCTGGACCGGCACGGCGCCGTCGCCGCGTCCGGCCCCGACGCGGGCGTGGCCTGGCACTACGGCGACCCGACGGCGGAGCAGCGCGCGCTGACCCGCGGCGGTGCCGTGGTCGACCAGTCGCACCTGGGCGTCGTCCGGGTCACCGGGCCCGACCGGCTGTCCTGGCTGAACTCGATCACCTCGCAGGAGCTCGCCGCCCTGCCGCCGCGCACCTCCACGGAGACGCTCGTGCTCAGCCCGCAGGGGCACGTCGAGCACGCCGCGGCCGTGGTCGACGACGGCGAGGCGACCTGGCTGATCAGCGAGACGGCGCCGGCGCTGGCGACGTGGCTGGACCGGATGCGGTTCCTGCTGCGCGTCGAGGTCGCGGACGTGACCGACGACTGGGCGGCCATCGGGGAGCCCGTCGACGCCGAGGGCGCCGAGGGCGAGCCCGTGACGTGGCGCGACCCGTGGCCGCGCACGCTGCCCGGCGGCACGCGGTACGGCCTGCCGGACGAGGAGCACCCCGGCGCCGACCGCGCGTGGCGGCTGGTGCTGGTGCCGCGCGCCGGCCTGGTCGACGCGGTGCGCGCCCGCGAGTCCGCGGGCTGGCCGCTCGTCGGCACCTGGGCGAGCGAGGCCGTGCGGGTCGAGGCGTGGCGCCCGCGCGCCGGCCGCGAGGTCGACCACCGCACCATCCCGCACGAGCTCGACTGGCTGCGCACCGCCGTGCACCTGCACAAGGGCTGCTACCGCGGTCAGGAGACGATCGCGCGGGTGCACAACCTCGGCCGGCCGCCGCGCCGCCTGGTGATGCTGCACCTCGACGGCTCCGGCCACGTGCTCCCCGAGGCCGGCGCGGTCGTGCGCGACCTCGGCGACCTGCTGGCCACCGGCGAGCCCGGCCGCGAGGTCGGGGTCGTGACCACCGTCGCCCGGCACCACGAGCTCGGCCCGGTCGCGCTCGCCGTCGTCAAGCGCTCGGTGCCCGTGGACGTCGAGGTCGTGGTCGAGGCCGACGGCGGCGTGCTGACCGCCGGCCAGGAGGTCGTGGTCCCGGGCGACGGCGTGTCCGTCGACCGGCCCGCCGCGCGGGGGCCGCTCACGCGCGGCCTCGGCGGCCACCCGATGCTGTGACCCGCCGGTGACGGGCACGGCACGGCCGGACCCGGGGCCGTCCGCGGTCCGGGTGCAGGTCGCCGCGCGCGTGCGGCAGGGGCGCGCCCGGGTGCGGACGGCGTTCGTGCCGATCCTGCAGGCGGTGCTCGCCGCGGGCGTCGCGTACTGGATCGGCTACACCGTGCTCGGGCACAGCGCCCCGTTCTTCGCGCCGGTGAGCGCCTGGATCGCCCTCGGGTTCACCGCCGACCGCGACCTGCGTCGGGTCGCCGAGCTCGCCGTGGGCGTCGCGATCGGCGTCGGCCTGGGCGACCTCGTGGTGCACGTCATCGGCACCGGCGCCTGGCAGGTGGCGTTCGTGCTGCTGGTGGCCGCGCTGATCGCCCGGTTCCTCGACCGGGGCCCGATGCTCACCACGCAGGCCGGCGTGCAGGCGATCGTGATCGTCGGGCTGCCCGCGGTCAGCGCGTCGGGCGGCCCGGTCGGGCGGTGGACGGACGCGCTGGCCGGCGGCCTGGTCGCGCTGGCGGTCGCCGCCCTCACGCCCAGCGACCCGCGCCGTCGCCCGCGCGCCCAGGGCCGGGCCGCCGTGGAGGAGCTCGCCGGGATGCTGCGGCTGCTCGCCCGGGGGATGCGCACGCGCTCGGAGCACGACGTCGAGGACGCGCTCATCCGGGGCCGCGCCTCCCAGCCCGCCCTGGACGAGTGGCAGGACGCCGCGGCCTCCGCCCGTGACCTCGGGCGGGTGTCGCCCGCCGCCCGCCGGCACCGCACGGAGCTCGCCTGGATCGGCCAGTCCGCCGTCCGGGTCGACCGTGCCGTGCGCAACTCCCGGGTGCTGGCCCGGCGCGCGCTGGCCTCGGTGCAGGCGGACCACGAGCGCGACCTCGGGGCCGTCGCGGACGCGGTCGACCGGGTGGCGCTCGCGGCGGACGCCCTCGCCGCGGCGCTCGGGGCGGGCGCGGAGCCGCTGCGCGCCCGGGAGGACCTGCTGGGGCTGGCCGCCGAGCTCGACCCGTTCACGCTGACCCCCGACGACCTCCAGGCGCAGAGCCTGCTGCTGCTCGTGCGCTCGCTCGTCGTCGACCTGCTGGAGGCCGCGGGCGTCGACTCCCGCACGGCGCGCGAGGCGCTGCCGGAGATCTGACGCCGGCGCGGGAGGTGCACGCCGGGCGCGCGGCCGCCGGCGACCCGTAGGCTCGGCCCGTGATCTTCGGCAACGTGCAGGTCGTGCTGTTCCTCCTGTTCACCCTCGTCATCCTGGTGCTGGCGGTGTGGGCGCTGGTCGACGCGCTCCGCCGCCCCGCGGCCGCGTACGTCGCGGCGGGCAAGCAGACCAAGCAGATCTGGTCGATCATCCTGGGCATCGCCACCGCGGTGGCGTTCTTCTCGGTGCCGCCGCCGCTCGGGCTCGGGGCGTTCCCGACCTTCCTCGCGCTGCTCAGCGCGGTCGCGGCGATCGTCTACCTGGTCGACGTGCGCCCGGCGATCGCGCCGCACTCCGGTCGGCGGGGCCCGCGCGGCGGCCAGGGCCCGACCCGGGGCGGGTGGTGAGCGTGCCCGGCATCCGCCAGGGCGGCCCCGACCTCGCCGAGCGGCTGCACGGCGGCGCCGCGGGCGTCGTCGCACGGCACGCGGCCGGCACCGGCGACGTCGCCTCGGCCGCGGTCCCGCTCGCCCGCGTCGTCCGCGGGGACCTGGTCGAGTCCGTGCACCTCGGCCACCTCGTCGTGCTCGCCCCGGACGGCGCCGTGCGGCTCGCCCTCGGCGACCCGGAGGTCACGGTGCTGGCCCGGTCGTCGCTCAAGCCGCTGCAGGCGGTCGGGATGCTCCGCGCCGGCCTCGACCTGGACGGCCCGCACCTCGCGCTCGCCTGCGCCAGCCACGACGGGACGCCCGAGCACCTGCGCGTCGTGCGGGAGACGCTGCTGGGCGCCGGGCTGGACGAGTCGGCGCTCGACAACACCCCCGACCTGCCGCTCGACCCCGAGGCGGCGTTCGCGTGGCGGACCGACGGGCACGGGCCGGAGCCGGTCGCGCAGAACTGCTCCGGCAAGCACGCGGCGATGCTGGCGACCTGCGTCGCGCACGCCGGCGAGCCCGGCTGGGAGCCCGGCGAGTACCGCGAGCCCGAGCACCCCGTGCAGGTCGCCTGCCGCGCCGCGGTCGAGGAGCTCACCGGCGAGCAGGCCTGGCACGTCACCGTCGACGGCTGCGGCGCGCCGCTGTTCTCCACCACGCTGACCGGGCTGGCGCGCGCGTTCGCGCGGATCGCGGTCGCGCCGGTCGCCGACCCCGGCACCCCGCTCGCCCGCGTGGCCCTGGCGATGTCGGAGCACCCGGAGCTCGTCGGCGGCGCGACGCGGGACGTGACCCGCGCGATGCGGGCGGTGCCCGGGCTGGTCGCCAAGGACGGCGCGGACGGCGTCTACGCCGCGGCGCTGCCGGACGGGTCGGCCGTGGCGTTCAAGGTCGTCGACGGCAGCGGGCGTCCGCGGCCGGCCGTGCTCGCGGCGGCGCTGCGCGTCGCCGGGGCGGCTGCGGTGCCCGGGGTGGACCTGGCGGCGCTCGACGCGCTCGGCGACGTGCCGGTGCTCGGCCACGGCGAGCCCGTCGGCGCGGTGGTCCCGGCGTTCACCGTCGACACCGTGGACGCGGGCGGCGACGGGGCGACCGCGTGAGGGCGGTCGTCCAGCGCGCCAGCCGGGCCTCGGTCACGGTGGACGGCGCGGTCGTCGGCGCGTTCGAGGGCGAGGGCCTGGTCGTGCTCGTCGGCGTGACCCCCGGCGACGGGCCCGCGCAGGTCGAGTACCTCGCGCGGAAGATCGCCGACCTGCGGGTCCTGCGGGGCGAGCGGTCCGCGGCCGAGGCCGGGGCGCCCGTGCTGGTCGTCAGCCAGTTCACGCTCTACGGCGACGCGCGCAAGGGCCGGCGGCCCACCTGGAACGCCGCGGCGCCGGGACCGGTGGCCGAGCCGCTCGTCGAGGCCGTGGTGGCGGACCTGCGGGCGCGCGGGCTGACCGTCGCCACGGGGGTGTTCGGGGCGGACATGGCCGTCGAGCTCGTCAACGACGGCCCGGTGACCCTGCTCCTGGAGTCGGCGCCCGACGCCTGACCCCCCGGACGGGCCGGTCAGGTCAGGTCAGGTCAGCCGCAGGATCAGGCGCTCCTCGACCCGGGCGGAGCCGCGGGTCTGCGCGTGCCGCTCGCCGGTGCGGACGAACCCCGCGCGCACGAACAGGTCGCCCGCCGCGTGGTTGCCGTCGACCACCCAGAGCGACACCGTCTCGGCGCCCTCGGCCCGCGCGGCGTCCTTCACCGCGTCCAGCAGCGCCCAGGCCATCCCGCGGCGGCGTGCCTCCGGCGCGACCCACAGCTGCACGACGTGCCGGTCCGAGGTCGGCGACCCGGGCTCCTGGATCATCCCGACGAGCCCGCGCGGGGTGCCGTCCTCGTCGACCACCCATGTCGCGGCGCCCCGCACCCGCATGCGCCAGTGCGGCTCCGCGAACAGCTCCTCGCGCGCCAGCGACGACCCGAACACGTCGGGGTCCTCGCGGAGCGCGCGCAGCCGCACGTCGCGGACCGACCGCCAGTCGTCCTCCTGCACGCGCCTGATCTGCACGCCGACAGCATGCCCCACGGGTCGTCGCCCGTCGCCCGCGACGCCCGGCGCGCCCCCGGGTGAAGGGGTCAGGGGTGCAGGCGCGCGTCGTCGGCGCCGACCTCCGGGACACCGTGCCCGGCGGGGTCCGGCACCGCGCGGGCGACGTCGGCGACGTCCTCCTCGGGGCGGGGCGGGATCGTCTCGTCGGCCTCGAGCTGCGGCACCTCCTCGCGACCGTCGTGCTGCACCGGGACGGGCTCGGTGCCGTCGGGGCCGGCGGGGATCGGCTCGGTGGGGATCGGCTCGGTGGGGATCGGCTCGGTCACGGTGTCCTCCCGGGTTCTCGCAGGTGGGGCCACCGTAGGCCGGGCGGGTCGCGCGCGCAGGACGAGCGCCCCGGTCCGGGCCACCATGGGGGCATGCGCATCGAGGCCGTGCCCGGGGACATCACCGACCAGGACGTCGACGCGGTCGTGAACGCGGCCAACTCGTCGCTGCTCGGCGGCGGGGGCGTCGACGGGGCGATCCACGCGGCCGCCGGGCCGGACCTGCTCGCGGAGTGCCGCGAGCTGCGTCGCACCGCGCTGCCCGACGGGCTCCCCGTCGGCGACGCGGTCGCCACGGGCGGCGGCCGGCTGCGGGCTCGCTGGGTGGTGCACACCGTGGGGCCGAACGCGCACGCCGGGCAGACCGACCCGGCGCTGCTGCGCTCCGCGTTCACGCGGTCGCTCGACGTCGCGGCGGAGGTGGGCGCCCGGACCGTCGCGTTCCCGGCGGTGAGCGCCGGGGTCTACGGCTGGGCGCCCGCGACCGTCGCGGAGGTGGCCGTCGCGGCCGTGCGCGGCTGGGCCGCGGCGCACCCGGACGCGGTCGACCTGGTGCGGTTCGTGCTGTTCTCGCCCGGGGTGCTGGCGGCGTTCGAGGACGCGCTCGCGGAGCACTGAGCCTGCGCCGGTCCTGCCGGCGTCGGCCGGCGGCGGCGGCCGGCGGTCGCGTCAGCCCGCGGCGACCGCGGTGCGCGCGGGCAGCCGGGACAGCCCGGTGCGCAGGTCGTCGGCGCTGGCGGTGAGCGAGATCCGCACCCAGCCCTCGCCCGCGGCGCCGAACGCCGACCCGGGGGCCACGGCCACGCCCGCCGTCCGCGCGAGCTCCTCCGCCCACGCCGCGACGTCCCCGCCGCCGGTCGCGTGCGAGACGTCGGCCCACAGGTAGATCCCGCCGCCCGCCGGCAGCCACGGGATGCCGCGCTCGTCGAGGATCGCCGTCGCCAGGTCCCGGTGCTCCCGGTACGTCCGGCGCGCGTGCTCGACCGCGTCCTGCGGGCCGGTCAGCGCGGCGAGCGCCGCGTACTGCGCCGGGGTGTTCACGCACGACACGATCGACTCCTGCAGCGTGGGCATCAGCGGCGCCATCCGGTCCGGCACCACCAGCACCCCGACCCGGAACCCGGTCATCGCGTGGGTCTTCGAGAACGTGTGCAGCGTCAGCACCCGCCCGTCGGTGTCGAACCGCGCCGCCGGCACGTGCGGAGCGTCGTAGGTGAACGCCGCGTAGCACTCGTCGGACAGCACCCACAGGTCGTGCCGCCGGGCGACGTCCACGAGCTCCGCCACCAGGTGCTCCGGCAGGCTCGTGCCCAGCGGGTTCGACGGCGAGTTCAGCAGCAGCACCCGGGTCCGGTCGGTGATCGCCGCCTCGACGGCGGCCGGGTCCGGCAGGAAGCCGTCCTCGGGCCGCAGCGCGTACGGCTGCGCCTCGGCCTGCAGCAGCCGGGTCGCCATCGTGAACGGCGGGTAGCCCGGGTCCGGCACCAGCACGCCGTCGCCCGCGCCCACCGTCAGGCTCAGCCCCAGGTGCAGCGCCTGCGCGCCTCCCGCGGTGACCCACACGTTGTCCCGGCGGACGGGCAGCGCGTGCTCCGGGTCGAGCCACGCCGCCACGGCGTCCCGCAGCGGGGCGATGCCGCCGTTCGGCGTGTACCGGGTGTCGTCGCGGGCCAGCGCCTCGCGCGCCGCGTCCAGGACGTGCGGGGCGGTGGGCAGGTCCGGCTCGCCGACGCTCAGCACCACGGCCCCGGGCAGCGACCACGCGAGCTCGGTGATCCGGCGGATGCCGGAGGCGGGGACGGCGCGGGCGTGGGGGGCGATCTCGGGCACGGGGGCAGGCTAGCCCCGCGGTGTGTCGGTGCCGTGTCGGGCGGCGCCGCGGCCGTGAGCCGCGCGACACCGGCGGCGCGCCGACCTGCGGCGTTGGCAGGATGGGGTGCGTGACCGCACCGCCCGACCCCACGTCCGTCCTGTCCCGCTCCGCCGCCCGCACGGCTGGCACCGCGCTCGCCGCCGTCGCGCTCGGCGGGCTGGCCTGGTGGCTGCTGCGGCTCGGCGCGCACGACGCGACGCTCGTGCGGTGGGAGTGCTTCGCGGGGACCTGCGCGACCGACGACTTCGCCGGGGCCGCGCCCGTGCTGGGCGGCATGGTGCTGCTGGCGTCCGCCGCCGCCGCTGCCCCGCTCACCCGCCGGGCGACGCCGGGCCTCGCCGTCGTGCTCGGCTCCGGGGCGCTGCTCGCGGGCTGGTCGGCGGCCGTCACCGACGGCCTGACCACCGAGCAGGCCGTGCGCCGGTTGGTGCTGATCGCGGCGCTGGTGCTCGCGCTGGGGCTGGTCGCCGCGCTGTGGGGCGGGCTGCGGGTGCTCCGCGGCACCGGACTCCTGGCGCGGCTGGGCGGCCGCCGCGGGACCTGGGCGCGCGTGCGGGACTACGAGAGCGGCACGGGCCCGGTGGTCGGGGCCACCGTGCACTTCGACGACGCCCGAGGCGTGCGGCACGCGGTGCGCACCCGGGTGCCGCGGGACGCGTTCCGGCACCCGGCGCGGGTCTACTACGACCCCGAGCGGCCGGACGACGCGGGGCGGCTCGTCGTCGTGGTGCCGTCCCCGCCGCTCACGGCCGGCGGGCGCCGGGCCCACGAGGAGGCGGTGCGGATCCTGGTGCCGCTGCCGGAGGACGACCTCCCGGGCGGCGGACCCGGGTCCGGGACGCGGGCCGGGTCGGCCGGCGCGGCGGGCGGTGCGCCGGGCGGGACGCCCC
>NZ_JAANNB010000164.1 GCF_011603975.1 Cellulomonas sp. IC4_254 | reverse complement strand
CGCACTCGACGCCCGCCGGACCCGCCCGCCGCGCGCCGCCGGAGCGCCACCGCGCCCGGCCCCGGTAGGGTGGGCGCGTCCGCCCCGTCGAACCGACGGCGGGACGGCGGCCGGCCGGTCGCCCCAGGGGTCCCGGCCCGCGCGCCTGTAGCTCAGTGGATAGAGCACCGCTCTCCTAAAGCGGGTGTCGGCAGTTCGAATCTGCCCAGGCGCACGACGGACGTCCCCGCGCGCCGACAGTGGCCCGTGGTCGTCCGCCGAGGCGCCCCGCCGTGACAAGGCGGGGACGCCCCACGACGCGCCCGCAGCACCGGCGCCCGCCGCCCCCGGCACCCGCCCCGGGCCCGCGGGCGGCGTCCGCGGCGACGCGTCGCGCGCACCCGGCGTCCGCGCCGGACCCGCGCGGCGACGGCACCACGCCCGCGTGCCCTCGCCGCGGCACGCAGGCACGAAGGAGACGAAGTGGCACGAACCGGCCAGCGCCGACCCGCCCGCGGGGGCAGCAGCACCGCCCCCGGCGGCCAGCGCCGCCGCACCGCCCGCCCGAGCGAGCAGGGGCTGATCCCGGTGCTCGCCGGGGTGGTCCGCGAGATCGAGGGCGCCGTGCAGCGCCCGCCGGTCCGGCCGGCCGTCCGGACCAAGTTCCAGGTCGTGGCGCTGCTGGTGCGCGAGGAGCGCGCCCGGGCGATGGCCGACACCGAGCTGTCCCAGGCCAAGCGCACGGAGCTGATGAAGCGGCTCGACGGCGTGGCCACCCAGCTCGCGCGCATCGCCGCGCGGGACACGACGCTGCTGGCGCTGCTGGCCGACGACGCCAAGGTGTCCGACGCGGCCCGGGCGTACAAGGCGACCGTGCAGCGCGCGGCCGGCATGGACGTCCCGGAGGAGCCGGAGCCCGAGGAGGCGCCCGCCCCCGTGGCCCCCGCGCCGGGCGCCGACCGGCAGGTCGTCCCGCAGTCGGTGCTCTCCCGCCGGCTGGCCAACCCGTTCCTGGCCCCCGACTTTGAGGCCGCCGCCGAGCGGGTCGCCGCCAAGCCCCGCCGGCTGGCGGGCTGGGAGCTGCTCGAGCCGCTGTTCCGGTCGTTCGAGCAGTCCGGCGACGGCGTCGCCGCCTGCATGCCGCTGCCCGAGCCGGCGCACATCCCGACCCCGCCCGGTCGCGAGCTCATGCCGCACCAGGCGCAGGTCGTCACCGCGGCCGCCGAGGGCCACCGCACGTTCCTGCTCGCCGACGAGCCCGGCCTCGGCAAGACCGCCCAGGCGCTGCTCGCCGCCCGCACCGCCGGCGCGTACCCGCTGCTGGTCGTCGTCCCCAACGTCGTGAAGACGAACTGGGCGCACGAGGTCGGGCTGTGGACGCCCGAGCGGCGCGCCACCGTCGTGCACGGCGACGGCGAGCGGGTCGACGGGTTCGCGGACGTCGTGATCGTCAACTACGAGATCCTCGACCGGCACGTCGGCTGGCTGGGGGAGCACGGCTTCCGCGGGATGGTCGTCGACGAGGCGCACTTCATCAAGAACAAGCGCTCGCAGCGCTCGCAGCACGTGCTGTCGATCGCCGAGAAGATCCGGGAGCGCGCGGCCCGCCCGCTGCTGATGGCGCTGACCGGCACGCCGCTGATCAACGACATCGAGGACTTCCGGGCGATCTGGCAGTACCTCGGCTGGATCGACGACGAGAAGCCCGTGGGTCGGCTGATGACCGCGCTGGACGCCATCGGGCTCACGCCGGCGGACCGCGGGTTCTCCGTCGCCGCGCGGCAGTGCGTCATCGACATGGGCATCGTCCGCCGCCGCAAGGCCGACGTCGTCGCCGACATCCCCGCGCGCCGGGTGGCCGACCTGCTGGTGGAGCTCGACGGCGCGGCCGGCCGGTCGATCCGCGAGGCCGAGGCCGCGCTCGTCGAGCGGCTGCTGCAGCGGTACCGCAGCGCCGTGGAGGCGCGGGAGACCGGCCTGGTCCTGGGGACCGACCACGAGATCGCCCGGCGCGTCGCCGCCGCGGAGCTCAAGGACTCCAGCGGCAAGGCCAAGGGCGAGAACGTGTTCTCGATGGTCCGCCGGATCGGGCAGGCCAAGGCCGCGCCGGCCGCCGACTACGCCGCCCAGCTGGCCCGCAACGTCGGCAAGGTGGTGTTCTTCGCGAAGCACGTCGACGTGATGGACCACGCCGAGCAGTCGTTCGCCGAGCGGGGCATCAAGTTCGCCTCGATCCGCGGCGACCAGACCACCCGGCAGCGCGACAAGAACGTCACGGCGTTCGTCGAGGACCCCGAGGTGCAGATCGTCGTCTGCTCGCTCACCGCCGCCGGCGTGGGGCTGAACCTGCAGGTCGCGTCGAACCTCGTGCTCGCCGAGCTGTCCTGGACCGACGCCGAGCAGACCCAGGCGATCGACCGCATCCACCGCATCGGGCAGTCCGAGCCGGTCACCGCGTGGCGGGTCATCGCCGCGCAGACCGTCGACTCCCGGATCGCCGAGCTCATCGACAGCAAGTCCGGCCTCGCGGCGCGGGCGCTGGACGGTGCCGACGTGGAGGACGGCGCGGCCGCCGACGTGCAGCTCGAGGCGCTGGTCGGCCTGCTGACCGACGCGCTGGCCGCGCAGGGCGGGGCCACGGCGGCCTGACGCCCGTGCAGGCTCCCGGAGTGGAGGGTCCTGCCCGACACGCCCGGGGTGTGTCGGGCAGGACGCTCCACCCGGGCACCGGGACCGGGTGATCCTGACCAGGTCTGTTGTTTCCGCACGGACGGCGGTGTTACCGTCCCGCCTGGCTTGTCACTGCTCTTGCAGGCAACACCACCGCCGAGGCCAAAGAGGGCCCCGGTAGAGCAGGTCTGCAACGAAGGTGTACAGCGTGAAGGTGCGGCGCATCCTCAACAACAACGTCGTGTCCGCGGTCGACGCCGCCGGGCGCGACGTGATCGTGGTCGGGAAGGCCATCGGCTTCCAGGGCAGGCCCGGCGACACGATCGACGAGAAGCGCGTGGAGTCGGTGTTCCGGATCCGCGACGACGCCGCGGGCAACCACCTCGCGTCGATCGTCGGCACCGTGCCGCCGGAGATCCTCCAGGTGACGGCCGACATCGTCACCGTGGCACGCCGATCGCTGGGCCGTGAGTTCGGGGACGGCATCTTCGCGTCCCTGGCGGACCACCTCGTCTACGCCGTG
This sequence comes from Cellulomonas sp. IC4_254, assembly GCF_011603975.1. GTDB lineage: Bacteria > Actinomycetota > Actinomycetes > Actinomycetales > Cellulomonadaceae > Cellulomonas. Next base: position 5,908 of record NZ_JAANNB010000164.1, on the reverse strand, counting down.
CAGCGCGTCCGGGAGGGCATCTCCCTCGCGAACCCGCTGGCCGTCGAGGTGCGGACGATCCACCGCGAGGAGTACCTCTTCGCGCGGTCGGCCGTGATGATCCTCAACAAGCACCTCGGGGTGACCTTCGGGGACGACGAGGCCGTCAACATCGCGCTGCACTTCGTGAACGCGACGGTCGGCGGCTCGTCCGAGAAGACCGCCCGGCTCATGGAGTTCATGCGCGACGTCCTCGGCGTCGTGCGCGAGGAGCTGGACATCGCGGACGACGACGAGCGGCACGCCTACCTCCGGTTCGCGACCCACCTGCGCTTCCTCGCGCAGCGGGTCGTCGACGGCGAGGTCGAGGACGGCGGGGACCCCGCGCTGCACGCGTTCCTCGTGGAGCAGCAGCCCCGGGCCTTCGCGGTCGTCGACGAGGTCGCGGCCGTCGTCGAGGAGCGCCACGGACACGTCATGACGCTGCAGGAGCGGACCTACCTCGGTCTGCACCTGTCGAACCTGCTCTGACACCCCCTCCCACCCCGCGGCGCCGCTCCGGCGACCCGTGGGGACAGCTCAGGAGAGCCCTGTGACATACGAGAAGGACGCTGCCGCGATCGTCGCGGCGGTCGGCGGCGAGGACAACATCACCTCGCTCTACCACTGCGTCACCCGCCTGCGGTTCGGTCTGGTCGACCGGTCCCGCGTCGACGAGGACGCCGTGCGCGCCGTCCCCGCGGTGCAGGCGATCAACCAGAGCGGCGAGCAGTTCCAGGTCATCATCGGCAACGACGTGCCGAAGGTGTTCGCGGCCGTCCAGGAGACCCACCCGGGCCTCGTGGCGAAGGTGAACGACCCGAACGCGGACGACGCGGTCGACGCCGGCGCCCCCGCGGCGTCGGGCGGCTCGATCCGCGACCGGTTCTTCGGCTTCCTGTCGAAGACCTTCCCGCCGCTGCTGCCCGCCATCGCCGGCGCCGGTCTCATCAAGGGCCTCCTGGCGCTCGCCGTGTGGCTCGGCTGGATGTCGACCGAGACGCAGACCTACCAGCTGCTCTACTCGCTCGGCGACGCGTTCTTCTACTTCCTGCCGGTGATGATCGCGATCTCCGCGGCGCGCACGTTCAAGACGAACGTGTTCGTCGCCGCGGCGCTGTCGGCGGCGCTGGTCTACCCGAACCTGGTGACCCTGCTGTCCGCGGGCGACCCGGTGGCGTTCCTCGGCGTGCCGGTCACCGCGACCACCTACTCGTACACGGTCATCCCGTCGCTGCTGGCGGTGTGGGCGCTGTCCTGGGTCGAGCGCGGGCTCAAGAAGGTGCTCCCGCAGGCGCTGCACCTCAGCGTCGTCCCGCTGGTGAGCATGGTCGTCGTCGGCCCGATCACCCTGGTGGCCCTCGGCCCGCTCGGCGCGATCATCGGCGAGCAGATCTCCGGCGGCCTGAACTGGCTGCTCACCCACGGCGGCGTGTTCTCGGGCATCCTGCTCGGCGGCCTGATGTCGCTCATCATCATGACCGGCATGCACGCGGCCCTGGTGCCGTTCATCCTCGGCAACCTGGCCTCGCTCGGCCACGACCCGTTCCTGCCGTTGACCTACGTCCAGGTGTTCTCCGTCGCCGGCGCGCTGTTCGGCGTCGCGCTGCGCGCCCGGTCCCGCCAGGTCCGCGCGACCTCGCTGTCGACCGGCTTCACCGCCCTCATGGGCGTCACCGAGCCGGGCCTGTTCGGTCTGCTGCTCCCGATGCGCCGGGTGTTCCTGGCCTCGATGATCGGCGGCGCCGCGGGTGGCGCGATCTCGCTCGGCTTCGGCGCCCAGGCGTACGCGCTCGTCGGCAACTCCGGCCTCCCGGGCCTGCCCGGCCTCGCGGGGCAGACGTTCGGCTGGTCCGTCGCGGCGCTGGCCGTGGCGTTCGTCGGCGCGTTCGTGGCCGTGCTGGTCATCGGGTTCGACGAGTCGCCGCTGACCCGGGGCGCTGCGGCGGCCGGGTCCACGGGCGTGGCCGACGCTGCGACCGCGGACGACCGGGCCGCCGGTGCGGCCGCTGCCCTCGACGGCGGCCCCGTGGTCGCCTCGCCGGTCGCCGGCACCGTCGTCCCGCTGTCCGAGGTCGGCGACGGCGCGTTCGCGAGCGGCGCGATGGGCAAGGGCGTCGGCGTGCTGCCGACGGACGGCGAGGTCGTCGCCCCCGTGTCCGGCACCGTCGTGACGGTGTTCCCGACCAAGCACGTCGTGGGCCTGCGGTCCGACGACGGCGTCGAGGTGCTGGTGCACGTCGGCGTCGACACGGTGAACCTCGGCGGGAAGGGCTTCACGGCCCACGTCGCCGACGGCGACCGCGTGTCCGTCGGCGACCGCCTGCTGACCGTCGACCTGCCCGCCGTGGCGGCCACCCACGACACGACCACGGTCGTCGTCGTCACCAACGCGACCGCGTACGCGGGCGTCGAGCCGATCGCCGCGGGCACCGTCCGCGCGGGGGCCGGCCTGCTCGCCGTCGAGACCCTCGAGCACGCCCTGGAGACCGCCCGATGAGCTTCCCTGACGACTTCCTCTGGGGCACCGCGTTCGCCGCCAACCAGGTCGAGGGCGGCTTCGACGCCGACGGCAAGGGCCTCTCCACCGCCGACGTCGTGCCGTTCCGCTCCCCGGAGGCGCGGAACTACACCGCGCTCGAGGCGCTCATGCGCGCCTCGGACGAGGAGATCGCCGTCGCCCGGACGGTCGAGGGCGGGGCCGGCTACCCGAAGCGCTACGGGGTCGACTTCTACCACCGGTACCGCGAGGACATCGACCTGTTCGCCGAGCTCGGGATCAAGGCCCTGCGCCTGTCGATCGCCTGGACGCGGATCTTCCCGACCGGCGACGACGCGGAGCCGAACCGGGCGGGCCTGGATTACTACAGGGACCTGCTGACGTGCCTGCGGGACCACGGCATCGAGCCGGTCGTCACCCTGTCGCACTACGAGATGCCGCTGGCGCTCGTGGCCGACGGCCGCGGCGGCTGGTCCGAGCGGGGCGTGATCGACCTCTACACCCGGTACGTCGAGACCGTCGTGCGCGAGCTGCACCCGCTCGTCACCTACTGGCTGACGTTCAACGAGATCAACACGACCCTGCTGGAGCCGTACACCGGCGGCGGCGTGGTCACCCGAGAGGGCGAGCACACCGAGGCCAAGGCCTGGCAGGCGCTGCACCACCAGTACGTCGCGAGCGCCCGGGCCGTGCGGATCATCAAGGACGTCGACCCGTCGGCGCAGGTCGGCTGCATGCTCGCCCGGATGCTGCACTACCCGGCGACCAGCGCCCCGGCCGACGTGCTGGAGGCCCTGGAGGCGAACGACCTCAACCTCATGCACACCGACGTCCAGGTCCGCGGCGCGTACCCGACGTTCGTGCCGCGGCTGCTGGCGCGCAAGGGGATCACGATCGCGGTGGCGGAGGGCGACGCGGAGGAGCTGGCCGCGGGCACGGTCGACTTCCTGTCGTTCAGCTACTACATGTCGCTGGTGTCGGCGGCCGACCCGTCGAAGTACGGCATCACCGGCGGCAACATCTTCTCCAGCATCCGCAACCCGCACCTGGAGGTCACCGACTGGGGCGTGCACCACGACCCGGTCGGCCTGCGGATCGCGCTGCGCGACCTGTGGGACCGGTACCAGGTGCCGCTGTTCGTCGTGGAGAACGGGCTGGGCGCCAAGGACGAGGTCGGGCCGGACGGGCGGGTGGAGGACCCGTACCGGATCCACTACCTCAAGACGCACATCCAGCAGATCGGCGAGGCCATCGAGGACGGCGTCGAGGTGCTCGGGTACACCGCGTGGGGCGGCCTCGACATCATCGCGGCGTCGACGTCGCAGATGTCCAAGCGGTACGGCCTGATCCACGTGGACCAGGACGACGAGGGCAACGGGACGCTGGCCCGCACGCCGAAGGCGTCGTTCGACTGGTACCAGGAGGTCATCCGGACCAACGGGGCGTCGCTGCGCGACTGACGCGGCGCCCGCGCAGGAGCCCCCGGCCGTGGTCGACCCGGCCGGGGGCTCCTCGCGCGTCGGGGGCCGCGTCGCGCGTCAGTACGACAGGCTCGGCGCCACCAGGCGGTAGGTGACGGCGAACCACGCCACGACGCCGAGTGCGACCAGCACCAGCACGCCGCCTGCGACCCGCCACCCGCCGGCGCGCCGCCGCACGTCGCCGACCACCCGCACGGTCGCCGGCACCAGCCCCAGGATCCCGACGCCCTGCAGCACCTGCAGCACCCGGAGGCCGCCCTCCGGCAGGTCGACCAGCCCCATGATCGTCGTGATCGCGACCGCCCAGCCGGCGACGGCGAGCACGGCGCTCGCCGCCGCGACGCGGGTCAGCACCCGGGCCGTGCGCCCGGCGGCGTCGCGCGGGGCCCGGTGCCGGACGCGGCGGACCAGCGCGGTCACGGGCCCGGCGAGCGCGGCCACCAGCAGCACGGCGACCGCCGCGCCGAGCGCCGGCAGCGCCACGCCCGTCGCCGGGCTCGCCGGCAGCAGCGTGAACGCCGAGTCGTAGCCGATCGCCGTGACCCGGCCGTCCTCGGCGCGCGCCGCGATCGTCCGCTGGCCGCCGACCTCCTGCCACACCCACGGCTCGACCTCCTCGTACAGCACGGGCCGGCGGGTCAGCGGGCCCGGCGTGATCAGCACCCGGCCGTCGTCCTGCGCGGTGACCTCCGTGACGGCGAGCAGCTCGGTGGCGTGCAGGAACGTGCTGCGCATCGCGCGGGAGTCGGTGTACGCGCCGGCGAGGAGCGCGGCGTGCGCGCGGGCGGTGTCGGCGTCGGGGGCGGCGGTGGCGGCCGGGGTGTCGGCGCCGGCCGGGGTGTCGTCGGTCGCCGGGAAGTAGCGGTCCGCGAAGCCCTGCATCAGCTGCTCGCGCAGCTCCAGGGTGTCGAGCGCCCCCGCGCCGGACCCGTTCACCGTGACGAACACGCCGGTCCGCTCGTCCGGGTACAGCTGCAGGTGCGAGTGGAACGCGTTCGTGTCACCGCCGTGGCCGACGACTCGGTGCCCGTTCCGGTCCTCCTGGAAGAACCCGAGCCCCATCCGCGGCCCGCCGGCCAGCGTGCCCAGCTCGTCCTCGCCGAGCGCGGGCTGCTGCATGAGCGCGAGCGCGTCGGCGTCCAGCACCGGCGTGCCGGTCACGGGCTCCCCGAGCAGCGCGAGCATGAACCGCGCCATGTCGGCGGCCGACGCGGACAGCGCGCCGGCGGGCGCGACGCCGACGACCTCGACGCCCGTCGACGGCCCGGAGGCGGTGCCGTACCCGAGCGCCTGCCGGTCGCGCAGGTCGGCCGGCACCGGCTGCTCGAACGTCGCCGTCGTCATCCCCGCCGGCTCCAGGACGTGCTCGCGGACGTACTGCTCGAACGGCTCGCCGCTCACGCGCTCGACCACGTACCCGGCCAGCGCGTTGCCGTAGTTCGAGTACGCCGGGACCGTGCCGGGCCGGTACACCTGCTCGGGCGGGTCGGTGGCCAGGGCGGCGCGCAGGTCGACCGGCGTCCCCTCGGGGCCGATCAGCCCGCGGATCCGCTCCTCGAACCCGGCGGTGTGCGTGAGCAGGTGGCGCAGCGTGATCGGGTCGTCGAACGCCCGCGGCACGTCGATGTCGACGTACTCCGCCACGTCGGTGTCCAGGTCGACGTCGCCGGACTCGACCAGCTGCATGACGGCGGTCGCCGTGACGAGCTTCGACACCGAGCCCGGGCGGAACAGCGTGCGGTCGGGGTCGACGGGGACGGCCTCGCCGGACTCGGTCCCGGTGTCGGCCCAGCCGTAGCCGCGGGTCGTGAGGACCTCGCCGTCGTGCACCACCGCGACGGCCGCGCCGGGGATGTCGGTGCGCTCGAGCGCGGCGGGGAGGAAGCCGTCGAGCCAGGTGTCGACGTCG
>NZ_JAANNB010000163.1 GCF_011603975.1 Cellulomonas sp. IC4_254 | reverse complement strand
TTACGGCGGTCATAGCGAAGGGGAAACGCCCGGTCCCATTCCGAACCCGGAAGCTAAGCCCTTCAGCGCCGATGGTACTGCACTCGCCAGGGTGTGGGAGAGTAGGACGCCGCCGGACATCATTCAGGAAGAGCCACCCCTTCGGGGGTGGCTCTTTCTGTTTCCCCAGTAGTTCTCTGGGGCCGAGCCCCCGCGTGCCCCACGCCGGCTGAGCGCCCACGCCGGCAGAGCGCCCACGCCGGCAGAGCGCCCACGCCGCCCTCCGAGCGGGTAGTTCATGTCCCCTCCGGAGTGCTTGAGGGAGCACCTAGTGCCCTCTCGGCGCAGTGATGCAGCGCTGCGGCGGGAGAGGCCACGCGTCGACGCGGCTGGATCACGCGGAGGTGCGCCGTGTGCGCGCGTGAGGTCCTACCTCAGGCAGCAACCGCTCGCGCCGAGATGGCACCTCTCGGCTGCGTCGCCGCGTCGCGTGCAGCCGAGAGTCGCCATCTGGGCGAGGTCAGACCGCGGGCCGGGACGTGGGCGCGGGGGATACCGCGGGCTCGACGCTGGCGCGGGCGACCGGGGCGCGGAGGGCCGCAGGACGCCGTCGGGTTGTGTCGTCGCCGTGTGACACCGCCTGGGCTGTGCCGTGTCCGTGCGACACCGCCCTGGCCTGTGCCGTCTCGGTGCGACACCGCCCGGGCTGTGCCGTCTCCCTGCGACGACGCAGTGCCTGCGCGGCGACGCGACGGCGCCGACCGCGCGCGACGTCGCCCTGCCCGGACGACGACCGTCCGAGCGTGACGCCGCCCTCGCGGCGCGACACCGCCGCCGCGCAGCGCAGCGGGCGGGTCAGGCCGGGACGAGGTACAGGACGCCCAGGGGCGGGACCCGGAGCGTCGCGGAGAACGCGCGCCCGTGGTGCGGCTCGGGCCGGGCCTGGACCTGGCCGAGGTTGCCGACCCCGGAGCCGCCGTACTCCTCGGCGTCCGTGTTGATCGCCTCGATCCAGGTGCCACCCTGGGGGAGTGCCAGGCGGTAGTCCTCGTGCGGGACGCCGGAGAAGTTCACGACGACGGCCACGACGTTGCCGCGGTCGTCGCGGCGCAGGTACGCGAGGACGTTCCGGTCGGCGTCGTTGGCGTCGATCCACTCGAACCCCTGGGGGGAGTGGTCGAGGGCCCACATCGCGGAGTGCGAGCGGTAGAACCGGTTGAGGTCCCGGACGGCGGACTGCACGCCGCGGTGCGGGGCGTGGTCGAGCAGGTACCAGTCGAGGGACCGGGACTCGGCCCACTCGGTGCCCTGGGCGAACTCGGTGCCCATGAAGACGAGCTGCTTGCCGGGGTGGGACCACTGGTAGGCGAGCAGGGCGCGGACGCCGGCGCGCTGCTGCCAGTCGTCGCCGGGCATCTTGCGCATGACGGAGCCCTTGCCGTGCACGACCTCGTCGTGGCTGATCGGCAGGACGAACTGCTCGGAGAACGCGTACACGAGCGAGAAGGTCGCCTCGTGGTGGTGGTACCGGCGGTTGATGGGCTGCTCCGCGAGGTAGCGGAGGGTGTCGTTCATCCAGCCCATGTTCCACTTCAGGCCGAACCCGAGGCCGCCCCCGCTGGTGGGGGTCGTGACGCCGGGCCAGGCGGTCGACTCCTCGGCGATCATCATGACGCCGGGGGTGCGCCGGTACGCGGTGGCGTTCGCCTCCTGGAGGAACGCGATCGCCTCGAGGTTCTCGCGGCCGCCGTGCACGTTCGGCTGCCACTGCCCGGGCTCGCGCGAGTAGTCGAGGTAGAGCATCGAGGCGACGGCGTCGACGCGCAGGCCGTCGGCGTGGAACTCCTCGAGCCAGTAGGTGGCGTTGGCGACGAGGAAGTTCTTCACCTCGTTGCGCCCGAAGTTGAAGACGTAGGTGCCCCAGTCGAGCTGCTCGCCGCGCTGCGGGTCGGGGTGCTCGTAGAGCGGGGTGCCGTCGAACCGCGCGAGGGCCCACTCGTCCTTGGGGAAGTGCGCGGGCACCCAGTCGAGCAGGACGCCGATGCCGGCGCGGTGCAGGGTGTCGACGAGGTGCCGGAAGTCGTCGGGGTGGCCGAACCGCGAGGTCGGGGCGTAGTACGACGAGACCTGGTAGCCCCAGGAGCCGCCGAACGGGTGCTCGGAGACGGGCAGGAGCTCGACGTGCGTGAAGCCCATCTCGAGGACGTACGCGGTGAGCTGCTCGGCGAGCTCGCGGTAGGACAGACCCTGGCGCCAGGAGCCGAGGTGCACCTCGTAGATGCTCATGGGCCCGGAGTGCGGGTCGTGCGAGCGGCGCTGGTCGATCCAGTCCTGGTCGCCCCAGGTGAACTCGGACTCGACGACGACGGACGCGGTGGCCGGCGGGACCTCGGTGCCCTTGGCGAGCGGGTCGGCCTTCTGCCGCCAGGAGCCGTCGGCGCCGACGACCTCGAACTTGTACCGGGTGCCGGCGCCGACACCGGGGACGAAGATCTCCCAGACGCCGGAGTCGCCGAGGGAGCGCATGGCGTGCTGGGCGCCCTGCCAGTGGTTGAAGTCGCCGACGACCCGCACGGCGCGCGCGTTGGGCGCCCACACGGCGAAGGCGGTCCCGGTGACGTCGCCGAGCGCGCCGGGGTAGCGGTGCACGTTCGCGCCGAGGACGGTCCACAGCTGCTCGTGCCGGCCCTCGCGGATGAGGTGCCGGTCGAGCTCCTGGACCGTCGGCAGGTAGCGGTAGGGGTCGTCGACCCGCTGGGTCTCCCCGGCGTAGGTGACGTCGAGCCGGTAGTCGACCACCTGCGTCTCGGGCAGCACGGCGACCCAGATGCCGTCCTGCTCGTGCTCGGCCGCGGTGCTGCCGGAGGCGGTGACCACCACGACGGCGTCGGCGAGCGGGCGCAGGGTCCGCACGACGAGACCGCTCGGGGTCAGGTGGGCGCCCAGCACGGAGTGCGGGTCGTGGTGCGTGCCGGAGGCGACGGCGCGCAGGGTGTCGTGGTCGACGGTGACGGGCGACGTCTCGGCCGGGCGGTTCATGACCCCACCCAACCACCACCCGGGCGTTCGCGCAGCCAGACCGCGCGCGCGGGCCTGCCCGTCAGTCGCGCAGGACGGCGCCGGCCGCCGCGGCCCACCACAGGTCGGCCAGCGCGCGGTGCCCGGCGGGGGTCGGGTGGACGCCGTCCGCCGCCAGCGCCGCGGCGCCGTGCTCGGCCGCGAGGGCGGCCAGGTGCGTCCCGGCGGGGACGAGGACGGCGTCGTGCTCGGCGGCGAGCCGGTGCACGACGGCGACCTTCGCGCCGAGGTCCTCGTCCCACCAGCGCTCCTGCTCGGGCGTGACCGGCACGACGAACGGCTCGACGAGGACCAGGCGCCGGACGCCGGCGGCCAGGGCGGACCCGAGCAGCCCGCGGTACGTGGCCTCGAAGGCCTGGGCGGGTGTCGTGACGCCGCGGTCGTAGCGCCGCCAGGTGTCGTTGATCCCGACGGCGACGGACAGCACGTCGGGGCGCTCGGCCAGCACGTCGGCCTGCCACCGCGCCGCCAGGTCGACGGCCCGGTCGCCGCCGACCCCGCGGTTGGTGACCCGGCAGCCGCGCAGCGGCCCCTCGGCGAGCAACCGGACGTAGCCGTCGCCCAGGTGCTCGGGGTCGGCGCGCCGGCCGCAGTCGGTGACGGAGTCGCCGACGAGCAGGACGTGCGTGGGTGCGGGCTCGGGCACGCCGGGCAGGCCGGCGGGGGTCGCGGGGCTCACGCCCGGCAGTCTGCCAGGCGCGCCCCGGCCCCGGCGCGGGTTCAGCCCAGCAGCCGCTGCACCCCCGCGAGCGGGATCGGCAGCCAGTCCGGCCGGTTGCGCGCCTCGTAGACGGCCTCGTAGAGCGCCTTGTCGAGCTCGAGCACCCGCAGCAGGTGCGCCCGGGTTCCGGGGTCGACCTCGCCGCTCTCGGCCGTGTAGCCGGCGAGGAACGCGGTGCGCGCCACCTCGGTCCACGCGGCGGGCGCGCCGCCCACCGCCGCGGCGTAGTCGAAGGACCGCAGCATGCCCGCGGCGTCGCGGAGCGCGAGATCGGGCCGGGTGCGCTGCGCGACGGGGAGCAGCGGCTCGCCCTCGAAGTCGAGGACGTACCAGGTGTCGTCGCCGCGCAGGACCTGCCCGAGGTGCAGGTCGCCGTGCACGCGCTGCCGGTGCGGGACGTCGGCGAGCAGCCGGGTGCGCTCGGCGAGCGCGGCCACCGCGTCGCCGAAGCCCTCGAGCTCGGGGACGATGCCGCTGGCCCAGGCGAACCGCGCGGCGAGCGCGTCGGCGACCCGGGCGGCGGCGGGGGACAGGCCGGGCTCGGGGTCGGCGGCGTGCCGGCCGCCGGAGGACCCCGCGTCCGTCGCGCCCGGGTCCGCGGCGCCGTCCGCCGGCAGCACGTCGTCCGGCAGCGCCCGCGCCAGGGCCCGGTGCATCTGCCCGATGACCTCCCCGAGGTCCTCGGCGAGGTCGCCGAACGACTCGCCGCGCTTCGCGAGGTCGCACGCCAGCTCGAAGCCGTCGTGCGCCCCGGGCACGAAGGCGCTCAGCACGCCGAGGTGCCCGTGCGCGGTGCCGTCGCCGTCGGGCCACTCCGCGCCCAGCCAGGCGAGCGGCCGCGGCACGTGCGTCCAGCCCACCTCGGCCAACGCGCGCGGCACGTCGACGTCCGGGTTGTCGCCCTCGGTGAGCCCGCGGAACACCTTGAGCATGGCGGTGCTGCCGTCGGGGCCGGCCCCGGGGAGGATGACGGAGGTGTTCGACTGCTCGCCCGGCACGACCTTCGGCGCACCCAGCGCGCCCAGCCCGTCGCCGTCGGTCGAGGCCGCGCCGTCGGGCCGGTCCGCGGCGGCCAGCCAGGCGCGCTCGAACTCGGGCCGCCCCGCGCCGTCGACGACCGCGGTGCCGTCGGGCAGCCGCCCGACCAGCGCGGCGTCGCCGTCGGCCACGTCGGTGCCGAGCACCACGGGCACCTGGAGCACGGCCCCGGTGCCGCCGCCCTCGGCCCGCAGCAGCAGGAGCCGCACGTCGGCGGCGCCCTCCGGGTCGGCGAGGGTCAGGCCGCCGATCGCGGTGACCCGCGCGTCGACGCCCTTGATCGGGAACCAGCGCCGTCCCGGCAGCCAGGGCGCCAGCAGCGCGGCCAGCGCGTCGTCCCGGTCCTCGTGGGCCACCCGTCGGTCGGTCATGCCGTCGTCACCGCCAGCCAGTAGAAGTCGCGCGACCCCAGGGTGAAGGTGGCGGTGCCGTCCGCGCCGACGTCGGGGAACTTCGCGCCGCCGAACACGTCCTGCAGCGTGGCCCCGGCGAGCTCCGGGGGCAGCCGCAGGGTGCTGGCGCGCGCCGTCGAGGCGAGGTTCGCGACGCACAGCAGGGTCTCGCCGGAGTCCCGGCGCAGGAAGGACAGCACGGCGTCGTTGTCGCCGGGCACCACCTCGAACGTCCCGCGGCCGAGCGCCGGGTGCTGCCGGCGGACCATGAGCATGCCGCGCACCCAGTGCAGCAGGGACGTCGTCTGCGCGAGCTGCGCCTCGACGTTCACGTTGTTGTAGTGGTGCACGAGCGACTGGATCACCGGCAGGTAGAGCTTGCCTGGGTCGGCCGTCGAGAAGCCGGAGTTCCGGTCGGGCGTCCACTGCATCGGGGTGCGCACGGCGTCGCGGTCGGCGAGCCAGATGTTGTCGCCCATGCCGATCTCGTCGCCGTAGTAGAGGCACGGCGACCCGGGCAGGGACAGCAGCAGCGCGTGCGCGAGCTCGATCTCCTTGCGGGAGTCGTCGAGCAGCGGCGCGAGCCGGCGGCGGATGCCGATGTTGGCGCGCATCCGGGAGTCGGGGGCGTACCAGCCGTACATCGAGGCGCGCTCCTCGGTGGACACCATCTCGAGCGTGAGCTCGTCGTGGTTCCGCAGGAACGTGCTCCACTGGCCGCCACCCGGGATCGCCGGGGTGTCCGCGAGGATGTCGACGATCGACGTCGCCCGCTGGTCGCGCAGCGAGTAGTAGATCCGCGGCATCACCGGGAAGTGGAAGCACATGTGGCACTCGGGCTCGGCCTCGGTGCCGAAGTAGTGCACGACGTCCTCGGGCCACTGGTTGGCCTCGGCGAGCATGATCCGGCCGGGGAACTCCCGGTCGATCATCGCGCGCAGGTCGCGCAGGAACCGGTGCGTCTCCGGGAGGTTCTCGCAGTTGGTCCCGTCCCGCTCGTACAGGTAGGGGACCGCGTCCAGCCGGAACCCGTCGACGCCGACCCGCAGCCAGAACCGCGCGACGTCGAACATCGCCTCGACCACCCGCGGGTTGTCGAAGTTCAGGTCGGGCTGGTGGCTGAAGAACCGGTGCCAGAAGTACTGCCGGCGCACGGGGTCGAACGTCCAGTTGGACGTCTCGGTGTCGACGAAGATGATCCGGGCGTCCTGGTACCGCGTGTTGTCGTCGGACCACACGTAGAAGTCGCCGTAGGGGCCGTCCGGGTCGGACCGGGACGCCTGGAACCACGGGTGCTGGTCCGAGGAGTGGTTCATCACCAGGTCCACGACGACGCGCATCCCGCGCTCGTGCGCGGCGGCCACCAGGTCGGTGAAGTCCTCGAGCGTGCCGTACTGCGCGGCGACGGCGGTGTAGTCGGACACGTCGTACCCGCCGTCGCGCAGCGGGGACGGGTAGAACGGCGGCAGCCACAGGCAGTCGACGCCGAGCCACTGCAGGTAGTCGAGCCGCGCCGTCAGGCCCTTGAGGTCGCCCGAGCCCGAGCCGTCCGAGTCGGAGAACGACCGGATCATCACCTCGTAGAACACCGCGGTGCGGTACCACTCCGGGTCGTCGCTGAGGCCGCCGTGCTCGGCGCCCGGGACCGGCGGCTGCCGGCGCGCGGGCAGGGCGGTGGTGGCGATCGCGCCCGTGGCCGGGGCGGCCCCGGCGGAAGGGCTGCCGTGCGGCACGTGCGCGCCCGCGCCCGTGACCGTCGGGACGACCCCCGTCGCGGACGGCACCGGCGTGCCGCCCGACGTCCCCGCGGGGGTCACACCCGCTCCACCCGGATCACGTGCGCGACCCGGCTGTACGGGTCGAGCCGCACCCACGGGTGGCCGTCCCAGGCGTAGACCTCCTGGGACAGCACGTCGTGCGCCACGAACCGGGCGTCCGGGTCGAGCCCGAGCGCCGCGAGGTCGAGGTCGACCACGCCGTCGTGCGCCGACCGGGGGTCGAGGTTCACCACGACCAGGACCGTGTCGTCGGCCCCGGTCGGCGACAGGTGCGCCGGCAGGTGCCGGGAGAACGCGACCAGCGACGGGTCCGACGTGGGGTGCACGGTGAGGTTGCGCAGCTGGCGCAGCGCGGGGTGCGCCCGGCGGATCTCGTTGAGCGAGCGCAGCAGCCGGGCGATGCCGAGCGGCTCGGCCGCGGCCCAGTCCCGGGGCTTGAACTCGTACTTCTCGTTGTCGATCTGCTCCTCGACGCCGGGCCGCGGCACGTCCTCGACCAGCTCGTAGCCGGAGTAGATGCCCCAGGTCGGCGAGCCGAGCGCCGCGAGCACCGCCCGGACCGCGAAGCCCGCGGTCCCGCCGGTCTGCATGTACGGCGTGAGGATGTCGTGGGTGGTCGGCCAGAACGACGGCCGCATCCACGAGCCCTGCTCACCGGACACCTCGGCGAGGTACTCGGCGACCTCCTCCTTGGTGTTCCGCCACGTGAAGTACGTGTACGACTGGTGGAACCCGACGCGCGCCAGGTTGAGCATCATCGCCGGACGGGTGAACGCCTCGGAGAGGAACACCACGTCCGGGTGCGCCGCGCGGACGTCCGCGAGCAGCCACTGCCAGAACGACAGCGGCTTGGTGTGCGGGTTGTCGACGCGGAACGCGGTGACGCCGTGGTCGATCCAGACCTGCAGGACGCGGCGGATCTCCCGCGCGATGCCCTCCGGGTCGTTGTCGAAGTTCAGCGGGTAGATGTCCTGGTACTTCTTGGGCGGGTTCTCGGCGTAGGCGATCGTCCCGTCGAGCCGGGTGGTGAACCACTCGGGGTGCTCGGCGACCCACGGGTGGTCGGGGGAGCACTGGAGGGCCAGGTCGAGGGCCACCTCCAGGCCCTGCTCCCGGGCCGCGGCGACGAACGCGTCGAAGTCCTCGAACGTGCCGAGCGACGGGTCGATCGCGTCGTGCCCGCCGTCCGGCGAGCCGATCGCGTACGGCGAGCCCGGGTCGCCCGGCCTGGCGTCCAGGGTGTTGTTGCGGCCCTTGCGGTGCGTGGTGCCGATCGGGTGGATCGGCGTCAGGTAGACGACATCGAACCCGAGCCCGGCGATCCGCGGCAGGTCCTCGGCGGCCGTGCGCAGCGTGCCGGTCGTCCAGGTGCCGGTGGCGTCGTCGTAGGTGGCGCCGATCGACCGCGGGAAGATCTCGTACCAGGAGCCGGCGAGCGCCAGCGGGCGGTCGACGACGAGCGGGTAGGTGGGCGACGGGCTCACGAGCTCGCGCACCGGGTGGGCGGCCAGGGCGGCCCGCACCTCCGTGGACAGGCCGGCGGCGAGCCGGGCCTCGGCGGGGCGGCTGTCGTCGCGCAGGGCGGTCGCGGCGTCGCGGAGCAGCCGGGCGTCGGACTCGGGGATCGCGGCGCCGGCGTCGTCGGCGGTGCGGTCGGCGGCGCGGGTGAGCAGGCGGGCGCCCTCCTCGAGGACGAGCTCGACGTCCACGCCGGCGCCGACCTTGAGCGGCGCGTCGTGCGTCCAGGTGCCGAACGGGTCGGACCAGCCCTCGACGCGGAAGCCCCAGGCGCCCGCCTCGTCGGGCACCAGGCGCGCCTCGTACCGGTCGAGCCCGGGGGCGATGTCGACCATCGTCGCCCGGGCGCGGTCGGTGCCGTCCGGGCCGACCAGCACCGCGGTGGCGGCGCACGCGTCGTGGCCCTCGCGGAACACCGTGGCGCGGATCGGCACCGCCTCGCCCACGGTGGCCTTGGCGGGCCAGCGCCCGGCCTCGGCGACGGGGGAGACGTCCACGACCGGGATGCGGCCGATGGGTGCGTGGTCCGGCCGGGCCGCCGCCTCGACCGCCGCGGCGGCGGCGACGGCCTGGGCCGGGCTCGCGGCCTTC